>CAZQEN010000045.1:0-4175 GCA_964591605.1 uncultured Planctomycetales bacterium
CATCTTCCTCTATCAGCTCACCGAGCGGCGCGGCTACTTCGAGATCCTGCGCCAGGGGCTCACCGGCCTCACCCGGGATGCCCGCCTCCAGCTCCTGTTAATTGCCTTCTGCTTTGGGGCGTTCTTTGAAGGGGCGGCCGGCTTCGGCACGCCGGTGGCGGTAACGGCCGCGGTGCTCATCGGCCTGGGCTTCAAGCCGCTGCAGGCTTCCGGGCTCTCGCTCATCGCCAATACGGCACCGGTCGCCTACGGGGCACTGGGCACACCCATCATCGCCCTGCAGGGCGTGACCGGACTCGATCTGCACGCGCTCAGCGCGATGGTGGGGCGGCAATTGCCGTTCTTCTCGCTGATCGTCCCGTTCTGGCTGGTCGCGGCATTTGCGGGTCTGCGCGGGACGCTGGAGGTGTGGCCGGCGGTGCTGGTGGCCGGCCTGTTCTTCGCCGTGCCGCAATTCCTGGTCTCCAACTTTCACGGGCCGTGGCTGGTGGACATCATTGCCGCGGTGACCTCGATGGGTGCGGTGACGCTCCTGCTTGTCGTCTGGCACCCGCGCCGCATCTGGCGGGCAGATTCGTCGGATCGTGTTGCATCTGAGACGCGCGATGCGAATGACGACCCGCCCGGCGTCCCACCTCTCACGTCTCACGTCGCACATCCGGCGGCCAGTCCGACGCACGTTACCGGGAATGGCCCACGCTCGCCCGCCCGCAGCGAGCACCTGCGCGCCTGGCTGCCATGGATCCTGCTGAGCATCTTCGTGTTCGTTTGGGGATTGCCGCGGGTGAAAGCCGCCCTCGACGGCGTCTCAGTGCTGCACTGGTCCGTTCCTTCCCTGGATCGCCAGATCGTCCGCGTGCAGCCCGTCGTGCCCGAACCGACGCCCGAGAAGGCGGTGTACACACTCAACTGGCTCTCGGCCACCGGCAGCGGCATTCTCGCGGCCGCCCTCGTCGCTGGGTTGCTGATGCACTACTCACTGCGCGAGATGCTGAGCGTCTACGGGGCCACGCTGCGGCGCGTGCGGCTGTCGCTGCTCACCGTGGCCGCCATGCTCTCGCTGGGCTACGTGACGCGCTACGCCGGGCTCGACGCGACCATGGGGCTGGCCTTCGCCCGCACCGGCCGGCTCTACCCGCTGTTCGGCACGCTCCTGGGCTGGCTGGGCGTCGCTCTCACCGGCTCCGACACCGCCTCCAATGTCCTCTTCGGAAGCCTCCAGAAGATCACCGCCCTCCAGCTCGGCCTCAGCCCCATCCTGATGGCCGCCGCCAACAGCGCCGGCGGCGTCATGGGCAAAATGATCGACGCCCAGAGCATCGTCGTTGCCAGCACCGCCACGCAGTGGTACGGCCAGGAAGGCCGCATCCTCCGCTACGTCTTCCTTCACAGCCTCGCCCTCGCCATCCTCGTCGGCCTCCTCGTCATGCTCCAGGCCTACGTGCCTGCGTTGTCCTGGATGGTGCCGGGCTGAGGGGTACCTGCGCACGGCTCACATCACGGCGGCACCCTCCGGCTCTATTCGTGCCGCGCACGCGTTGCGGTTAAGATAGCCGCATGGCCGGAAGCTTCGAGGGCTTACGTCTGGTCATTTTCGAGAGCCGGCGGTCGGGCGAGATGGCCCGGCTGGCCGAGCGGCTCGGCGCGCAGGTGACGAGCGCGCCCGCCCTGCGCGAGGTCCCGGTCGAAGACAGCGCCTCGCTGCGGCAGTTCGCGGACGAATTGCTGGCCGGGTGGCTCGATACCGTCGTCTTCCTGACCGGCGTCGGCACGCGGGCCCTCTTCTCGCTCCTCGAAAAGCATCATCCGCGTGAGCGGCTGCTGGAATCGTTGCGGAAGGTGACGCGTGTCGCGCGAGGGCCCAAATCAGTCGCGGCCCTGCGCGAGTGGGGGCTGCCCCCCGACCTCGTGGCCGAGGAGCCGAACACCTCGCAGGAAGTGCTCGCCGCGCTCGACGGCGACCTGCGGGGCCGGCGGATCGCGGTGCAGGAGTACGGCGAATCGAACGGCGAGCTCCACGAGGCGCTGCAGGCCCGCGGGGCCCAGGTGCTGCCGGTCCTCGTGTACGAATGGGCGCTGCCCGAGGACCTGAGTCCGCTGCGGGCGGCCATCGAACAGGTGGCCGCCGGCCAGGCGGACGCGGTCATCTTCACGAGCGCGCAGCAGGTAAACCATCTGCTGGCCGTGGCCCGTGATATGGGCCGCGAAGACGCCCTTCGGCAGGCCCTGCGCCGCACGCTGATCGGCAACATCGGCCCGACCTGCGGACAGAGGCTCAAGGAACTTAGCCTTGGCTTCGACTTCGAGCCTGACCGCTCCCGCATGGGCGACCTGATCGGGGGCCTCGCCCGCGACGGCGCCATGCTCCTGGCCCGCAAGCGCGCCAGCGCCGACTCGGGCATCGACGTGGCCGGGGCCCGGCGCTTCGAGCTCGTCTGGCCGCCGCAGGAACGACGCGACCTCGAACATCGCCTTCACGACTGCGCGTTTCTGAAGGCGTGCCGCCGCGAGAAAACCTCCTATACGCCGATCTGGATCATGCGCCAGGCCGGCCGCTTCCTCCGTGAATACCGCGAGCTGCGCGAAAACGTCTCGTTCCTCGAGCTTTGCCATACGCCGCAGCTCGCCGCCGAAGCCACGCTCATGGCCGTCGATCGTCTGGGCGTCGACGCGGCCATCATCTTCTCCGACATCCTGCTGATCTCCGAGCCGCTGGGCGTCGGGCTCTCGTTCGACGCCGGCGAAGGCCCGCGCATCCACCGCCCCGTGCGCACCCGCCAGGACGTCGAGAACCTAAAAGAGGTGGACCCGGCGGCCCTCGGGTATGTCTACGAGGCGGTCCGGATCACCCGGCGGGCCCTCAAGCCCGACGTACCGCTCATCGGCTTCTGCGGCGCGCCCTTCACCGTCGCCAGCTACCTCATCGAGGGCGGCTCCAGCCGGCACTTCCGGCAGACCAAGACGCTCATGTACCGCGACCCGGCCGCCTGGCACGCCCTGCTCGAAAAGCTCTGCCGCGGCCTGGCGTCCTACCTCAACGAGCAGATCGCCGCGGGGGCGCAGGCTGTGCAGCTCTTCGACAGTTGGGTCGGCTGCCTGAGCGAGGCCGACTACCGCGCCTTCGTCCTGCCGGCCATGAAGTGGCTGCTCCATGCGATCACGCCCGGCACGCCCATCATCTACTTCGGCACGGACACCACGGTGCTGCTCGAGGCGATGCGCGAGGCGGGACCTGACGTGCTCGGTCTCGACTGGCGCGTGGATCTGGCCGCCACCTGGGGGCGAATCGGTCACGACCTGGCCGTGCAGGGCAATCTCGACCCGGTCGTCCTCTTCGCCACGCCCTCCGAGATCCAGCGCCGCACCCGGGCGGTCCTCGACTCGGTCCGCGGGCGCCCCGGACACGTCTTCAACCTCGGACACGGTGTCCTGCCCGAGACACCCGTCGATCACGTCCATGCCCTGATCGACGCCGTCCACGAGTATCGACCTGCGACATGAGTTCTCAACCCGGCAAACGCGTCGTCGTCGTGGGGGGCGGCATCACCGGCCTGGCCGCCGCGCACCGGCTCACCGAGCTGTCCCGGGAACGGGGCCTGCCCATCGAACTGCATCTGTACGAGGCGGCGCCGCGCCTCGGCGGCAACATTCTCACCGCCCGCCGCGACGGATTCATCATCGAAGGCGGTCCGGACGCCTTCATCACCCAGAAGCCGGCCGGCATCGCCCTCTGCCGGCGCATCGGCCTGACCGGACAGGTGATCGGCACCAACCCTGCCTGCCGGCGGACCTACATCGTGCGCGACGGCGGCATGTATCCCGTCCCCGAAGGGTTCCTGCTTCTGGCGCCCAGCCGCATCTGGCCGTTCGTGACCAGCCGGCTCTTCTCGTGGTCCGCCAAGGCGCGCATGGCCCTGGATCTGGTGCTGCCGCGCAAGGATCACGGGACAAGCGGCGATGAGAGCCTGGCCGACTTCGTGCGCCGACGGTTCGGCCAGGAGGCGCTCGATCGCATCGCCCAGCCGATGGTGGGGGGGATCTACACCGCCGACCCGGCCGAGCTGAGCCTGCGGGCGACCATGCCGCGGTTTCTCGAGATGGAGAATCGCCATCGCAGCATCATCAAGGCCATGCGCGCGGATCTGAAGGCGGCCCAGGCCCGCGCCCGGGAGGCC
>CAZQEN010000045.1:4275-13040 GCA_964591605.1 uncultured Planctomycetales bacterium
CCCGCTCTCGAGAAACGCACCATCCTGGCCGTCACCGTCAGCAGCATCAAGTTCGAGAACCGCGCCCCCGAGAGCCACGTTCTTCTGCGGGCATTCCTGGGCGGGGCGATGCACCCGCATGTATACGACATGCCGGATGATGCCCTCCGCACCGCCGTGCTCAAGGACGTGCGCGACCTGATGGGCGCGCAGGGCGAGCCGCTCTTCGCCGAGCTCTATCGCTGGCCGTCCTCGATGCCGCAGTATCCCGTCGGCCACCTCGACCGCGTCGCCCGGATCCGCGAGCACCTTGCGCCCCACACGGGACTGCTCGTCGCCGGCAACGCCTTCGGCGGCGTCGGTATCCCCGACTGTGTCGCCAGCGCCGAATCCGCCGCCGACACGCTCATGCAGTTGCTCCAGGGCCAGCCCGCCCCGGCAACGGTACCCGCCGCAACATAGCGGACACACTTTGTGTGCCGTGACGGCACGCAGAGCGTCCCTGCCACTCGCACGCAACGAGCCCGCCGCGTCGCATTCCGTGCGTCAGACGGCTATAGTGACAGCATCAACATGTAGGAGACGGTGTATGGACGATGCGCGCATCGAACAGTTTCGCAAGATGGCCGAGGCCGATCCGGAGAATGAGCTCGGGCACTTCAGTCTCGGCCGGGCGCTGGTCGATGGCGGGCGCTTCGCGGAAGCGATCCCGAGTCTCCAGCGGTCCATCCAACTGAACGCCCAGAACTCGCGGGCTTACCAGCTCCTGGGCCTGGCCCAGAAGCAGGTGGGCGACCGCGCCGGGGCCGTCCGCACCCTGCGTAAAGGATTTGAGGTGGCGCACGCCCGCGGTGATCTCATGCCGCGCAACGAGATTGCGACCCTGCTCAAAGAGCTAGGTGAAGCAGCGCCCGAGGTCTCCGCTCAGGCCCCCGCCGCCCGGTCGCCCGCACCGGCGACCGCCGCGGGTGAGATCCATTGCCGCCGCTGCGGCCGGGTTCAGCCGAAAATGGCCGAACGTCCCTTCAAGGGCGCGCTGGGCGAGCAGGTCTGGGCCAGTATCTGTCAGACCTGCTGGGGCGAATGGGTCCGCATGGGCACAAAGGTCATCAACGAGCTGCGACTCAACTTTGCCGACCCGCGCCACGCCGAACTCTATGACCAGCACTTGAAGGAGTTTCTGAACCTGGGTGAGCCGTAGTCGAAAAACCGACGCAAGACGATCGATCGTCATCCGTCGATTCGCACCGCAACCACCCGCCGCAACAGAGAGACTTCCATGCCAGACGCGAAATACGGACGGCCAGCGCCGGTGGTTCTTGCCATGGTCCTGTGCGATGCCATCTACCAGGACCCTGCGACTCAGAAGTGCACCCTTCTGGGCACCTTCTCCACGATCAACGTGCGGAAGTTCCCGGCGGTACACCGTCAGATGGCCGTCCATGTCGCCATGACCGACGGCTACGGCCAGACCCGCATCAAGCTGATGCTCGCTCATACCGACGAGAGCAAGGACCCGTTGTTCTCACAGGAGGGTACGATTGAGTTTGCCAACCCGCGGGTCGTGGCCGAACTGAACTTCACCGTCGCCAATCTGACCTTCCAGGAGCCGGGTGAATATCGGTTGCAGGTCTATGGAAACGACGAATTGCTGGCGGAGCGCCGTCTCTATGTGATGGCCATGGCGACCAAGCCGCCGCCGCAGACGCCCTGATCCGCGTCCAGCGCGCGAACCCACCCCATCTCACCCCACCAGCCAAGCCAGTTGTCGCTGACCCCACGTCTTTGTGATCCGGAGCGGTCTCGCCGAGATTCTCCCTTCAACGTGGGAAGGTGTCGGTCAACTCGAACGGAATTCCGTGCGCCCAGAGTCGGTGCTCCATTTATCGGGCGTTCTTTTAGGGGTTCGACAGAAGGGAGCCCTCTACCTGTAGGGTCAAACGGACACCATACAAAAAAAATGTAAATTCTGCGCGAGTTACGGCAAAAAGGTGTTGCAGACGGTAGGATGCTGTGTTATGTTCCCCCATGAAAGGGTGTGAGGTGGGATGGAGCTCACTTAAACGCGAACCGCAACTTTCTCATGCTCTTCACTGGGTCTCATGAAGCGACACTGGACCTCAAGAACAGGGTTTCAATCCCGGCACCCATCCGAACCGGGATGGACCCTGAGGTTGACGGAACAGACTTCTATGTGGTCCCGGGGCGGCAGGACGCGATGTACGCAACGCTCTACCTGTACCCCAACAAGTATTTTGAACGCATCTCGGAGGAGCGCTACCGGGCCCAGCAGTCCGGCGAAGCGCAGGAGGACTTTGAACTGGTGTACTTCGCTCACGCCACCCGGCTCGAGGTGGACAAGCAGGGACGCATCCTGCTTCCGCAGTGGGCGATTGACCGGGCTCGTCTTGACAGGCATCTGATGTTGTCCGGGGCGCGCGACCGCCTGGTGATCTGGAACCGGGATGAGTTCAAGAAGTATATGGAATATTACTACGCAAAGCAAGCGGAACTCAAGAAACAGGCGGCCGCGCCGCACAACGGGAACGGTTCCGCAGGCAGTTAAGTCCGTGGCGCAGGCGTGCGAGGCGACACACCGATTGGCTGATCGGCAGCGTGTGTCGCAGCGAGTGAAGAAATGGCTTGACAGGTCTCGGGCTGCCGGGCACGCGCGGTGGAGTGCGTGCCTTGGCGGCCCATCCAGGAAAAGGTCTCCGGCCGCCCTGTTGGCGCGGGAACGGCCGGGGAAGCCCGGAGCTCAGACCCCGCGAAAGGAGTCGCCGGGCTGACGCCTTTCGGCAGCTTGGATGCTCAGGCATGGCTTTTCGAGAGTGGTCAGGTCACGGGGTACACCGCTTCGACTCACAGACGCGGTGAGTCGGGCAACACTGTGACGCGGTCCTCATTCGTGATTGACTGGACGGGGACACGACTCTCAGCCAGGTCTGCAAGCACCTGCTGTCCGAAAGCGGTCGGTGGGGCCAACGTCGGCACGGAGGCTGACGCGCCCCGTTTTTGACGGTGCACCGGACCCCAGACGTCGCGGGTGCGACGGTGCCGACGCGGGCACTGCAGCCCCGCCGCGCCGGGTGCCCGGTGCGCCTGACCGGATCGTCGCGTGAAAGTCTGCCGCCTGCCGTTGGCTCTGGCAGGGGACCTGACCGTCCGCGTGACGCGTCGGTTTCCGGGCCGACGACGCTCCGGATCGCCCATCGCGCCCTGGAGAACTGACGGCGGGGCGAGTCCGCGCCGGCCTGTGTCCGGGAGCCCAGCCGGCCGTTCGCATCATCCCGCTCTCATTCGCTACGATTCCAGCGTGGAAAACGACCGTTCCATCGAGCACGTGCCGGTCCTGATCGGTCCGGTGATGGAGTTGCTGTCGCCCGGTCCCGGGGAGACGGTGGTGGACTGCACGGTGGGGCACGGTGGGCACGCAGTTCTGCTCGCCCACGCCGTGGGACCGACCGGGCGTCTGATCGGCCTGGACGTCGATGCCTCCAACCTCGAGCGGGCCCGCCAGCGACTCGACGGCGCCGACCTGTCCACCCGACGCCCGCACATCGATCTGGTGCGTGCCAATTTCGCCCAGATCGAGGCCACCCTCGATGCCCTCGGCGTGGGCACCGTGGACGTCATGCTGGCGGATCTCGGGGTCAGCACCGACCAGCTTCTCGACCCGTCCCGCGGCTTCACCTTCAGCGCGGATTCTCCGCTCGACATGCGGCTCGACGACCGGCTCGAACGCACCGCGTCGGACCTGGTGAACGCGCTGAGCGAAAACGAGCTCTCCGATCTCATTTTCTTCAACAGTCAGGAGCGGTTCAGCCGACGAATTGCGAAGCGAATCTGCCAGGTTCGTCGAGAGGGACGCATCCGCCGCACGTCGGAGCTGGTCCGCATCGTCTGCTCGGCGCTGGGGACTTCACCACAGTCGCATCCGGGCAAGCTTCATCCGGCCACCCGCACGTTCCTGGCCCTCAGGATGGCGGTGAATCACGAGGTAGAGAACCTGCAGGCGCTGCTGGAGGCGGCGCCGAGACGCTTGAATGCCGGCGGGCGGATCGGGATCATCAGCTTTCACAGCGGTGAAGACCGCCTGGTCAAGCAGAACTTTCTTGATCAGAAGCGCGCCGGCGTGTATGAAATACGCACGAAGAAGCCGGTGGCTCCGACGAGCGACGAGATCCGGCAGAATTCCCGATCGCGAAGCGCCAAGCTTCGTGTGGCTGTGCGGTTGCCGGAGGCAAAGAGCGCAGCCTGAGGCGGTTTTCGCGGCGTGGTATCGGCGTGACGCCCGTGCGGGTATCACACAGAGGGTGGTGCCACACATCGGGCAGGCCGGTGCCACGAAGAGAACGGATTCGACACAGGACACGGAGGTTGTATGACGCGTGAAACGAAGATCGGGCTTCTGGTCGGGCTGGCCTTCATCGTGGTCTTTGCGATGCTGCTCCAGCACAGCGGCCCGACCGCTCCTCCCGGCGACATCCGTCAACTGGCCAGAGCCCAGAAACCGGCCGTGCTTCCGCTGGCCAACGAGCCGGTGCCCGAGCCGGATGTTTCCCCGGTCGCCAGTTTTCAGGACACCCCGGACCCGGACACTCCTCCGATGAGCGAAGGGTCACCCGCGTCCACGACGCTGGATCCCCCCGAGCCGACCGACCATGACTCGCCCGACATGCTGCCGCGGCCGGCGATCCTGAACCCCAGCGATCCCCTCGTACCCGATCCGTCGCCGTCGGGCATTGCCGACGCCGACGGGCGAGGCAGCAAGCTCGAGATCATGCGCAAGGCGCCCGACGAGATCGTTCCTCCGACGCCGAGCGTCCGCGAGACCATGCCCACATCGAGCCGCGAGCCCATCGCCCTGGCCGAGAGCGATTCGATCCGAAGGGAACCCGAGCCCACGAAGGCCCCGGCGGAATCGGTCGTAACAAGCGATCCACCCGCCCGCAGCAAGGAGCACGTTGTCCAGAAGGGCGAGACCGTCCACTCGATCCTCCGGGCCGAATACAACTCGACATCGCCCAAGGTGGTGGAGGCGTTCCGGGCGGCCAACAAGGGTCAGATCAAGGACATCGACGTGGTCATCGAAGGGCAAAAAGTGATTCTCCCGGCCCTGCCGCGCGATCTGTTCGAACCGGTCGGCCCGTCCAAGGTCATCGTCGACGCGACGCAGAAGACGCGGGATTCCGATCTGGCTCAAATCGGAGCGGTGCTTAACAAGGGCCGCAAGGCACCCGCTCCGGGCGCCAAGCTGACGGACAGCGCCAAGGATCGCGAGAAACGCACGGACAGGGAAGTCGAAAAGCCCGTCGCTTCGACGCGGCGCGCCCCGAAAGAAAACCGTTTCCACGAGGTACAGGTCAAAGAGACATTCAGCTCCATTGCTCGTGACCAACTGGGGTCCGAAGCGTTGTGGAAGGAGATCCAGCGGCTGAATCCCAATGTGGATCCCGGCAAGGTCAAGCCGGGAACGAAGTTGAGGCTGCCGACCAGGCGTCCGCTGGCGGACTCGGCGGCGGGCAGAACCTGATGACGATTCCGCGCATGGTGGGTGTTCTGGTCGGCATGGCGGCGATCGGCGTTGCCGTGGTGGCGCTTCGCCTCGAACAGAGCCAGCACCTGCGCGAAATCCAGAAACTGCAGTTCCGCCAGGCGGAGCTTCGCCAGCAGCTCTGGTCGCAAAACATGGAACTGGCCCGATTGCGCAGTCCGCAGATGGTCCGCGAGCGGGCCGCTCGTTTTGGCGTCGAAGCCAGCCCCGAACCGGCGCCCGTCAGCCAGCCTTCGCCCGGCTGGCGATGAGGTCGTCTCACCGCGCTCCCGGGCGCACGGGAGTGATTCGGGAGGTCGGGAGGGCAGGAGGCGCACGAAGGTCCTTCGCTTCTGAGCGACAGGACATTGCGATGCCCATCCGACCCTCCTCGATTCCCTGGCAGGCGGGGGCTTCGCGCAGGTGTGACAGGCATGCGTGTGCGGGTCGCTCAAGGGTTGATCGTGTGCGTGTGCCTGGCGTTCGTGGGGCTCGCCGGCCGGCTCGTCTACATCCAGTCCCAAATGCGGCCCCAACTGACGGAATGGGTGGAGCGCCGTCAGATGGGCATCATCCCGCTGCCCGGCTGCCGTGGGACCATCCTCGATCGCCGGCATCGCGTGCTGGCGGGAAGCCAGAATCGCCCGACCGTCTACGCCGATCCGAGCATGCTGGAGGACCGGGCCGAAGTGGCCCAGACGCTGGCGGCCATCCTGGATCCTCCCCTCGATGACCTCCGCAAACTGCTCGACAAGCCCCCCTCCTCGCGGTTTGTCGTTGTGCAGCGGAGCGTGAACGCGACCCAGGTCGACGCCATCCGGAAGCTCAGGCCGCCGATCCCGGGCCTGGGCATCATGCAGGAACCTGCCCGGACCTATCCCATGGAAGGTCTGGCCGCCCACATCCTGGGCTTCGTGGGCGCCGACCGCCACGGGCTCGAAGGCGTCGAGCTGGCCTGCGAAAAGTACCTGCGTGACAAACCAGGGCAACGGACCGTGTATTACGATGCCAAGCGCAGTGCGCTTTTCCAGGCCCCGGACTCGTATGTGCCCCCAAGGGACGGCCTGCACGTCATACTGACCATCGACTCGGCCATCCAGGAGATCATTGAACGTCAGCTCTCGGGGGCGGTCGAGAAGTTCCAGGCCGAGAGCGGCGTCGCCATCCTGATGCACCCCCAAACGGGTGAAATCCTCGGCATGGCCTCGTATCCTTCCTTCTTCCCGGCCAGCGCCGCAAAGGTCACGCCCGACGCACGCCGCAATCGCGCCCTCACCGATCCGGTCGAGCCGGGCAGCGTTTTCAAGCCGTTCGTCATGGCCGCCGCCCTCAGCGCAGGCGTGACCCGGCCCGACGAAATGATCAACTGCCAGGGCGGCGTGCTCATGATTGGCAACCGCCGCCTCCATGATTCGCATCCGCACGGCCTGCTCACCGCCGCCCACGTCGTGGCACAGTCGAGCAATATCGGCATGGCCATCATCGGCATGCGGCTCGGCAACAAGCGCATGCACGACTACCTGGCGAATCTGGGTTATGGGAAACTGACCGGCATCGACCTGCCCGGCGAGAGCCCCGGACTCTTCATGCCGCTCAAGGCGTGGGCGCCGTACACCACGGCATCGGTTCCCATGGGTCACGAACTGGCGGTCACGCCCATTCAGCTCCTCACCGCCTTTTCCACCCTCGTCAACGGCGGACGGCTCATGCAGCCGCGACTCGTCGCCGCGATCGTTGACCAGGAGGGTAAAGTCGTCGAAGACCGCAGTGCACCCGTGTGCAAGGGCCAGGTGGTCGAGCCTCACGTGGCCGCCATGATGCATTCCATCCTCGTCCTGGTGGTGAACGAGGGCACGGGTCGGGCCTGCCAGCTCGATCGCTGGCAGGTGATGGGCAAGACCGGAACCGCTCAGGTGCCCCGAAAGGACCGGCGCGGTTATGAGGAAGGCGCGTACCTCAGCTCGTTCATCGCCGCGGTTCCGGCGAGCGATCCGCAGCTCGCGTGCCTGGTGATGATCCGCAAGCCGAATCGCAAGATCGCTTACTATGGTTCGCAGGTGTCGGCTCCCGTGGTCAAGTCGATCTTTGAGCAGGTCCTGCCGTATCTGAACGTGCCGCCGGACAAGGAACCGCCGCGGCCCAGGCAGGTGAAGGTGGCATTGACGCGTTGATGAGGTGCAGGCAAGGAGCCAGGAGGCGGATCACGCAAGATTGAGGTGCGAGCTGCGGTCTCGCATTGGGGTAAGAACTCGAACAGGTCCCCGCCTCCGATTCGGGCATCGTTTGTGGCCGGAGGCCACACAGACATGACACAGCTCAAAGCCGAAATGAAGTGGTCGCAGTTGCTGGAGCGATCGGGCCTGCGCGGGACGTTCCTGAGCGCGGCCGATCCGGTGGTGCGCGGCGTGGTGGAAGACTCGCGTGCCGTACGGCCGGGTGACTGCTTTGTGGCCATGCGCGGCAGCAAGCTGGACGGGCACCGGTTCGTGGACGCGGCGATTCAGGCAGGGGCGGCGGCCATCGTCTGCGAACAGCCGACCCCGCTGGCCCCTCACGTGGCCGGACTGATGCTTCCCTCCGCTCGGGGCGCCGCCGGCCGGCTGGGCGCGGCCCTCTATGGGCTCGACGTGATCCAGCGCAGTGGGCGTCTCAAGGTGGTGGGAATCACCGGAACGAATGGTAAGAGCACCTTCTGCTTTCTGCTCCGCTCCATCCTGAGAATCGCCGGGCACCCGACGGCGCTGCTGGGCACTATCGAGTACGATCTCCTCAGCCGGCGGATCGAGGCCGACCTGACCACGCCCGCAGCGGCGACGCTCGTGAGTTACCTGGCCGAGGCCGCACGGGCGGGCGCCACGCACGCGGCCATGGAGGTCTCCAGCATCGCCCTCGACCAGGGCCGCTGCGACGGGATCGAGTTCTCCGTTGGCGTCTTCAGCAACCTGACCGGCGATCACCTCGATTACCACGGCACCATGGAGTCCTACTTCGCGGCCAAGAAACGACTCTTCGAGCGGCTGGCTCCGCATGCGGTGGCGGTGACCAACATCGATGATCCGCACGGGCCCCGGATCGTGGAAGGTTGCGCCGCCCGGATCATCCGCTACGGACTGGCGCGGCCGGGTCCGCGCACCGGCGCCGAGTCACCCGCGCGGACAGGTCTGGACCTCATGGCGGACGTGCACGAATACACCGCCGCCGGCACGCGCTGCACGCTGATGCTGGCCTGCGATGGACAACTGGAGGAGTG
>CAZQEN010000045.1:13140-30595 GCA_964591605.1 uncultured Planctomycetales bacterium
CCGCCGGCACGCGCTGCACGCTGATGCTGGCCTGCGATGGACAACTGGAGGAGTGTGTCGAACTGCACACGCCACTGGTCGGGCAGCACAACGTGCAGAACTGCCTGGCTGCGGCGGGCGCCGCCGTCGGACTGGGCCTCTCGCTCAAACAGGTGGTCGCCGGTCTGCGGGGCGTGTCCAGCGTTCCTGGCCGGCTGCAGCGCGTACTGCCTCTGGACGATACCGCTTCGGACGTGACAGTTCTGGTGGACTATGCTCATACGGACGACGCTCTGGCCAATGTACTTTCCGCGTTGCGACCCCTGAGCCGCGGGAGGCTGATCGTGGTGTTCGGCTGCGGGGGCGACCGCGACTCGACCAAGCGCCCGCGAATGGCCCGGGTGGCCGCCCGGTATGCCGACCGGATCATCGTCACGAGCGACAATCCGCGGACCGAGGACCCGCAGGCGATCATTCGCGGCGTCCTGGCCGGTTTCGAGAGCGATCAGCTCGCGCAGGTCGAGACAGAGCCCGATCGCCGACGGGCGATCACGTCGGCCATTGTCGGGGCGCGCCCGGGCGATGTCGTGCTGCTGGCGGGCAAAGGCCACGAGAACTACCAGCTCATCGGCACCCAGAGGCTGCCCTTTGACGACGCCCAGGTCGCTGCTGAGGTACTGACCGCCGCCGGGCATCGCTCCAGGGACACGACCAGATCGTCCGTGCTCCACTGCGGGGATGCCGGTGCCACGAAACGGGGGGCGGCATGAAGGCACTCACGCTCGAAGAAGCGACCACCGCCATGCAGGGCCATTGCGACCGGCTCGCGCCGGGTGGAAGCTTCGCCCGCGTGGTGACTGATTCACGCGAGGTGCGGCCCGGCGACCTGTTTATCGCCATCAAGGGCGAGCGGTTCGACGGTCACGAGTTCCTGCCGCAGGCGCTCGCCGCAGGCGCTGTTGCCGCCGTGGTGCGGAGCGACTACATCCCTCCGGATGGCCCCGCCTCCGGGGTTGTGGCTTCAGACGGCATGCTCATCCGGGTGGACGATACCATCCAGGCCCTCGGCCGGCTGGGCCGCTATTACCGCCGTCAGATCATCGGCGGCTCGATGACCGTGATTGCCGTCACCGGCAGCAACGGCAAGACGACGACCAAGTTCATGATCGCCCACATTCTCGGCGGGCGATGGAAGGGCCACGCCTCGGTCAAGAGCTTCAATAACAACATCGGCGTGCCGCTCACGCTGCTCTCAGCCGAGCCGCCCGAGACATTCCTGGTCTGCGAACTGGGGATGAACGCGCCCGGCGAGATCGGCGGGCTGGCGCATCTGGTGGAGCCCGACATCGCCGTCGTGACCAGCGTGGCCGAGGCGCATCTCGAGCGTCTGGGCAGTATCGAGCGGATTGCCGAGGAGAAGCTGTCGCTCCTGTCGCATCTGCAGGCAGACGGTCTGGCCGTCGTGAACGTGGATCGTGAGGTGGTTCGCCGCTTCCTGGAGAAAGACCGCCGGTTCAGGAAGATCAAGCGCGTCACCGCGGGTGAATGGCAGGAGGCGGACCTGCGGCTGACCGATGCGAGGAAAGTGGAAGCTCCCGGCTCTCGCAGCCAGGACGGTGCGGACGAGCGCCCGGCCGGCGGGCCCGACGGGGCTCCGAGCGGAAGCCGCCTCGAGGAGGGTCCGCGCGAAGGAGCCGTCCCATGTTGGGAATTCACGGTCAACGACCGGTTTGCGTATCGGCTCTGTGTGCCGGGCAGGCATAACGTGGTGAACGCGCTGTGTGCCATCGCCGTCGCCCGGAGGATGGGTATGGATCACGACGAGATTGCCGCACGCCTCGCGACGTTCGAGCTGCCCAGAATGCGGCTTGAGTGCGAGCAGATCGGCGAGATCCGCGTGATCAATGATGCATACAATGCGAACCCGGCATCGCTGGCGGCGGCGATCAGTGTGCTGGCCGACATGCCGGCCGCCGGGCGGCGCGTCCTCGTCGTGGGCGACATGCGGGAGCTGGGCGCCGCGGCCCAGACGCTGCATCGCCAGTGCGCAGGCCAGATCGCGGCGGCCAGGCTGGACCTGGTGATCGCCGTCGGCGAGCACGCCGAAACGATCGCGGCGGAAGTCTCGCGAAGCTCGGGCGGTCGAACGGCGACGGTGGCCTATGCCACGACTGCGGCGGCCCGCCGTCGCCTGGTCTCGCATCTCGAAGCCGGGGATACGCTGTTGCTCAAAGGATCGAGAGCCATGGGTCTCGAGGTGCTCCTGGACGACATTCGCGCTTCGGCCCTGGCCTCCGCGCGACAGCAGCCTTCGTGTACCGCGGCGTGAGCGGTGTTCGCCCGAATGCCGCGCCCGGCGAATCGGGTCCGACGGGACCGCGCCCGCCGACAACGGTTGATACAAAGCAGTGATCTACCACCTCATCGACTACTGGTACAACTATCCCGAAGGGCCCTACGCCTACAAGGATGCGCTCTTCCGTGCGACCTGCGCCATGCTGCTCGGTTTCCTGATTATCTGGCTGCTCGGCCCGCGGGTGATCCGCGAATTGATCCGGCGCAAGATCGGCGACAATGCCGAATTCGATCACGCCGCCCTCAACGAGATCACCAGCGACAAGCGGAACGTGCCGACGATGGGCGGCATCCTGATCATCGCGGCGATCTTCGCCTGCGTCGTCCTGCTCGCGGACCTGCGCAACTACTATGTGCGAATGTCGATGTTCTGCATGTTCTGGCTGGCGCTGCTGGGCGGAGTGGACGACTGGCTCAAGCTCACCGCCCGCTCCCGCGGCAGTACGCGGGACGGGCTGAGGAGCTACGAAAAGCTCCTCTTCCAGATTGGCCTGGGCGTCCTGCTGGGCTACTTCATCTACCGGCATGGGCTCGCCAGTGCGGATGCGATGGCCCGCGTGCAGGGCGTCTCGCTCGAGTCGTTCCGCATCCTGAGCGTTCCCTTCTACAAGCACGGCATCACGCTGGGCATCCCCGCGTTTCTGATCCTGACCGTGCTCGTGGTGGCCGGGACCTCCAACGCCGTGAATCTCACCGATGGGATGGATGGTCTGGCCTCCGGCTGCATGGCCCTGTGCAGCCTCGTCTTCATGGTGTTCAGCTTTCTCCAGGGCGACCCGCAGCGGGCCCACAGCCTGCTGCTGCCCTACATCCCGGGTACGGCCGAACTGGCGGTGCTCTGCGGGGCCATCACGGGCGCGTGCCTGGGATTCCTCTGGTACAACTGCCACCCCGCCCACGTGTTCATGGGGGATACCGGGTCGCTGCCGCTGGGCGGGCTCATCGGTTATGTGGCCATCGTCACCCGGCAGGAACTGATGCTCTTCATTGTCGGGGGCGTTTTCGTGATTGAGGCCGTGTCCGTGATGCTGCAGGTCGGCTACTTCAAGATGACCGGCGGCAAGCGCATCTTCCGCGTCGCGCCGATCCATCACCACTTCCATCTGGGTGGTTGGACCGAGACGCAGACGGTGACGCGATTCTGGCTGCTCGCGGCCGTGTTCGCGGGCATCGCCCTCGCCACGGTAAAGCTGCGATGATGAAAGAGCCGCGCGGCTTTCAGCCCGCGCGGTTCGGCCAGCGGGGTGAACGCCCAGACGAGAGGAGGCAGCACATGAGCGACGCGGTATATGAGCCGGGTTTGATGACCCTTGACAAGGAACGTTGTCAAGGGCTGTTAGACCATCAGGCGCCGGCCGGCTTCTGGACGGCCGAGCGCGCCCGAGCGGCAGTCATTGTCTCCATCGCCGCCGGCCTCATGGCGATCGGTGCGGTGATGACCTTCTCGGCCAGCATCGGCCCTGATCGGCCGGTGACCTGGACGCCGGTCTGGAAATCGCCCGTGGTCCGGCAGTTTCTGTTTGTCGCCGCCGGGCTGCTCTCCATGCTGATCGCCTCCCAGATTCCCTATCGCCTCTGGTCGTGGGGGCGGGGCTCGCTCGCGCTCCTGGCGCTCGCGACGGCCCTGGCGATCTGCTGCCTGGTCTTCGTGCCGCACGTCGGCGTGAGGGTCAACAACGCCCGGCGGTGGGTGCAGCTCGGGCCTGCGAGCCTGGGTCTGCGGTTCCAGCCGTCGGAGCTGCTCAAGATCGCACTGCCCATCTTCCTGGCGGTCTGGGTCACGCGGCGGGTGGAGATCCGGCGCTTCTGGCGCGGGCTGGTGCCGGTCATCCTCATCGTCGGGGTGTGTACGGCCATTGTGGGCATCGAGGATTTCGGGACGGCCGCGCTGTTGGGCGGAGTCGCCGGGGCCATGCTCCTGATCGGCGGTGCCCGATGGTGGCATCTGGCCTTCATGACCCTGCCTGCCGTGCCCGTCTTCGGCTGGCTGCTGCTGAGCCGCTCTCACCGGATGGACCGCCTGCTGATTTTCATGGACATCTGGCGCGATCCGATGGACAAGGGGTACCAGGCGATCCAGTCGCTGTGCACGATCGCGAGCGGAGGCTACCTGGGCCGAGGTTTGGGGCGGGGTTTCGTCAAGGGCTACCTGCCGGAGGCGCGCACCGATTTCATCTTCGCCGTGATCTGCGAGGAGTGGGGCATTCTGGGCGCGATGGCGGTCATGGCGCTCTTTGTAGCGCTGCTGTGGCAGGGGCTGCTGGTGATCCGGAACTGTCAGGACCCGATCGGACGGCTGCTCGCGTTCGGCATCACCTTCACGCTTGGCTTCCAGGCCGCTATGAATATCGCAGTCGTCACGGTTTCGGTGCCGACCAAGGGCATCGCGCTGCCGCTGGTATCCGGCGGCGGGTCGGGCGTCATCTTCCTGGGGGCGCTGGTCGGCGTGCTGGCCAACATCGCACGAACGCCAACCAGCGAATACATCCAAGGAGCCGCGTGGCTTCAGCCCGCGCGGTCCGGCGGACATGGTGAACGCCGAGATGTGAGATGTTGACCCGCAGTGCACGCCAGGGTTGTCCCCGGCGTTGCGGGGTGCATCACCACGCAGGCACGGAGAACACGGAGAAGAGCAGAAATGACGAATGACGAAACCAGAATGACGAATCAATGACGAATGCCGAAGCCCGAATGACGAAGCGAGGCGTACCGTCGGCATTTGTCCTTCGGGGTTCGGTCTTCATTTGACATTCGGATTTCGTCATTCGGGTTTCTTCTCCGTGCTCTCCGTGCCTCTGTGGTGCCTTTTCTTGATGCAACCGGAGCGTTGACGCGTGGGACCGTCCAACTACTTCATTTTTGCCGGCGGGGGGACAGGGGGGCACCTGTTCCCTGCTCTCGCCGTGGTCGAGAAGCTTCGCACGTCCGACGAGCCCGCGGATGTCGCCTTCTTCTGCACGGGCAAGCCCATCGACGCGGAAATCCTCGGGAGAGCCGGCGTGCCGGCCATGCCGCTGACTGTCCGGCCGTTTCCCTCGAGGCCGTGGCACTGGCCCGGATTCATCCTGCGCTGGCGCGAGTCGGTCCGCCAGTGCCTGCATCACTTCCGCACGCGGCGGCCCTCCGCGGTCATCGGTGCCGGCGGGTACGCGTCCGGCCCGCCCGTGCAGGCCGCACTGCGGCTGGGCATCCCCGCGTTCATCCTGAATCCCGACGCGGTGCCGGGTCGCGCCAACAAACACATGGCCGGCCGGCCGGCGATCAGCGGAATCTTCGCCCAGTGGGAAGTCACCCGGCAGTTTCTGCCGCCCGGCGCGCCGGTCGCTGTCACGGGATGCCCCGTACGCAGCTCATTCCTCCGGACCCTTCACGAGCGGACAGGCTCTGACCAGTTCGCCGCCCTCTTCGGTCTCGATCCCGGCAGACGCACCCTGCTCGTCACAGGGGCATCTCAGGGTGCCCGCACCATCAACGAAGCGATGATGCAGCTCGCCCCGCAGGTCGCCGCGGCCGGCTGGCAGGTACTGCACCTGACCGGCAGCGTTGATCTGGACCGGGTCCGGCAGGCCTACGCGGACGCACAGACGCCAGCATCGGTCCTCCCGTTCACCGACCGCATGGCCGAGGCCATGCTGCTCTCAGACCTCATCATCTCTCGCGCCGGAGCGTCCAGTCTGGCCGAGATCCTGGCCGTCGGCCGTGCCTGCGTGCTCCTGCCGTATCCTTTCCACCGCGATCAGCATCAGCGGCACAATGGTCAGGTTCTGGTGGACGCCGGGGCGGCCGTCATGATCGAGGATTTCCGCGACGGCGCCGCGAACGCCCGGACCCTGGAACCCGTTCTCTCAGCGCTGCTGCGCGAGGATCAGCGCCGCCAGGCCATGGCCGGTGCAGCGCGGGCACTCGGCCGGCCCGACGCGGCGGATCTCATCGCCGCCATCCTGCATCAGACGGCACTCGCCGGGCCGCAGGCACGGGTCCGCGTGGATGCCGCAGGACCCGCCCGCCTCCAGGTGCGATCGATCGGACCGCTCCGGGCCGCCTGAGCTTCACGCCCCGCAGAGTTCTCTCAGAGCATGTGTCGAAAGGGTGCCTCATCCCGGCGCGGAACGCAGGATGAAGGACTGATGCACGTTCTCAGCGTCACGCGGCCACTTCCGCGCCGCTTGAGTGAAAATGATTCAAGAATCTGCGTTTTCGCGGCGCCGAGCGTCACCTGCGCTCAAGCTTTTTTTCGCCCTCTCCCGATAGGTAAGTGTTGTTCGTGAGGGCGGCGGGGTTCTCTGCCTTCAGCACTGATAACCACGATCTTGGAATCGTCTTCCGCCTTCGTTACAATGCTCGACCAGACGCCGGCGCGGCGCGAGCGCCGGTCAGCGAATGTGTCCTCGATCGACGGCCAGCGGTCTTCCACTCGCCAGGCTGGGTCGCACGGATTGCGGCAGCGTCTGCTGAACCGACACGTGCCGGGCTGATCGCCCCACATGTCCGGACGCCGCGAGGTCCTCCGTTCGCTCCAAGACCACATCAGTAAGAGGAACGCGGCACATGTCCAGGGGCGCAGGGACGCGCAGTCAGAGCGGATCAAACGGCACGATCAACCCACGAGCCGGCAGGCCGGCCGCTGCAGGAGCCACCCTCACTCGAAAAACCCAGTCAACCACGCCGACGACGGCCACGACCGGTCCACAGACCGCTTCGGAGGACGTTTCCGGATGGATGCCCAGGGGATTGCGCGTGCATCTCATCGGCATCGGCGGCTGCGGCATGCGGGGAGCCGCGGCCGTGCTCCTGCGGGAGGGGGCCATCGTCAGCGGATCGGACCGCTCCGACTCGGGCGCGCTGCAACGGCTGGCCCGGCAGGGGGTCACCGTCCACGTGGGCCAGTGCGGCGACAACATCCCCGACGCCTGCGACCTGGTCGTGTACTCGGCGGCCATCCATGAGGACAACCCCGAGCTGATCGCCGCCCGCCAGCGCGGGATCCAGGTGCTCAAGTATTCGCAGCTTCTCGGGCGGCTCATGGCACGCCGCAAGGGGATCGGCATCGCCGGCACGCACGGCAAGAGCACCACCAGCGCGATGGTGTCGTTCATCCTGCGTGAGGCCGGTCAGGATCCGTCGTTCGTCATCGGCGCCGGCGTCGAGCAGCTCGGCGGCGGCTCGGGCGTGGGCGACGGCGAGCACTTCGTCGTCGAGGCTTGCGAGTACGACCGCTCGTTCCTGAACCTGCGGCCCAGGCTGGCCACCATCCTCAACATTGAAGAAGACCACCTCGATTACTACAGCGGCCTCGAGGCCATCGTCGAGTCATTCCGCTCGTTCGCGTCGCTTGTACCGGCCGACGGCCTGCTGATCGTCAACGGGGCGGACAAGAACGCCCTGCGGGCGGCGGACGGCATCAGCGCCGCGGTGGAGACGTTCGGATTCGAGGGTGACGTTGATTGGCGGGCCGAAGTACTCGACGCCGCACGCGGCTGCCATCGCTTCCGGGTGTGGAGGAACGGCCGGCCCCTGGTCCGGATTCAGCTCGCCATTCCCGGCCGGCATCATGTGGCCAACGCGCTGGCTGCCACCGCCTTATGCTGTCACTGCGGGATCGATGCCACCCGTGTCGCCCAGGCCCTCGGCGAGTTCCGCGGAGCGTACCGCCGCATGACCCTTCGCGGGCTCATCGACGGCATCCCTGTGGTGGACGATTACGCACACCATCCCACGGAAATCCAGGTGACGTTGCGGGCCGCTCGCGAGTACTATACGCCCAGGCGGATGTTTGTCGTGTTCCAGCCGCACCAGCATTCGCGGACGCGGTTCCTCCTGAGCGACTTTGCCCGCAGCTTCGGCTCCGCCGACGTGGTCATCGTCCCCGACATTTACTTCGTGCGCGACAGCGAGTCGGAGCGCGACCTGGTCGCGGCCAGGGACCTGGTCGAGAAGATCACGATGAACGGCGGCGAGGCGCGCTATGAGCCGAATTTCGCGAACATCGTCCGCCAGCTCTGCTCCGAGGTGCAGCCAGGCGACATGGTCGTGACCATGGGTGCGGGGAACGTCTGGCGCATCGCGGACGATCTGCTGGTCTGCCTGTCGCGCTCGCGCGGGCTTGAGCACGAGTTCGTCGCGGCCGGCGATGCGGCCGAGCATTGAGGAGAGGCAGACAGAAAGTCGAACATCGAAAACAAACGTTACGCGGCAAGGACTGACGTCCAACAACAGGCAACTGACAACGGACAACTGACGACTGACAATGTCCCCCATTGGTCTGGACGACATCATTCTCGAGAACGAACCGCTCGCGCCCCACACCTGGTTCAATCTGGGCGGGCCGGCGCGGTGGATCGCACGGCCGGTATGCGTCGAACAGCTTGTCCAGGTCGCCGCACGCTCCCGGGAGCAGGGAATCCCCGTCTACCGGCTGGGCCAGGGCGCGAACCTGCTGGTCAGCGACGAAGGCGTCGACGGCATGGTGGTCCAGCTCAACGCCAAATGCTTTCGCGCCGTCGATTGGAACGACGCCGACGGGAGCGACACGGTTCTCGTGCGGGCGGGGGGCGGCACGGACATGAGCCGCCTGTCCCGTGACGCGGTGAACCGCGGCCTGGCCGGCGTCGAGTGCATGGCCGGCATCCCCGGCTCGCTCGGCGGCATCATCCGCATGAATGCCGGCGGCAAGTTCGGCCAGATCTCCGACAGCGTTCGCGATGTCACGGTGGTCGAATCGTCCGGGCAGCTCCGCACGCTGAGCCGTGAAGAAGTCGGCTTCAGCTACCGGCACACCAGCCTGAACGGCCACATCGTCTGTGGCGCCACCCTGCAGCTTCGACGCGACGACCCCGCCAGACTCCGCCACCGGTTTTTGGACATCTGGCAATACAAGAAGAAGTCGCAGCCGCTGGCCGATCACAGCGCGGGCTGCGTGTTCAAGAATCCCCCCGGCCACAGCGCGGGGGCCCTGATCGATCGCGCCGGGCTCAAGAATCGAAGCCTCGGCGGGGCCTATGTGTCCCCGGCCCACGGAAACTTCATCGTCGCCAGGGAGGGCGCCAGTGCCCGGGACGTGATTTCGCTCATCGGCCTCGTCCGCCGCGGGGTGGCCGAGCGCTTCGGCGTCGAGCTCGAACTCGAGATCGAAATCTGGGGCCGTGCCCACTCCCGCGTCGCGGAGCCGCTTTTGTAGTCAGCAGCACACTGGATTATGATCCGCTCACCGCGCGGTTGAGGCGGGTGATCGCCGGGCGGATTGGAAAGGGAGTTCCAGCCATGACGCGCGTGGCCGACCGGATTGTTTCCCATACTCATGCTCCCAAAGCCACCCGAAGGAAGCTCAAGATCACCGTCCTCTGCGGCGGGCCGAGTTCCGAACGGGAGGTCAGTCTGAAAAGCGGGGCGGCGGTTGCCGCCGCGCTGGAATCGCTCGGGCACGAAGTCCACCGCGTCGACCTTCGTCCCGACGATCTCAGCCCCCTCGATCGTCCCGTTGATATGGTGTTTATCGCCCTGCACGGCGCGTTCGGGGAGGACGGACGTCTCCAGCAGATCCTCGATCAGCGCGGAATCCACTACTGCGGCTCCGGACCCGCTGCGTCAGCCCTGGCCATGGATAAGGTGGCGGCCAAGTGCCGCTTCATCGAGCAGGAGATTCCCACGCCTGCCTTCGACGTGGTGACGCCCGACCGCATCGAGCGGATCCTGGAAACCCGTACCCCGCCGCTGGTCGTCAAGCCCGTGGCCGAGGGCAGCAGCGTCGACTGCTACATGGTGCGCGACGTGACGACTCTCCGTCGTGTGCTGCCCGACCTGACCGCCCGCCACGGCCGTATCCTTCTGGAGCAGTACATTTCCGGCCTCGAAATGACCGTCGGCGTGCTGGGCGAGCAGGCCCTGCCGCCGATTCAGATTCGCACACGCCGATCTTTCTACGATTATCAGGCCAAATATCTCGATAATGATACTGAGTACCTCTTCGACATCGACCTGCCCTCCGAGGTGCTCGAGCAGGTGAAGACGCTGAGTGTGCGCGCCCACCGGGCTCTGGGCTGCCGCGATTTCTCACGCGTCGACTGGATGGTCGACGCGGTGACGCATCAACCTTACGCCCTGGAGGTGAACACCATCCCGGGCTTTACCGATCACTCGCTGCTGCCCAAGGCGGCCGGGCGGGCGGGGTTGACGTTCGCCGCGCTGTGCCAGCGGATCGTGGATCTGGCCTGCGCACGATGAATGAGCCCACGGAGAAGTATCTGGCTCGCAAACGAGGCAAACCCGAAAGAGAAGCGTCGGAGACCGGCAGCCGATGGGGCGAGACCGGCCTTGCCAGCCTGCGCTCCATCGGCGCCTTGCTCGCCCTCAGCCTCCTGATCGGCGCCGCGGTTTACGGGCTCGAACGCGTCAAGGAGCACGTGTTCGCACGTCCGGAATACAACCCGGCGTTCCGCGTCGAGCTGGCCGGGCCGCCCCAGTGGGTGGACGCCGAGGAGTGGCACCGCCGCATCCTCGATTGCGTCAGGATCCCCACCGATCAGGAGTGGCTCGACGAGACGCTCGTGCCTCTCGTCGCGGATCAGATCAACCGCAGCGGATGGGTCTCGAAGCTCCACCGTGTCGAGCAGGGGATGGATGGCGTCATCCGCATTGTTGCCGAGTATCGCCGCCCCATTGCCATGGTGCGCGTGAAGTGCGACGTGGGCGAATGCTTTGTGCCGGTCGATCGCCATGGCGTGCGGTTGCCCGAGGTCTACCGCCAGGTGAGCGACGGTCTGGGCTGGATGCGGATCGTCGGCGTCGAGAGCGACCTGCCGGAGATCGGTGAGCCGTTCCAGGGCGATGATGCCGTGGCCGGGATCCGTCTTGCCGCATTGCTCTTCGATCAGGATTTCTCCAGCCGTATCACCGGCATCGATGTGCTGAATTTCCGCGGTCGACGTGACAAGCGCGACAATCACATCAAACTGCGCACCCGTGAGGGTGGAATGATCGCCTGGGGTTCCGCCATCGGCGAAGAGATCGAGGAACCGACCGCCCAGGACAAGCTCCGCACCATCGCCGTGTACTTCAAGAAGGGATCTCCTCAGGCCCAGGTGGATATCAGCGTGTATCGCAACGGCTGGATCGAACCCGTCGCGGTGGTGGACCCCGGTATCCGGACCGCCGACGGCGGGCGGGTACGCGTCCGATAACCGGTGTCAACGCGCTCCCTCCGCCCAGCCCGAATCGGGCCGCGGGCGATCGCGCAAACTACGACAGACATACACCTTACGGCAGCCGTCGTTCCAGGCCCAGGATTCAGGCCGAATCACGACGGGTTGGCCGGCCCAGACACCGAATATTACAATGGACGCGGATTTCCGTTCGGTCGATGGGCTGATGGTCTGTCCATGTTCGATTACCAGGTAACAATCGACGCTTTGACCCAATGGGGCGGCTTTCTGCGCAATCACGTTCCCGTGGAGCGATGGCCGAACCCCGTCCTGTGGTCGGGTGTGGCCGTGCTGGCGGGCCTGGTGCTCGCTTTCTGGGGCGCACGCCTGCTCCGCACCATCTACGTCCTCATGTTCATGGTGATGGGCGGGCTGGTGGGTGTGCGTCTCGCCGGCGCGGGACAGGTGGACCTCCTGATCGGCCTGACGCTGGGGGCCGGCTTGGGGGCGCTGCTGGCGGCAGCTCTCTTTCGCTTCTGGGTCGGTCTGACGACGGGAACCGTGGCCGTTCTGGTGCTCGTGCTGGCGGGTTCACCCCGACTCAACCAGGAATTCTTGAGCTTCAATGATTTCCGGCAGGGCGTCGGCAGTGGCGATTGGTCCACCAGTCTCAGGCCGCCCGAGCCGCCGAAGCTGGACTCCTGGGAACAAACCCGCGCCTACGCGGCCGAATTCAAAAACTATCTGCTGAGCCACCGCCAGGATGCCCTCGTTCGCAGCGGGGTGGCGCTGGGTCTGGTGTGGCTGCTGGGGACTGCGGCGGGATGGCTGCTTCCCCGTGTGACAATGGTTTTTGGGACGTCCGTTTTCGGGATTGTTCTTCTGGGGGGCGGGGCCGGAGTCCTTCTGAGTACGCGTTGGCCGGCGGTCTGGAACTCGATCATTCAGAATCGTTCCTGGTTTCTGGCGGGCCTGGCCGTACTTTTTCTCGCCGCACTCTCTTATCAGGCCCGAAATCGCCGGATCCCCACAATTCCGGTGCCGACTGCACCTGCAACACCCCGGCCGGTTTGACGATGTATGGAGGACGGCCAGGCAACCTGCAGCCCGGGGGTCCTGAAACGTGGTGCCCATCGATCTGCCATCTTTAGTCGAAGCTTTGACCACCCAGCCGCTGGGCGTGGGATTGTTTCTGTCCGGGTCGGGGCTGGCGTTCCTGTTGCTGGGTCACCGCATCTTCCGGTGCCTGGTCGCGGTGAGCTTCGGCGCGATCGGCTATGTGATGGGTTCCAGCCTTGCGGTATCCGGACCGATGCAGATCGTCGTCGGACTGGTCGGCGGACTGGCCCTCACCGTGCTGAGCATCTTCTTTGTCCGTGGCGCGGTGGCGGCCCTGACCGGCGGATGGTGCGGTCTGATCACCCTCCAGTTCACCAGTGAACTCGAAGTGACCCCGTTGGTGAGCTTCGCTGTCGCCTTCATCTTCTTCGTGTCCGCCATCTCGCTGACCTTCATCGTCTACGAGGAGGTCGTTGCCTTCATCACCAGTCTTGAAGGCTCGCTGCTGTGCGTGGGCGCGCTGGTCATCTTCTTCTCCCGCAGCCCGATGATGTGGTCCCATCTGCGGGAAATGCTGCTGACGAACCCGTTCTTCGGCGCGTTCCTGGTGCTCGTCGGCACCGTGACCGGTTACTTCTATCAGCTCTCCGACCTGCGACATAAGCGCACCGGGATGAAGGTCTGATTCTGCCCCGCGCTGGAGCAATGGCTCCTCGACGATGCGGGCAGGAGCCTGGCGCTCCTTCCCCTGCCGCGGTATCATCATCTCAGGACCCGACGGACCGGTGATGTGTCGGGCGTCATTCCACGAGGTGAACCGTGCCGGGCAGCAGATTGGGGATCGTTCTCGACAGTTTTCAGCAGCCGGTCAGGGATGCGCTGCGCAGCGCCTCGCGGCTTGACCTGCGCGAGGTCGCGATGCCGGCGACGTCGCGCGAGGTCGATCCGGCCGAGCTTTCGCGCACCGGCCGGCGCGATCTGATGCATTATGTGTCCAGCCTGGGGCTTCACCTCGCGGCCCTGGGAGGCGATCTGGGCGGGACGCGGTTCACCGATTCATCGGCCATCGAGCAGCGTCTCGACAAAACCCGCCAGATCATGGAAATGGCCGCCGAGCTCCGCGTCACCGTGGTGACCACGCACCTGGGACGCGTGACGGACGATTCGCTCAAGCGGGGGCTCCTTCAGGAGGCCCTAAGGCATCTGGCCGAGGTCGCCGACCGCACCGGCACGCGCCTGGCCGTCGAGACCGGCGGCGGCGACCCGCAGACGATCGCCAACCTGCTCAAAGAGATCGGCAGCGTCGGCATCGGCGCCTGCTATGACCCCGCCTCGCTGCTCATCGACGGCTTCGACCCGCTCGCCGGTGTCAATCCGATGGCTGACCGCATCTTCCTGGCCCACGTGCGTGACGCCGTGTCGGGCTCCGAGCGGCGCCCCGGCCGTGAGACACGCCTGGGTGAGGGCGAGATCGACCTGCCCGAATACCTGGCCGCCCTCGACCAGGCCGGCTACCGCGACGTCCCGTTCATCCGCCGCACCACCGCGGAACGGCCCATCGATGACATCGCCGCCGCCAAAGCCCGTTTGGAGGCATTGACCCGTTGACTCTCCGCGTGGCCCATCCTTTGCGAAGCAAAGGGTGGGGTCACGATGATGGATTCTGCTGAAAAACCCCCCACTTCAGCATCTTTCAACCGCGATACCAGTACTGGTAACGTGTATGCACGAGCGGCAAAGGGGACTTTTTAAGCAGAATCCATCATCGAGACCCCACCCCTCGCTGCGCGAGCGATGGGCCACCCGATCACAGGACGCCCTTGGTGGAGGGGATGTCGGTTTCGCGCGGGTCGCGCTCGACGGCCATGCGCAGCGCTTTACCGAACGCCTTGAAGATCGCTTCCGCGATGTGGTGATTGTTCGTGCCGCAGGGCACGATGACGTGGAGGTTCATCTTCGCGTTGTGGGCGACCGCCCGCAGAAACTCCTCGACGAGCTGCACGTCGAACGTGCCGATCTTCGAGCCGCGGTACTTGACGCGGTAGGCGATGGCCGCCCGGCCGGACAGATCGACCGCGACCTGGGCGAGCGACTCCTCCATCGGCAGCATGAAGAAGCCGTAGCGCCGGATGCCGCGCTTGTCGCCGACGGCCTGCGCGATCGCCTCGCCCAGGCAGATACCCACGTCTTCGACCGTGTGGTGATCGTCGACGTGCAGGTCCCCCCTGGCTTTCACCTTCAGATTGAACAGCCCGTGCCGCCCGATGTGGTGCAGCATGTGATCGAAGAAGCCCACGCCAGTTGACACATCGACGCGACCCGTCCCGTCCAGATCGAGTTCGAGTTCGATTTGCGTTTCCTTCGTCTCGCGGCGGATGACCGCGCGTCGGGAGGGGCTGTTGCCCCGAGATCCGGGCGGCTTTGCAGGTCGTCTGGCCAATGAAGGATTCCTCTGACCGCGGCTCGCGCGCTTCACGACTTCAGCACTTCGCACAGCGCGGCGAGAAGGGCGTCGTTCTGCTCGGGCGTGCCGATCGTGATGCGCAGACAATCATCCACGCCCGGATAATTGAAGTATCGGACGAGAATTCGCCGGGCCTTGAGCTGCTCGTAGATCTGCCGTGCCCCCGGCGGACCCGGCCGGGTCAGCAGGAAGTTCGATTCGCTCGGCAGACACTTCAGGCCGAGCATGTCCAGGGCCGCCTCCAGCCGCCGGCGCTCCTCGATCACCCGGGCGCGGGTCTGCGCGCGATACTCCTGGTCGTCCAGGGCCGCCGCCGCCGCCGCGATGGCGATGGCATCGACGTTGTAGCTGTCCTTGACCTTCATGAGCCCGCCGATGAGATGCCGATGGCCCACCGCAAAACCGAACCGCAGACCGGCCAGGCCATAGCCCTTTGACATCGTTCGCATCACCAGCACGTTCGGCCGCGCGGTGGCCAGGTGCATGCAGTCTGCCCGGGCGAAGTCCACGTAGGCCTCGTCGATGCACAGCACCCCCTCCAGCCGCTCAGCCAGGCGGTCGAGCTGCTCAGGCTCCACAAACGTGCCGGTCGGCGAGTTGGGGTTGGCCACATAGGTCACCCGCCCGCGGGCCTTCACCAGCTCGTCGATCGGCAGCTCGTAGGACGGCCCGAAGGGCACCTCGCGCATGATCGACGCCTGAATCTGTGCAAGGACCGCATAGAGGGTATAGGTGGGAGCCGGGTAGACCAGGGCCGCCTCCGGCCCGCTGAACGCCCGCACCGACATGTTCAGCAGGTCGTCCATGCCGTTGCCGCAGATGACGTTCTCGCGGGCCACGCCGAACACCCGGGCCGCCGCGTCGCGGAAGCGGTTGCCCAGCGGATCCGGGTAGCGCCGGAGCTGGTCGGGCGAGATCCCCGCGATCGCCTCCAGCACCCTGGGCGACGGCGGGTAGGGGTTCTCGTTCGTGTTCAGCTTGATGACGGCCGGGTCGGTCGGCTGTTCGCCCGGCACGTACCCTTCCATCGCTTCGATGTTCTGTCGGAAGTAGGTCAAGGCGATGCTCAGTTCCTTGTGTTGAGAGGTCACGGCAGCTCCCGGCCCGTTCGGATGCTCACCGACCGCGCGTGGGCGTCGAGCCCTTCGGCCATGGCGAGCAGCTCGATCGATGACGCATCGTGCGCGAGCCCGCCCGGCGTGTATTCCACGAGGCTGGTGCGCCGCATGAAGCTGGTGCTCGACAGGCCGCTCCAGAAACGCGCCGTCCCGCCGGTAGGCAGGACGTGGGACGGGCCGGCCACGTAGTCACCCGCGGCCTCCGGTGTGTGATGCCCCAGGAAAATCGTCCCGGCGCAGTCGATCCGGTCGGCCCACTGCGCGGGTGATGCGGTCTCGATCTGGAGATGCTCGGGCGCGATGTCGCTGGCCAGACGCGCCGCCTCTTCGAGGTCGCGCGTCACCACGATCATGCCGTACTGCTCGAGCGAGCGCTGAGTGCCCTCGCGCCGGCTGAGCTGGCCGAGCTGCCGCGCCAGCTCCGCCAGAACATCGTCCGCCAGTTTTCGCTGATCGGTCAGCAGGATCGAGCAGCCGGGGTCGTGTTCGGCCTGAGCCAGCATGTCAGCCGCGACGCTCGCCGGCCGGGCCGTCGCATCCGCGATGATCACCACTTCGCTCGGCCCGGCGAACATGTCGATATCCACCACGCCGAACAGCCAGCGCTTGGCGAGCTGCACGTAGACGCTGCCGGGCCCGACAATCTTCTCCACGCGCCGGACACGATGCGTTCCGATGGCCAGCGCAGCGATCGCCTGGGCCCCGCCCATGCGGTACACCTCGCTGATCCCCAGTTCGCCCGCCACGGCCAGGATCGTGGGATGCACGTCCCCTTCGTGACGCGGCGGAGCGACCAGGGCGATGTCCTTCACCCCCGCCACCTGCGCCGGAACCGTACAGTGAATCGCCGACGAGGGCAGCGGGGCGGCGGCCCCGGGGACGCACACGGCCACCCGCGACAGCGGCCGGTTTCGCACCGACAGCGTCCGCCCGTTGCGGCACAGCGGAGGCGGCTCGCACGCGAGCAGCGTTTCCTGGAACTTGCGCACGGAACTGATCGCGTGGCGAATCGCCTGCCGCAGGCTGGCCGGGAGCTGTTCGCGGGCTTTCTCGATCTCCGCGGCGGGTACGCGGATCCGGTCGGGGGGAATCTGCACGTGGTCGAGCCGGGCGGTCAGCTCCGCGACGGCATCGTCTCCACGCGCCCGAACGTCCTGGATGATCTGGCGCACCGTCTGCGACTCCGCGGAATCGTCCAGGACCAGACGATCCAGCAGGAGGCTCTCCCGGCGGGCGTTGAGGGCCGCCGTCGCATCCGTCTCCGCGCTTTCGATCATGGGTACCAGGGACATCGGTCGGTCATTCACCCTGCGGTCGGTGCAGTCGAAGACGACCGGTTTATA
>CAZQEN010000046.1:0-30388 GCA_964591605.1 uncultured Planctomycetales bacterium
CCCACCCCGTCTCGAACATGGCTCCACTCAGCACAGCGTGCCAACCGCCGATCCCCCATCGCCATCTGATCGGATCTTTCCGGCATCGGCAGATCCGTGGCGGGCTCACCGCACATCTCAGCCGGGGGCAGCAGCGCCGGCGCGGGGTCTTTATGTGCTCTTGATGCGATTCCCCCCGGATTTGACGCGGTCTTGATTCCCCAGAGCGTATGTTTATCGAAGAGGGCGTGATCGGAGCCGGACCAATGGCAGACGTGCTGTTCATCGGAGCGACCGTCGTGTTCTTCCTTGTGGCCATCTGGTTTACTGCGGCCTGCGAGCGCCTGTAGGGGTCTCAGAAATGCTCGAATATGGCCTGGGGACATTGGTGGGGGTCGGCCTGGCTGTTTACCTCCTCTACGCGCTGCTGCGAGCCGAGAGATTCTGATGGAAAGGCGACACCGGACGTGACCACGAACGGCGTTTTGCAGATCCTGATCTTTCTGGCCCTGGTTCTGGCTGTCACGAAACCGCTCGGCGGGTTCATGTACCGCGTGTTCAGCGGCGAGCGGACCTGGCTTTGCCGCCGGCTGGATCCGGTGGAACGGCTGATCTACCGCCTGTGCGGCATCAAGCCCGAAGCGCAGCAGCACTGGACGGCCTACACCGTCAGCATGCTTCTGTTCAACGCGGCCGGCATGGTCCTGCTGTATGGGATGCAGCGGGCGCAGGGCTGGCTCCCGCTCAATCCCCAGAGGTTCGGCGCCGTGGCCCCTGACCTCGCGTTCAACACGGCCGCCAGCTTCACGACCAACACCAACTGGCAGGCCTACGCGGGCGAGAGCACGATGGGTTATTTCGTTCAGATGGCCGGCCTGACCTTTCAGAACTTCGTCTCGGCCGCCACCGGCATCGTCCTCGCCATCGCCTTGATCCGCGGCTTCGCCCGCCATTCGGTGCAGTCCCTGGGCAACTTCTGGGTCGACCTGGTGCGCTGCACGCTCTATCTCCTCGTGCCTTTGTCCTTCGTCATCGCCCTGCTGCTGGTCTGGCAGGGTGTCCCGCAGAACTTCTCGCCGTACGTGCAGGCCGCGACCCTCGAAGGCCCGACGCAGGTGCTCGCCCAGGGTCCGGTCGCCTCGCAGGAGGCGATCAAACAGCTCGGCACCAACGGAGGCGGGTTCTTCAATGCGAACGCCTCGCATCCGTACGAGAACCCGACACCGCTGACCAACCTCATCGCGCTCGTCACCATTTTCGCCCTGGGGGCCGGACTGACGAACACCTTCGGTCGCATGGTCGAAGATGAACGACAGGGCTGGGCGATCCTGGCCGCGATGCTCGTGCTCTTCGTCGTTGGCGTGAGTGTGTGCTACTGGGCGGAGGCGCGTGGCAACCCCGCCTTTGCCGGATTCGTCGATGCGGGAGCGAGCGATCGGCAGGCCGGCGGAAACATGGAAGGCAAGGAGGTCCGTTTCGGCATCGCCAACTCCGCCCTGTTCGCCACTGTGACCACCAGCGCCTCGTGCGGAGCGGTCAACGCGATGCACGACAGTTTCACACCGCTGGGGGGCCTGGTGCCGCTCTTCAACATCATGCTGGGCGAGATCATCATCGGCGGAGTGGGCTCCGGCCTCTACGGCATGCTGCTCTTTGCGATTCTGACGGTGTTCATCGCCGGCCTGATGGTCGGCCGCACGCCCGAGTACCTGGGCAAGAAGATCGAAGCGAAAGAAATCAAGATGACCGTCCTCGCGATCCTGGTTATGCCGGTGGTCATTCTGGTTTTCACGGCCGTGGCCTGCGTCTCCCGCCCGGGACTGGCCGGTCCGCTCAATCCAGGACCGCACGGATTCAGCGAGATGCTCTACGGCTACTCGTCGGCGGCGGGAAACAACGGAAGTGCGTTTGCCGGCCTCAGCGCCAACTCGTACTTCTACAACCTCACCCTCGGACTGGCGATGCTCCTGGGACGGTTCTTCATCATCGTGCCGATGATGGCCGTCGCGGGCTCACTGGCCGCAAAAAAGGCGGTGCCCGCCTCGAACGGCACGCTCCCCACGCATGGCCCCCTGTTTGTGGGGCTTGTGGTGGCGGTGATCCTGATCGTTGGAGGTCTGACCTTCTTTCCCGCTCTGTCCCTGGGGCCGGTCGTGGAGCATCTCATGATGAACGCGCGGTATTGCTTCTGACCGTCGGAAGCTTCTGGCTGGAGTTAGACGAACATGGCCGAACGCGTCAAAAAGCTCTCGCTGCTGGATCGAAAGGTCCTGATCATGGCCGCCCGGGACTCGTTCAGAAAGCTCAGCCCGCTGACGCTGGCCCGCAACCCCGTCATGTTCGTGGTCGAGGTGGCGGCCGTCGCGACGACCCTGCTGCTGGTCCGCGAGTTCTTCGGCTCCCATCATGCCGACCCGCTGTTCGTCGGGCAGATCGCCGCCTGGCTTTGGTTCACCGTCCTGTTCGCCAATTTCGCCGAGGCGATGGCCGAAGGCCGCGGCAAAGCACAGGCAGAAACCCTCCGCCGGACCAGGACGGACACCATCGCGAAGGTCCTGCTCGATGCGGACCGCATGCTGTACCAGCCCACGCATGCCTCGCGGCTCGAGAAGGGAAGCCTGGTCCTCGTCGAGGCCGGCGACATCATCCCCAGCGACGGCGAGGTGATCGAGGGAATCGCCTCGGTGGACGAGTCCGCCATCACCGGAGAATCGGCGCCGGTCATCCGTGAAAGCGGCGGCGACCGTTCCGCGGTGACCGGCGGAACCCGCGTCCTCTCCGACTGGATCAAGGTGCGCATCACTGCGGAACAGGGCAGTACGTTCCTCGACCGCATGATTGCGATGGTGGAAGGCGCCCGGCGGCAGAAGACACCCAACGAAATCGCGCTGGGCATTCTGCTCGTGGGCCTGACGATCATCTTCCTCGCGGTCACGGCGACTATCATCCCCTTTGTCCGCCATGCAGGCGGCTCCGTACCGGTGGCCACGCTGATCGCCCTGCTGGTCACGCTGATCCCGACCACGATCGGAGGTTTGCTGTCGGCCATCGGCATCGCGGGCATGGACCGGCTCGTTCAGCAGAATGTGCTGGCCATGTCCGGCCGGGCCGTGGAGGCCGCAGGCGACGTGGATACCCTGCTGCTCGACAAGACCGGCACGATCACCCTCGGCAACCGCATGGCGAGCCGCTTCATACCCGTCCATGGCGTCACGGAGCATCAACTCGCCGATGTGGCCCAGTTCGCCTCGCTGGCCGACGAGACACCCGAGGGCCGCAGCATTGTGATCCTCGCGAAGCAGGCCCACGGCCTGCGCCAGCGCGATGTCGAGGAGTTGCAGGGCGCCTTCGTACCGTTCACCGCCCAGACGCGGATGAGCGGCGTCGATCTGCCCCTCTGCCGCATTCGCAAGGGGGCTGCCGACTCCGTGAAGACGTGGGTTCGCGAGCAGGGCGGGATCTTCCCGGATGAGGTCAACACGGCGGTGGAACGTGTCGCCAGGTCGGGCGGGACGCCGCTCGTCGTGGCCTCCAACGGGCAGGTCATGGGCGTCGTAGAGCTCAGGGACATCATCAAGGGCGGCATGAAGGAGCGCTTTGCCGAGCTGCGCCGCCTGGGGCTCAAGACGATCATGATTACTGGTGATAACCCCCTGACCGCCGCCGCCATCGCCGCGGAGGCCGGCGTGGACGATTTCCTCGCCCAGGCCACGCCTGAAACAAAGCTGAGACTGATCCGTGAAGAACAATCAAGAGGCAAGCTCGTGGCGATGTGCGGAGACGGGACCAACGACGCCCCCGCCCTGGCCCAGGCGGACGTCGCGGTCGCGATGAACACGGGCACGCAGGCCGCCAAAGAGGCCGGCAACATGATTGACCTCGACTCAAACCCGACCAAGCTGATCGAGATCGTCGGGATCGGCAAGCAGTTGCTGATCACGCGGGGAGCTCTGACAACGTTCAGCATTGCCAACGACGTCGCCAAGTACTTTGCCATCATTCCGGCCATGTTCGCGGCCACGTATCTGCCCCTGCAGGCGCTCAACATCATGCGACTGGGGAACCCGCGGAGCGCGATCCTGTCGGCGGTCATTTTCAATGCCCTGATCATCATCGTGCTGATCCCCCTCGCGCTTCGAGGTGTGCAATACCGGGCGATGTCGGCGGCGGCGCTGTTGCGACGCAACCTGCTGATTTATGGCCTGGGAGGTATTCTGGTGCCGTTTGTCGGCATCAAGTTGATCGATGTCGTGGTGCTCGCTTTGCATTTGGCGTGATCGTGGATGCCGGTATACCGGTCATCACGAGTCGCTGTGAAACAAGGACAGGAACGTGTTCAGGCAGATTCGACCCGCCATTCTCGTGACGATGGTATTAATGGTGATCACTGGTGTCATCTATCCGCTGGCGCTAACCGGCATTGCCCAGGTGATCTTTCCCCATCAGGCCAACGGCAGCCTCATCGTCCGCGACGGCGAAGTGATCGGCTCGGAGCTGATCGGGCAACGCTTTGCTGGTGAGGCGTATTTCCACCCGCGCCCCTCCGCCGCAGGGCACGACGGCTACGATGCAACCGCCTCCGGCGGCACCAACCTGGGCCCGACCAGCGCCAGACTGATCGACCGCGTGAGGCAATTCGCCGACACGCTGCAGAAGGAGAACACCGGTTTCACCGTACCCGTCGAGTTGGTGACCACATCGGGCAGCGGGCTCGATCCGCACCTGAGCCCCGCGGGGGCCGAATTCCAGATCCCGCGCGTCGCTCATGCACGCGGCCTGTCGCCGGAGACCCTGCGGGCCATCGTGCGGGAATGCACCGAATCACGGCAGTGGGGGCTGCTCGGCGAACCCCGCGTGAACGTCCTGCGGCTCAATCTCGCCCTCGATGCGGCCGCAAGCCAGCCGGCGCGGTAAACTGATGGGTGAACGTGCCGAGGGGCAGTCCGCGGCCGCCGCGGCGGCGGACGTGCCCGTCGCGTGCTCCGTCTCCTGTACCATGTCGAACTCTGAACACTTCTCAGACTCGCGTCCCTCACCCGAAGCCCTGCTGGCCATCTCCGGTTCCAGTCGGCGCGGGCGGCTCAAGGTCTTCCTGGGCGCCGCTCCCGGAGTCGGGAAAACATACGCCATGCTCCAGGCCGCCCAGCAGCGGCGGCGCGAAGGCATCGACGTCGTGATCGGCATCGTCGAAACGCACGGCCGCCCGGAGACCCGGTCCCTCATGCAGGGACTCGGACTCATCCCGCGCGTGGGGGTCGAGTACAGAGGCCGCCATCTCGAGGAGATGAACCTGGACGCGATCCTGAATCGCAAGCCGCAACTGGTGCTGGTGGACGAGCTCGCACATACGAACGTGCCCGGGAGCCGCCATCCCAAGCGCTACCAGGACGTCGAGGAGCTGCTCTCGGTCGGCATCGATGTCTACGCGACGCTGAACGTCCAGCACATCGAAAGCCTGAACGACGCCGTCGCCCGGATCACGCAGATCCGCGTGCAGGAAACCATTCCCGACAGCGTCATCGAACAGGCCAGCGAGATTCAGCTCATCGACCTGCCCCCCGAGGAGCTCCTGCAGCGGCTGCGCGACGGCAAGGTGTACGTTCCCGAGACCGCGCAGCGGGCCATCGATCACTTCTTCCGTCCCGGCAACCTGAACGCCCTGCGCGAGCTGGCCCTTCGACGCGTGGCGGAACGTGTCGATGACCAGATGCAGGATTACATGCGGGCGTCGGCGATCGGCGGTCCATGGCCGACCACCGAGCGCATCATGGTCTGCGTCGGCCCGAGTCCCCTGTCGGCACGCCTGGTACGGGCGGCCAAACGCCGGGCCGACCGGCGCAACGCGCCCTGGCTCGCCGTCTATGTGGAGATGCCCGCACATCACTCGCTTTCCGAGGCCGACAGCGCGCGGGTGGAGCGGACGCTCCGCATGGCCGAGCAGCTCGGCGGTGAGACCGTCACCATTCCGGGCCACCGGCCGGCCGAGGATCTCATCCGATTCGCACGCTCGCGGAACGTCACGGAGATCATCGTCGGCAAATCGCAGCGTTCCTGGTGGTATACGCTTCGCTACGGCTCCCTCGTAAACGACCTGATCAGTCACAGCGGCCCCGTCGACATCTACGTCATCTCCAGCGACGAGTCCCGCCTGGATCAACCGCCCGCGGGCCAGGCCGCGCCGCGGGAGGCCGGCTTCCGGCAGTACCTGGGCACCACCATCGCCGTGGCAGCCGCCGCGCTGGTGGCCAAAGGCTTTGAACACTTCATATCGCTGCCCAATCTTTCGATCATCTTTCTGCTCGGCGTACTCTTCAGTGCCACCCGGTATGGCCTCTGGCCATCCGCTTATGCCTCTGTTCTCAGCGCGCTGGTGTACAACTTCTTCTTCATCGAGCCTCGACATACCTTCACTATTGCCAGCTCGGCGGAGCTGCTCGCGTTCATCGCCTACTTCATCATCGCGGTCGTCGCCGGGAATCTGACCGCACGCCTGCGGGCCCAGGCGGAGGCGGCCCGGCGCCGGGAGGATCGGACTGCCGCCCTGTTCGCCCTCAGCCGGGCAATCGCGGGCACCACCGGCGGGGACTCCGTCGCCCGCATCATCAGCAGCCAGGTGAGTCAGATCCTGAAGGCCCGGACGGCCGTGCTCGTCCCCGATGGTCCCGGGCTTGTCCAGAAGGCGTCCGACCCGCCAGCCGGAGAGTTGTCGGAGACGGAGATGGCCGCGGCCACCTGGGCCTGGCAGCACGGCCAGCCCGCCGGCCGCGGCTCGGATACCCTTCCGGGGGTGCCGTGGCTGTTCCTGCCGCTGCGCACCGCGCACGAGGTGGTGGGTGTCCTCGGCGTGCTCTTCGAGGATGGTCCGGTCCCCCTCTCGCTGCGCCGACAGAGGCTTCTGGAAGGTCTCTCCGACCTGTCCGCCGTCGCCATCGAACGCACGCGGCTCGTCGAGCAGATGGAGCAGACCCGCGTCATCGGCGAAACCGAACGTCTCCGCAGCGCCCTGCTCTCCTCCATCTCTCACGACCTGCGGACCCCGCTCGCCGCGATCATCGGTTCGGCCTCCAGTCTGCTCGCTTACGGGCAGGGATACGACGATAGTGCCCGCCGGGAACTGCTGCTCACCATCCAGGAAGAGGCCGAGCGGCTCAACCGGTTCGTCGGCAACCTGCTCGACATCACCCGGCTCGAATCCGGCAGGCTCGAGCTCAACCGGCAGTGGGTCGGCATCGAGGACGTGATCGGCACGGCCATCGCACGGCTGCTGCCCATCCTGAGCGGCCACGGGATCGAGACCCGGATCGAACCGGGCCTGCCGCTCCTGCGCCTGGACTTCGTGATGATCGAGCAGGTGCTCGTCAACCTGCTCGACAATGCCGCCAAGTACTCGAACGGCGGCAAGACCATTACCCTTTCCTCCAGGCGGGAGGGCGACGAGGTCATCATCGAAGTCGTCGATGAAGGATCGGGCATTCCCGAGGAGGATCTGGAACGCGTGTTCGACAAGTTCTATCGTGTGCGAAGCGGGGATCGCCATGTGGCCGGCACCGGCCTGGGCCTCTCGATCTGCCGGGGACTGATCGAGGCGCATGGTGGGCGCATCCGGGCGAGTCATGGCCCCGGCGGGCGGGGAACCGTGATGCGCATCACGCTGCCTGTGGAAACCCAGCCCCTCGCCCATGCTCGAGTGGAGTCATCGTGAGCGACCTGACCACGAGAGTCCTGATCGTCGATGACGAGCCGCAGATCCGGCGGTTTCTCCGCACCAGCCTGGCGGCGCAGGAGTACACGGTGCTCGAAGCCGCCAGCGCCCGGGACGCGATCCGAGTCTTGAGCACCGAGCGGCCCGACATCATCATCCTCGACCTGGGTCTGCCCGATCAGGATGGCATGCAGGTCATTCGCGAGGTCCGCGGCTGGTCGCAAACGCCGATCATCGTGCTCTCCGTCCGCGGCCGTGAGCAGGACAAGATCGAGGCTTTGGATGCCGGGGCCGACGACTACGTCACCAAGCCCTTCGGGATGGGGGAGTTGATGGCCCGCATCCGCTCCGCGCTGCGCAACCGGCTCAGGCAGGAGCGGGACGATCCGGTCTACGCCGCGGGCGCCCTGCGCATCGACCTCGCCCGGCGCAACGTGCAGGTTGATGGCCAGGACGTGAAGCTGACGCCTACCGAGTACGAGCTGCTCAGCGTGCTGGTCCGGCACGCGGGCAAGGTGATGACGCATCAGCACCTCCTTCGGGAGGTCTGGGGGCCCGGCGACGTCGACCAGACCCACTATCTGCGCGTCTACGTCGGCCAGCTTCGGCACAAGATCGAGGCCAACCCCGCCCAGCCGGAGTACATCCTGACCGAGCCGGGCGTTGGGTATCGCCTGCGCGGCGAGTGAGCCGGCCGACCCGCAGTGTCTGCTGCCGGCGGGCTACAGGCGGATCAAGCCGATGGCCGGGCACCGCAAGAGCGCTCAGTGGCGTCGCCGGGCCAGCAGGAGTCCGCCGGCGATGGGCAGCATCGCCAGAAGCCCTTGTCCGCATAAGGAGGTGGGTGGAAGGACAGGCGGAGGGGAGGCGTCTGATGCGGCGTCATCGGCATCGGGCTCAGCACCGGCCACCTGCTCATCGGGCGGACCGATGTAGCGGACGCACCGCACGGCGCCGGTGAAGAGTTCGCACCAGGCCAGCGTCCCATCCGACAGCATGGCAAGATCGACGGGCCCGCCTTCGCCCTGAACGAGGAGCGTATGCTCCACCACGCGGTCGCCCTCGAGCCGGGCCCGGAACAGGCCGCCACTCGTGAAGTCCAGATGCAGCAGGTCTCCTCGATACTCCGATGAGAACTGACTGCCATTGTAGATGAGGCAGCCGGCGATGGAGGATCCCTCGTCGTGATAGGCATAGAGGGGGTTCACGAATCCCCCGGCCGGGGCATCGGGACCGATGCCCTCATGCAGGGGCCAGCCGAGGTTGGCGCCGGGGCCGACCAGATTGATCTCCTCGCGGCGCTGCTCGTCGCTCGATCCGACGTCCATGACGAACAGACGGCCATCGGGGGCAAAGCAGAACCGGAACGGGTTCCGCAGACCCAGGGCGTAGACCGAGCGGGGTGCACCGGTGGGCGTCTGGAAGGGATTGTCGTTCGGAACCGTGCCGTCGACCCGAACACGGCAGATCTTGCCGGCGAGCGTGGCGAGCGACTGACTCGAGGCGGTCTGGCCGTTGTCCCCGACGCTGAAGTAGAGCATCCCGTCGGGCCCGATCCGCACGCATCCGCCGTTGTGGACAAAGCCCCGGGTGGGGATGCCGTCGCGGATCACCACTTCGTCCACGCCGATGCCGTCCTGATCGCGCAGGCGCAGGATCCGCTGCTCGACGGTGGAGACGGTGGCGAAGACGTAGACGTAAGGGTGGGTCTCAAACTCTGGATGGAGCGCCAGTCCGAGCAGGCCGCATTCGCCGTCGGTGATGACGTCAACCCGGGCCCACGGCGTCACCTGCGCGGCGGCAATGTCCACGGTGCTGATGGCCCCGCCGCGCTGGGCCACAAACAGCCGTCCGTCGGGCGCCTGCGCCAGGGCGGTCGGCTGGTCGAATCCGTCTGCCAGCGTGCTGACCTCGAAATGCGGGCCGGGCTCCGCGGCCCGGCCGACGGCCGCGGACCAGGCCAGGACAACCGTGCCCAGCCACCCTGCCAGAGCGCGGCGGGAGCATCGGGATCCGGTGCATGCTGTCGGCTTACAGCGTACGGAGGTTTTAACTGGCATAAGCCGTTGATCCACACCCTTTCTATGCTCCGGGATGATTCTCATGATTCCCACTGCCTCCCTGCCCGACCTGCCCGGACTCATGAGAGCACCCGACGGGCCCGCCGTGGACGGTCGGTCTGGTCTTACATGAACAGGGACGAGCCCACCTGGGTATCGTAGGTCTCGCCGTCGATCTGGAAGACCGGAGCGGGATCGAAACCCAGCCAGTTCTGGATGACCTGCCCGAAGACCGCGCGGAAGTCGACGTAATACGGCAGCGACCGCTCGTTGAGATCGGCCGTGGTCACCGCCTGGCCGTGGAGGCGGCCGTTCACCCGCGGTCCGGCCAGGATCATGTGGCTGCCGTAGCCGTGATCGGTGCCGGGGCTGCCATTCTCCTCGTTGCGCCGTCCAAACTCCGTGTAGAAGCATACACAGGTTCGCTCCCACTGCCCGATGGCGATCATGTCGCTGACGAACTGCTGGAACTCGTTGTTGAGCCGCGGGAAGAGGGTCTGGTTCGCGGTGTTCTGCGAGCCGTGGGTGTCGAAGCCGCCGTAACTGAGCTTGAGCACGCGGGTACCCAGGCCGGCGGAGACGAGCTGGGCCGCCCGGTAGAAGTCGCCGCGGGCGTTTCCGGTGGACGTGAAGCCGCTCGTGCGCGTGCGGAGCAGCTCGCCCAGGTCGTTGATCCGTCTGTACTGGTCCAGCACGGCCTGCTGACGGGGCGTCTCGCCGGTCTTCATCTGGGCGAGGCGTCCGAAGGCGCTCTGGGCGCCCTGGCGGTAGGTGCTGTCGGGATAACCGTAGCGCTGCGGGTCGCCGATGGTCCGGGTATCCAGGACGCCGAAGGGGGCGTCGAAGTACGTCTGCCGCAGCCGTTCGTACCATGGTTTACTGGTTCCCACCCCCGACCCCAGATTCCGCACGCCGTACTCGTAGATCTCCTGGCTCTCGAAGTGCGAGCCGTTCGAGTTCGGATAGGCGACCTGCTGCACGATGGCGAGCTGACCCTGGGCGTAGAGCTGGCTGAAGAAGGGGAACAGGTTGCTGATCCCGTAATCGGCATGATCGGGCAGCGGCGTCACATCGGCCTCGCGCAGAGCGAGCACGGGCCGCCTGGACTGATACGCCGGATTGCGGAACGGGGCGAGGAAGCTGAGTGCGTCCAGCCCGCCGTTGAGCTGGCACAGGACGAGCAGATTGCCGGTGCCGTCGGCGGTCTGGGCGAAGGTGCTCGCCACCTGGCTCAGCAGCGGATCGGCCAGGGCGAGGGCGGCGATGCCCCTGCCTGCCTGCTTGAGCAGCCTTCTGCGGGTCAGCGTCTGACATTCCTGACATTCGATCATGACGTTGCTCTCCGTGCCTATGTGCCAGGTCGGCGGGCCCGACGCGACGGGCTCTGTCCGCTCACCGGCAGATCATGTCCTCGTGCATGGCCATGAGGCGGATCATCTCCCTCACGTGCTGCGGCTGGTAGCGCGGATCCTCGAGATGGAAGGCCCGCCAGCCGTTCTGGTCGAGCACTTCGATGAAGATGTCCTGTTCAGCCGGCGTGAGCTGCAGGTGGAAGACGGCGGCGATGGCATCGACGATCCGCTGGCGAACTTCGCGCTGGTTCCATTCACTGGTCGACGGGAGGAGATGATACGGCAGGTCCTCGTCGCGGCTGGGCCCGTATTCCATCGTGCGGCCCAGGGCGCGGATGCGGCTGAGCACCCACTGGTCCTGGAGCCAGAACTGGTCTTCGCCCCAGCCTTCCACGCCGGGCGGGTTGAGGAGCTCGTGGCCGGCGCCCTCGAGGTCGGCGGCCAGCCGGTCGAGCACGTAGCCCTGCGAATCTTCGCTGTAGATGTGCATGTCGAGCGTCCGGGCCACGCCGACGACGTGCTCGACCGGCGAGCTGATCTGGCTGCCCCGCGCGTCGGGAGAGAACATGGCCCGCGACGTCAGGATGGCGCGGACGACGGGCTCGATCTGGAAACCGGCGGCCGCGAAGACGTCCGCGAGTTCCTGGACGAGGGCCTCTGACGGATGATCGTGCACCAGGAAGACAAAGAGATTGCGGGCGACGTAACGGGCCGCCTCGGGCTGGGCGAGGGTCAGGTCGATCACGGAACGGTAGTCGTAGTTGGACGGCGTTGACCGGTCCGGGAAGATCGACTTGTCGGTCTCATCATGATGGAGGATGTCGAAGATGGGCCGGGCATCCTGGTTTCCCTGCCGATAGAGCGTTATGCCAGTGAAGGCCCGTGCGCCCTCGGCAATGTCGGCCTCGGTATAGAGCACGTCGCGGCCGAGGGTGAACAGCTCCCAGAACTCACGGGTGTAGTTCTCGTTGGGGTTCTCCTTGGGACTGTTGGCCCCGTCGAGCCAGACGAGCATCATCGGATCGATGGTGAGCGCGTTCAGGAACTCCCGATAGTTCCCGAGAGCATACGTCCGCAGCATATTCAGGTGCAGGTTGGACAGGTTGGCATCCCGCGAGGACAACACGCGGCGCGAGGTGGCAAAGCGATCATGCCAGAACATGGCCAGGTGTTCGAACAGGGGATTGGGGCTCTCGATGAGATACACCAGCCACCGCCGGTCGGGATCATCTTCGAACGACTCGGCGAGGGCGGTGACCTCCGCGGGAACGTCCTTGTAGGTGAGCAGGTCATTCACGGTGGCGGCCAGCCCGGCGGCGACGGCGGCGTCCACCTGTGCGGGCGTCGCCCCGAGTGCGGCGTGGCGCAGAAGGTGGTATGCCTCATCCCGGGTGAGAGTCTCGCGATACGGCTTTGATGACTGGGGATCACCTCCAAACTCGCGGCCATCATCGACCCAATCGTCGCCGCCTCCGCCGCCGTCGCCACCGCCGGCCGGGCCCTGGCCGTCGCCCGAGCCCGACGGGTCGCCCGGCGTCTGGGAGAGAATGTTCTCACCGCCCGGTCCGCAGCCGCCCGCGATCAAGCCGGCCAGCAGGCACCAGACGATCAGCCCTGACGCGTTCCTGCGGTCTTTCATGGCGTCCTTCCCCCTTGATCAGTCGCGAGCGCATTCCACGACCCTGCACCGGGTCAGGTACTGTCGATTCCGTCGGAAGCGGTCCTGAATTATCGGGATTCGGCCCTGCGGCGGGCCCTGTACTCGCTGGAGATTCCCCATGATCTCCAAAGGACCCAGCCTGCGATATGTCTGTAAAATATGCCTTTACCCAAGTCAACCACGAATCTCCCTGAAGGAGGGCATTGCATCCAGGCATCTGAGCGGGAGACCGGGTGAAGGCGGCTGGAGTGCCCCTCCTGGGGCTGCGTCCGGGCACGCGTTCCCGGACGCACCGGCGGGCCGGTGTCCCCGGCCGCCTGTCCAGCGGGTTTGTCTTGACGGCTGCCGAAGGATAGGTTGGCGAATCATGAAGTCCCCGCGAACCTCGTCGGACGACGCGGTTCCTGCCTTCGTCTTCCAGCGGGGGTGCAGATGCGGACATCATCCGACCACGCCATGCGTGCGGCCCTCCTGACGGCGATCCTGCCGGGGATCCACTCGTGTACGCCGGCGTCATCGCCTGAACCACCGGCACCGCAGGTGGCATATGCCAGCAACTGCGCGGCGAACGTGGTGGAGTGCTACGACGAGTTCGCCACCGGCGCGGTCAACTTTGTCTCCTACCGGGCCAAAAGCCGCTGGAACAAGACCCACCTGACGTGGCGGCTGCGAACGCCCCTGCCCGGCCTGAATACACAGGATCAGATCGAGATGCTGGCCAATGCGCTGGAGCGGTGGGCCGAGCACACGGTGCTGACCTTCGAGCGAACCGGCGGTCCGGCGGATCTCGAGATCTCTTTCGCGCCCTCCGAGCACGGCGACGAATACCCGTTCGACGGTCCAGGCGTACCGGACGGGCACAACATCCTCGGGCACGCGTTCTTCCCCGGCTCTCTGCGGCCCGGGCAGTCCGACCTGGACGAGCGGGAGAACTGGGTGTTCACGCAGGTGGCGGCCGGGCAGATCGACTTCTTCACGGTGGCCCTGCACGAGACCGGACACGCGCTGGGGCTGGTGCATACCAGCGATCCCCAGGCGGCGATGTATCCGGGGTATCACCCGGTGAGCGGCCTGAACGCCACGGACATCGAAAACGCGCAACTGCTGTACGGCAGCCGCGACCTGAGCGTTCTCCCGCAGCCGGACCCGATTCCAGGACAACTGCCGCCTCCGCCCTCCTTTGACCTTCAACTGAACCCCGACTCCGACGGGGACGGGATTCCCGACTCCATCGAGGTTCTCGTGCTGGGCAGCGACCCGTTTAGTGCGGACAGCGACGGCGACGGACAGTCCGACTTTGCGCAGACGTTTGTGGAGGGGCGGGATCCGGCGCCGCAGGTGGTGCCCGGCGATGATACGGATGACGACGGGCTTTCGGACGTGGAAGAACTGAGGCGCGGGACCGATCCCGCCCGGCGCGACACCGACGCCGACGGACTCACGGACGGGCGGGAGGCGCTCTCGCGCGGGACCGATCCGCTCCGGCCGGATACCGACGGGGACGGCGTCGTCGACGGGCTGGACCCGTTCGCGACCAACGCGGCGTTCCCGGTGATCTGCGACCCGGTCTGCCCCGCATCGGCCCCGCCGCAGCGGCTGCTGATTGCCAACCAGGGAGGGAACGGTGTGATCGGCTACCAGAACCCGGCCGGCGTGAACGGCGAGGCCGCACCGGATACGCACCTGAGCGGGCGGAGTACGGCGCTGGGCGGCCCGGTGGACGTGGTCGTAGATGCGGGGGGCGCTCTGCTGGTCGGCAATGCCGGGACCGGCACCATCACCTCGTACGAGGGCGGCGCGGCGGTGAGCGGCGACCTGTCGCCGGACCGCGTGGTCACGGCCAGCAACGCGCTGCTGGATGCCGGGCTGGCCGGGATGGCCTATGACGCGGGAAAGGACCTGCTTTTCGCTGCAATCGGGCGGCAGAATCCGTCCATCGCCGTCTTTTCGGGCGTCTCGGACAGCTCTTTCACGGGCGACGTGGCGCCGGTGCGGGTGATGACGACGGACGGCGTTCTGACTTCGCCCTCGGGGCTTCACCTGGATGCGGCGGGGAGTCTGTATGTGGCCGACGCCGACACGGGGACGATCCTCGTGTATGCGGACGCGGCCTCGGCCGACGGCGAGGTCGCTGCCGCGCGGACGATCACCGGGAACCCTTCGTTCAGCGGGCTCGCCGACATCTTCGTGGATGCGAGAGATCGGATGTACGTGGTCAACTCGACCGGGCCGCCGCGGATCGACATCTATCGCAACGCGTCGGCGCTCAGCGGGAGCGTCGCGCCCGACTTCACGCTCACCATCCCCGGGGTGGGCACGCTGACGGGCATCGCGATCGATGACGGCGGGCGCGGGTACATCGTCGAGAGTGCTCCGAGCCCCGGGCGGATCTACTCGTACGACAACATTGCGACCCTCCACGGGGCGTTCGCTCCGACCCGCACGATCGCCGGTCCGGGCACGCAACTCAGCGGGCCGTTCCGCGTGCGTCTCACCTGGTGACCGCGGCGGCGCAGCGGACCTGGAACGCCGTCGCGACAGAACGGGGGATCGCCGGTACGATAATCTGCGGGATGGCACCCGCAGGAGTGCGCCCACAGGGATTCGAGGAGCAGCTTTGCGATGAAGAGGTATTTTCCTCCATATGATGGCATCTGGCCCGCACTGGTCACGCCGATGGATCACGCAGACGGGATCAATCTGAAAGCGACGCGCCTTCTGGTCGCGCGCCTGATTGCGGAGGGGGCGGCGGGGCTGTACGTGTGCGGGAGCACGGGGGAGGCGCCGCTGCTTCGCGTCGAGGAGCGCCGGCTGATCACGGAGTGCGTGATCAGTGAGGTGGCGGGGCAGATTCCGATCATGGTGCAGGTCGGGCACACCGCGCCGGTCCTGGCGGCGGAGCTGGCGGACCACGCGGCCCGGTGCGGGGCGGACGCCATCAGCGCGACGCTTCCGCCGTTCTACTCCTACACGCCGGGCCAGATCGCGGGTTTCTGGGCGAGCCTGACCCGGGGGAACGATCTGCCCTTCTACGGCTACGTGATGCACGACCTGGGTCAGAGCCGCAGCCAGGTATACCAGTGGCTGGAGGTGATCGGCCGGGTTCCGCGGCTGGCCGGCCTGAAGTTCACGAATGCGGACGCCCATCAGCTCTCGCTGCTCAAGAGCTGGGAGGACGGGCGGCTGAACATCCTGTCCGGGCACGACCAGGGGTATCTGGCGTGCCGGGTCCAGGGGGCGGAGGGGGCGATCGGGACGACCTACAACATCGCGCTGCCCCTGTGGAGGCAGGTGAGCGACCTGTACGAGGCCGGGGACACGGCCGGGGCCACGAAGGCGATGAGCCGGTGCTGCGAGGTGGTCGGGCTTCTGACCGGCGGCGGATTCTTCTCGAAGGTCAAGGGCGTGCTGCGGCTGCAAGCCATCGACTGCGGCCTGCCGCGCCCGCCGTGCCGGGCGGAGGTCGAGCCGCCCGAGGCGGTCATCCAGGAGATTGCCGACCTGATCCGGCGCTATACGCCCGGCCCACCCGGCGGGGCCGCAGGCCGCGGCGGCACCCGCTGAGCCGAGAACCACATGCTGCATCTCACCACGCCTGGCGGGACGGCCGGCCTTCTTCGCAGGCCGGGCCAACCCGCCGAATGCGCGTGCTCCGGAAGGGAGGGTCGGGCCGGAGCGGGCGGATCGGGTTCGATTTGGGATTTGTCCGTTGTCCGTGGTCAGTGGTCCGGGGTTCGTTGGGGGCGGTGGTGGGAGTGTATGACAAGCGCATTGGGTTCGATTTGTCGGCGGGGGTTTGTGGGGCATCGGCGGTTCTCCGGTGCGGAGCATCGCGTGGACTGATCCCTTGAGAGAACACGTCGGGGGCTCCGAGTGGGCCGCACCCTGCGGAGCGGGGCGTTGCGGTCTGCGGGCCCGGGGGCCAGGGGCGTCGAAAAGAGCTGCGTCGTGCCTGACTCTCCGGATGGCCCTGGGCGGTCTGGATGCGTCAGATCGAGTCGTGTCTGCCTCGACCGGCTTTTGACTGGTCTGGATGTCGCACGTCCGCCGGTCGCCACACCCGGCGCGCAGGAACGGTCATACCCCCTGAGGGTCAGCGGCTACGGTGGGATGTCAGCACCGGCCTATCTATAATGCTCCGTGCGGCCGCGGGCTCCCCTTGCCGATAGAAGGATGCAGGGCGGCGCGCTGCGCGGGAATGCTCCCGCCAGCTCCGCACGGTGACCGCCGCCCATGGAGTTGACTATGCCGCGATTGCGACGCCTTATCATCCCCATCGTCACCCTCGCCCTCACTCCCGCCCTGCCGGCTCTCGACATCGACAACCCCCCGGTCGGCGTCTTTTCCGACGAGTGGTACGCCCTGATGATCCAGGGCCGCAAATCCGGCCACATGCACGCCACCCTCGAACGCGTCAAAACCACCTCCGGCGACGTCATCCGCAGCAAGAGCACGATGGTCCTCTCCGCCGGCCGCAGCGATCAGAGCATCACCGTCTCCGTCGCTTCGCAGAGCGAGGAAACCATCGACGGCAAACCTCTCTCGTTCACGAACACGCAGAAACTCGGCTTCATCCCCAAAACCGTCTCCGGCCGATTCAAGGACGGCAAAGTCATCATCACCAGCGGCCAGTTCGGACAGACCAGCCAGCCCCGCACCTACGACATGCCTGAGGGCGCCCTCATGAGCTGGGCCCTCTACCGCGAGCAGGTCAAACGCGGCCTCAAACCCGGCACGAAGTATTCCCTGCTCATGTACGACCCCATGACCGCCGAGGACCGCGCCATCCGCGCCACGGTGGAGATCTTCGACAAGGAGCGCCTCGACCTCTTCGGCCGCACCGTCGAGGCGGTCCGCACCCGGCAGACCGTCAGCCTCAAGACCTTCCTCGGTGAGGTCCCTGTCGAAACCACTACCTGGATCCGACCCGACGGCGAGACGGTCAAGATGGAGATGAGCATGATGGGCATCCCCTTCGAGATGCTCGCCTGCTCCAAGCCGGTCGCCCTCGCCAAGGACGACCCCTCCGACCTGATGGACCAGACGCTCGTGACCGTGAGGGATCGAATCGATCCTTCCGTCGACACCATCCGCTACCGCATCACCGGCACCGGCCAGGGCGATCATTCGGTCGCCGAGATCCCCCAGACATCGATGCAGCGGGTTGAGGGCCGCGACAACGGCGCCATCCTCCTGCGCGTCACCCGCCTTTCCGCGGCCCGGCGCCCGGCCACGCAGCCGGCCGAGCTGACCGAACCGGAGCGCAAGCTGTACCTGGCCGCCACGCCCATCCTCGACTACACCGACCCCGAGGTTGCCCGACTCGTCAAGCAGGCCGCCGGTGACGAAAAGGACCCGCGCAGGCTCATCTCGCGTCTCCGCGAGTTTGTCAGCGAGTACATCGAGAAGAAGAGCCTGGGCGTCGGTTTCGCGACGGCCGGGGAAGTCGCCCGCAGCCGCGAGGGCGACTGCACCGAGCACGGCGTCCTCCTGGCCGCCCTGGGCCGCGGCGTCGGCATCCCCTCTCGCCTGGCCACCGGCCTGGTCTACACCGACGAGTTCAACGGCCGCCGAAACGTCTTCGTCGGCCACCTCTGGACGCAGTTCTTCATCGACGGGCAGTGGATCGACCAGGACCCCGCTCTCCGCCAGGGCGACCTCGACCCCACCCACATCACCCTCTCGGTCAACCCCGCCTCCGACACCGGCGTGGCCGACCTGGTCGGCTCCCTCTGGCTCACCATGGGCCAGCTCAAGATTGAGGTCGTCAAGGGCGCCCCCGCAACTGCCCCCGAGAGACACGATAACCCCTAATGGTGCTTGCAACCCATTTCATACTCTTATGGCGCTCAGGCTGAAATGACGAAACCCGAATAACAGGGGACATTCCGGTTTCGTCATCGGTCATTCCCCGCACCGTGGGGCTGGCAAACCCTCCGTCGGCGCAGACAATGGGGCGAACTCGTGACCCGGAGCATCTGACGGGGCGGTCGATGGATCAACGTCTTGCACTCAAACTGGGTCTGATCGCGGTGGGCGGCGGCCTGGGGTCCGTCCTGCGCTATCTGGTCTCCGGCTGGGGTCAGCGGCTGAGCAGCGGCACGTTTCCCTGGGGCACGCTCATCGTCAACATCGCGGGCTGCTTTTTCATCGGCCTGCTCAACGCCCTCTTCAGCGGCCCGCTGCTGATCCGGCAGGAATACCGCGTCGCCATCCTCGTCGGCGTGCTCGGCGGGTTCACGACGTTCTCCGCGTTCGGATGGGAGACCGTGTCGCTCGCCACCGACGGCGGCACGGCCAGAGCCCTGCTCAACGTGCTGCTGAGTGTGGGTCTCGGGCTGACCGCCGTCTGGTTCGGCCTGCGGCTCGGACAGAAGCTCTTTGGACTCTGACAGGAGCGAGCCCATGAAACTCGAAGGCCAGGCCCGGTTGCTCCGGATCTTCATCGGCGAGGGGGACACGTGGAAGCATAAGCCTCTCTACGAGGCCATCGTCCTCAAGGCCCGCGAGCTCCACCTTGCCGGCGCCACCGTTCTGCGCGGGCCCATGGGCTTCGGCGCCAACAGCCGCCTCCACACCGCCAGGATCCTGCGCCTCTCCGAGGATCTGCCCATCGTCATCGAGATCGTGGACACGCCCGAGAAGATCCACACGCTCCTGCCGTTCATCGACGAGACGGTTCAGGAAGGCCTGGTGACCATCGAAGATGTGCACGTCATCAAGTACACGGCCAACACCACATCACCGGGCTGACATCCGGCGCCGATCGAAAGAAGGGTTTATTGACAGAATGGGCGGGATGACATGGGCAGATCGCGTTCGCAGATGCGAATGCAGACTGGTCGCAGGGAGACCCGCACGGGCAGCGTCGGCAACGCCCAGCCGGGCCCACGCGGCCCGGGCCACCCCGCAGTAGGGGTGCCCGCCCCGGAGGGCGGAGGGCCCCGCGACACCTTCACGACGTCGCGGAGCGCGGACATGCTGATGACGCTTTCGCGGAACACGAACACCCGCCGGCGATTCACGCGGATCCCGTCGCGTGCCGCCTCCGCGACGTACTGCTCGCGGGAGGCGTGTCCCTCGTCCCGATGATGCACGTCCGCGTCTTCCAGCCAGAATCCGTCGATATGGTGCGACGCCAGCCGCCCGATGAACAGCGTGGTGCCGCCGGTGTCGAGCACGACGAGCTGGTTGACCAGAGGATCGAGCGCATCCGACATGATCGACTCCGGGCGCGGGATTCATCGCTGCGCCGTCGGCTGCCCCGTGGGAGGCCGTTTGATGGTATATGCCTCCTGTGCCCGCAGGAGCCGCCCGGTCAGCAGGTCCGTGAACGCCACCTCCGCGGTGATCCGGTCATGCTCCGGAACCCGCGGAAACGGGCAGCGCACCGTGAAGTGGTTCGTCATCAGCCGCCCGAACCAGAGCGACCGCGTCTGCTGCGCGTCGAAGTCGTAAACGCCCAGCGTATGCCGCTCCGGCGGGTTCTGGAGATCGAAGAGCGTCACGCGGATCGTGCCGGCCACCTTGAGCACCGAGCCATCGCTGTCCATCGGCCGGATGTAGAGGACGATCCCCTCGTCGCCCGCTTTGCCGTCCTTGTCGTAGCCGCCCGACAGCCGGTCCAGCTCGATCTTGACCGGGACCACCAGGTCATCGAGCGGCGCGCCGCTCTTGCGGAGGGCGGCCACCTGCTCCTGCAGACTGCTGATGGACGCCTGCTGATCAGCGAGCTGCGTCTCGATCTTGCGGTTCGATTCCTGGCACTCAACCAGTTGCTGCTGGACTGAGTTGTACCGATCGACCGGTATTCCGGCGCATCCCGCGAGAAGGATCAGCGCCGCCGTTCCGGCCATCACCTGGTGTGGACACATGTGAGAGGACCCTCGTCCCCGCCATCCGGCCCGAAGCGTTCCACGGCCCGCCACCCCTGCGGGGAACTGACGCAAAGGGCCGACACGCTCGTCGGCCCCTCGTCTCGATCGGTCATTCTACTCGCCCGGCGTCATTCGATGACATCTTCCGGCGGTCGCCGGGCGATGACCTCCGGCACCCGCTCGAGCATACTGTCGACCAGCCCGTACTCGATCGACTCGTTCGCATCGAGCCACTTGTTGCGGTCGCAGTCGCGCTCGATCCGCTCCATCGGCTGGCCGGTGTGTTTGGCGATGATCTCGTAGAGCCGCACGCGCAGACGGATGATCTCCTTGGCCTCGATCGACAGGTCCGTCGCCGGCCCCTCGAGCACGCCGCCGATCAGCGGCTGATGCAGCAGCAGCCGCGAGTTGGGCAGGACGAACCGCTTGCCCCTGGCCCCGCCGCACATGAGCACGGCGCCCATGCTCGCGGCCATGCCGATGCAGAACGTGTGCACCTCGCACCGCAGGAACTGCATCGTATCGTACACGGCCAGGCCCGCGGTCACCGACCCGCCGGGAGAATTGATGTAGAAGCTGATGGGCGCCTTGCTGTCCTCGTTCGAGAGGAACAGCATCTGGGCGATGATCAGGTTGGCCACATCATCGTCGATGCCCCCGCCCAGGAAGACGATCCGGTCGCGCAGCAGCCGCGAGTAGATGTCATACGCCCGCTCGCCCCGGCCGGTCTTCTCGATCACGATCGGGATCAGATGTTGATTTTGGGGTGTCATTCACACTCTCAGCTTTCACAGAGCCGGCTTCCGTCAAGCCGGTGACCTTGCCACACAGCTCGTTCCAGTCCGGGTGCCACCGGGCTCATCCACCGGGCTGATCCACCGGGCTCATAGAGCCCGGCTCTGTCCGCGTCACGTTTTCTTCTTCTTCTTGTCCTTGTCCGCATCGACCAGAATCTCATCGACCAGGCCGTACTCCAGCGCCTCGCGGGCGTTCATGTAGCGGTCGCGTTCGGTCTCGCGGGCGATCTTCTCGGGATCCTGGCCGGTGTGCCTGGCCAGAATGTCGATGAGCAGCTTCTTGTCCTTGAGCACCTCTTCGGCCTGGATCTTGATGTCCTCCGCCTGCCCGGTGATGCCACTGTATGGCTGATGCAGCATGACCTTGGCGTTGGGCAGGGCGTAGCGGTGCCCCTTGGTGCCCGCGGCCAGCACGATCGCCGCGCCGCTCGAGGCCTGACCAATGCAGTACGTGGCCACGTCGCAGCCCAGGAACTGCATCGTGTCATAAATGGCCAGGGTCTGGTCCACCAGCCCGCCCGGTGAGTTGATGTACAGATTGATCGCCTGGTCCTTCTTGATCGACTGCAGGTACAGCAGCCGCATGATCACCACGCTGGCCGACCGTTCGTTGATCGGACCGGCCAGGAAGATGATGCGGTTCTCCAGGAGCATGTCTTCGATCGACATCTCCCGATACCGCTGATACGGCGGCGCCTGCTGATTGAGCGTCCGCAGAATTTCGTCGGGGTGTTTCATTCGCTGGTTCCCGTCTGGGGGTCAGTGGTCGGTTGTCAACGGCTCAGGTCGCGTCCGAGTCGCCCGCCTGCCTACCGGGCGGCGTCCGCCGGGGCTTTGATTTCGCGCCGGCGGCCTCATCCTCCTGAACCTCGCCCTGGGCAGCCGGAGCAGCGTCCGTCTGCTCCGAGGGCTCCTGCGCCGCGGCCCTGCCAACTTCACCCTCGGCCGGCTTGATTTCAGTAATCGTCGCCTCGGCGATCAGTTGATCCACGATCTTCTCGTCGCGGATCTGCATATAGATGTTAACCAGGCCATTGTCTTTGGCCAGTTCATCCCGAACCCGATCGAACCGCCGGCCCTGCCGCTGGGCAATGCCTGCGATCACGTTATTGATTTCGGACTCGTTGATGTCCACCTCGATCTTTTCCGCCAGCTTTTCCATGATGAAGAAGACCTTGAGGTCGCGGAGGGTGTCCTCTCTGGCGCCCGTCTTGACCTGATCGAGGTGCTTCTCGACCTCGGCCGGCGGCATGCCCTGCCGGTACAAGTCGAGCATCCGTCTGACCATGACCCGTCCGGTCTGACGATCCGAGAGACGCTCGGGCAGCTCAAACTTCGTATTGTCCAGCAGATACCGGTAGACCTGACCGGCCATCGCCCGGTGCACCTGTTCGCTCAGCCGGCTTTCCAGGTCGGCCTTCGCCCAGTCACGCAATTCCTGCTCGTTGTCGAAGCCGATGCTCTTGATAAACTCCTCGTTCAGCTCCGGCAGGTGCAGGCGCTGAATCTCGCGGACCTTGATCTCAAACTCGGCGGTCTTGCCCCGGTACTCTTCCTTGACGTAGTCGTCGGAGATCTGGCCGGATACCTGGCGAAGGTCGCCGACCCGGGCGCCCTTCAGGGCCTCCCCCAGGTTGTCGATGGGAACGCCGTCGATGGTCTGCGGCCGGGCGGCCATCCGCACGTTTTCCTGCTGCTTGATCTCCACCCCGCCGGAAGTCATCCGGATGTCAGCCATGATCACGTCGTCAGATTCGACGGCACCATCGGGCAGGGTGTGGTAGTGGCCGCGGAGCCCCCGCACCCGTTCGAGGTGACGGTTGATGTCTTCGTCGGAGACGGTGACGTTCGGCCTCTGGATGGGGATGTTCTTGAGCTCCGGCAACTCGAACTCGGGCCGGACCTCGACCTCGCAGGAGAATTCGAGCGCGCCTTCCGCCGGGAGCTCGATCGTGTCGAGTGCTTTCTGCACGTCGACCAGCGTCGGGGTGTCGCTGCCCTTCTCGCGGATCCACACCATCGGGTCGCCGATGACCTTGAGGTCGATCTTCTCGACCGCGGCCATGTAGCCGGTGGTCACGAGCTGCTGCACGAGCGTGTCGCCGACCTCGCTGCCGAAGCGCTTCTCGAGCAGCCGCCGGGGGGCACGACCCTTCCGGAAGCCCGGGACGTTCGCATCGCGGCGCAGCTCGCTGTACTGTTCGTCGAGCTGCGCGGTGATGAATTCCCGCGGCACAGCCACCGTGAGCTTTTTGCGGAGCGGGCCAACCTCCTCGACGTTGACGCCGATCTTCTCCTTGAGCTGCTCCTGCAGCGAGGGCTTCTCGCCTTCGCCCTCGGTCGGCTCGGGCCCCGTTTCTTCGTCCGTCTGCTGCTCCAATACGTCTTCGTCTGCCATCGACGAGGCCTCCTCCAGGAGGAAAACGAGACAATCAAGCCCAGGGAGTGGAATCCCTGGGCTCGAATCCTGTGCACCACTCGACGCCGCTGCACACCCGGCAGCAGCTACGGTCGCTACCTTCAGCCGACGACCTCAATCGCGTTCCGGCCGCCGATCTTCTCATACCAGGGTTTGGCCGTCCGGCGAAGCACTTCGTTGAGCAACTCGATGTTCTTGACGCCGCGGTCACTGAGCCAGTCTTCGAGGGCCTTGACGCCCTGCCTGGCGTAGACCGGAATGCCTTCCTTCCAGGTCGCCCGCCCGCACAGCACGCCGCCGTAGGGCGCGCCCGCCTCACCCGCCAGTTCGAGCGACTCGCGGAACACGTCATCGTCAACGCCGGCCGACAGGTAGATAAACGGCAGCGCCGCCGCATCGGCCGCCTGGGCGATCAGGTCCTTGACCTGGGCCTTGTCGTAGGCCACATCGCCGCTCTTGTTGGCCTTTGAGCCCTTCATGTATGCCACGTTGAACGGCAGCTCGGCCTTGAGCACGTCCACGCGGTATTGCGGTTTGCTGAACTCCTTCATGTACGCGACGACGTGTCCGGGCTTCTTTTTGGCGAACTCGAGCGTGTTCTCGCCCTTGCCGGCCGCGTCATAAGCGATGCATTCGAGGAAGAACGGCACATCGTTGGCCGCGCACTCCGCGCCGATCCGCTCGATCCACGCGTGCTTGATGTCGTTGACCTGAGGCGCGTCCTCAGGCGTGTAGTAGAGCAGGATCTTGATCGCGTCTGCTCCGTCCTCGATCAATCGCCGGACGCTGACCCCGTCGATCAGATCCGGGATGCGACCCGGCTTGGTGTTGTCGTAGCCGGTGGTCTCATAGGCCAGGAGCAGCCCCGCCTTCGGGTTCTTGCTCTTGATCCCCGGCCGTCCGAACTCGGTATCGAGCAGGATCGCGCTGGCGTGCCGCGTCAGGATCTTGCTGACGGCCGCCTTGAATTCGCCCATCATCTCGGGCGTGACCTGGCTCGGGTCGACCCCTTTCTCTTTGGCGATCGACTTCTTAAGCGAGCCGCGCTGATCCATCGCGGCGGCGGCGATCACACCGCGCTCATCCGCGAGCTTGTTGATCCGTTCCAGCTTCTTCTTGGTTACCCGGTACTTGGTCATGGTTGCTCCTCAGGTGTATCTCCAGGCTCTGCTTGGGTTCACCCTCAACAAAAAGGGCCAACCGGCATCGCACCCGGCCAGGCGTTGGAGCTTGGCCGCGTGCGAGGCAAGTTGGCCCACGAACCAGTAGCCGCAGCCAACGCCTGACCCACCGTCGTGGATCGGTACCCCGCGGCTACCCTTGATTGTCCACGTGATGATCGGCGCAAAGGGGACCGGTGTCAAGTCCGGCGGCCCAAGCCTTTCCCGCCTCGCGTCCGTCCTCTCCTTTTCAGTCGACCAGGACCGCACAGGTGCTGGTTTGCCGCGAACCACCACTTCAGTCGGACAACGCAGGCTGGAATTCGCGTTCTGGATCTCCGTCTCCTCAGGACTCGGCGGCCGGGGGCGTGGGCTCGATGCGAACCAGCGAATGACGGCGCTTCGCACGCGTGGGAATCTCGCGGTTTGAACCGTTTGCGGCGGACCCCATCGCGGCGGTCTGGCCCCTTAGCGAGATGACAAGCCGCCGCAGCAGACCAGCCAGCGTCTCGACCTCCTCGGGGCTGAGAGGCGCCAGGAGCGAGCGGGCTTCCGCGAGCCGCGTGGCCACCGACTCATCCACCAGCTGGCGACCCTTGGGCGTCAAGGCAATCAGCACACCGCGACGATCTGAAGGGTCTTCCTGCCGGGCAACCAGGCCCATCTCCTCCAGGCGATCGATGCGGTTGGTCATGGCGCCCGACGACAGGGTGACGAGGCGGGTCAAGGCGGTCGGCGAGAGGACGAAGGGCGGCCCCGATCGCCGCAGGGCCGCGAGCACGTCAAACTGCCACAGGGCGATGCCGTGAATGGCGAGCGCGCGATCCGCATCCTGCTCTAAGTGCCTGTATAACATGAGCAACCGGCTGACGACGGACAAGGCGGCGGGATCCAGGTCAGGTCGCTCCCTACTCCACTGTTCCATGAACAGATCCACAGCATCTCGTTCCATCCCAATAGCTTAACATTAAGAATCTCTACGTCAAGTCTCTTGACGTGGAATCAAATCACGGTTAGAGTGCCCTGAGCGTCGGGGGCTCCACTCCGGTGGAGGTGTTCGGTCAATGTGCGGTCACCCGGTCACACGAGCAGGTGCAACATGAGAATCGTCGTGATTTCGAACCGCTTACCGGTGGTCCTGGATCGATGCGGAGATGACTGGCAGGCCCGAGCCAGTACCGGGGGTCTGGTCAGCGCACTGGGCCGGCTCCTGGGAGAACGCGGAGGCGTCTGGATCGGGTGGCCGGGGATCACTGACCAGGCCTCGACCGAGTTTCGTGACTGCCTGGCCCGGTACAGCCGACAGGTCGGCTATGATGTCGTGCCTGTCCTGCTCAGCGAAGAGGATCGTCATGGTTTCTACCATGGCTTCTCGAACGAGATCATCTGGCCGCTGTTCCACGATCTTCAATCACGCTGCAACTTCGTGCCGGACTACTGGACGAGCTACCGGAACGTCATCGACAAGTTTGCCGATGTCGGCCTGCACTCGGTTCAGGCAGATGATTTCATCTGGGTGCAGGACTATCACCTGATGGGGCTGGGTTCGCGGCTTCGTGCGCTCGGACTGACGAATACCATCAGCTTCTTCCTGCATATTCCCTTCCCGCCGCCGGACATTTTCGGCAAGCTCCCGTGGCGGGTTCAGGTGATCGAGAGCCTTCTGTGGTATGACGCGGTGGGTTTTCAGACGCCGCGCGATCACCGGAATTTCCTCGCCTGCGTCCGCGAGTTCCTGCCGGAAAGCCGCGTTCGCCGCTCGGGCGGCCGTCACATCGTCGAGCATCGCGGGAGGACCACCCTTGCGGCAGCGTTCCCGATCGGGATCGACTACGACGAGTTCGCCAGGGTCGCGGCGCAGCCCGCGGTCTCGGAGCGTGTGCGACGACTGCGCAGCGAGCTGCCCAACCGCCAGATCGTGCTCGGCGTTGACCGGCTGGACTACACAAAGGGAATCCCCTACCGGCTCAAGGCCTTCAAACTGGCGTTGCAGCGTTACCCCGGTCTGCACCGCAGGGTCACGCTCCTTCAGGTCGTCGTTCCCAGCAGACAGGAGGTTCCGGAGTATCAGGATCTCAAGGGGGAGATCGAGCGCCTGGTGACCCAGATCAACGGCGAGTTCACACAGACGGGCTGGGTGCCGATTCACTACGTCTTCCGGGAGGTTGACCGCCCCGAGCTGGTGGCCCTCTACCGGGCGGCCGACATCGCGTTTGTGACGCCGCTGAAGGACGGAATGAACCTGGTGGCCAAGGAGTACTGCGCCTGCCAGGTGGAGCACGACGGCGTCCTGATCCTGAGCGAATTCGCGGGGGCGGCCGTCCAGTTGGCGCGCGGCGCCATTCTGGTCAATCCGTACGATCTGGATCGTGTTGCCGAAGCGCTGTCCGAAGCCGCCACCACGACATGCCGGCAGCGGCGACCGCGAATGCGGCGACTCAGAAGCATCGTGCGCAGACAGGATGTGCACTGGTGGGCATCGCGTTTCTTCGGCATGCGCCGCCCCGCGATCCAGGAGCCGCCCGAGGAAAGGCCGAACCTGCAGATGGCCGCCAGCGCGGCGACGATGTGAGCGACGCCGCGCGAGAGGAACCGCCCCCATGCTCGAACTGAACGGGCTACTGGAGGAGCTTGCCCGTACGCCGGTGCTGCTCGTGGCCAGCGATTTCGATGGAACGATCGCCCCGATCGTTCGTGATCCCGCGTCGGCAGAGGCGGACCGCGAGTCCATCGTCGCCCTGCGAATGCTGGCGGAATTGCCGCAGACACACGTGGCCATTGTCTCGGGCCGCGCCCTGGCGGATCTGGCTTCGCGCGCCCTCGACGCCGGGGACGTTCATCTGGTCGGCAGTCACGGGAGCGAGTTCGAGACCGGGTTCGTCATGCCGCTCCCACCCGAGGCGCAGGAGACGCTCGAGCGGCTGGAGGCGGAACTCGATCGGATCGCGTCGTGGGACATGGGCTTTCAGGTCGAGAAGAAACCCGCGGCGGTCGCCTTTCACTACCGCAATGCCGCCGAAAGCACCGCCGCCCGAGCGGTTGAGGCGGTGCTCGCCGGTCCCGGCCGCTGGAGCGGGATCCATGTCCGCCACGGCAAGAAGGTCATCGAGCTGAGCGTGGTGCAGACGCACAAGGGCCTGGCCCTCGAGAAGCTCCGCCAGAGGCTGGGCGCCACGGCCGTCCTGTTTCTCGGGGACGACGTCACGGACGAGGATGCATTCGCCGCACTGTGCGGCCCGGACGTCGGCATCAAGGTAGGTCCGGGAGAGAGTCAGGCCCGACATCGCGTGGACAGCACGGTCGAAGTGGCTCACGTGCTGGCCCATGTGGCCGAGCGCAGAGCCGCATGGCTCGCGGGCTCGGATGCGGTACCGATCGAGCGGCACGCCTTTCTGTCCGATCAGAGGACCATCGCGCTGGTCACGCCAACGGGAAGAGTCAACTGGCTGTGCCTTCCACGGATTGATGCGCCGGCGGTGTTCGCCGAGTTGCTGGGAGGCCCGAGCACCGGCTTCTTCGAGGTGCAGCCGGCCGATGGCGGGCGGCCGGTGCGCCAGGAATACGTGGCAGATTCGTTCGTCCTGCGCACGCAGTGGCCGGGTCTGACGCTGCTGGACTATCTCGACGCGGCCGACGGCAGGGCCTATCAGCGGGCAGGCCGGACCGACCTGATCCGCGTGGTGGAAGGCCACGGTCGAGTTCGGATCACTTTCGCTCCGCGGCTGGATTTCGGCCGGGTTCGCACGTGCCTGCGGGCGACGGAGGGCGGCGTCGAAGTCGATGGCGCGGTGGATCCGATCGTTCTGTGTGCGCCGGGAGTCCGCTGGGAGATCGTCGAGCACGGGGGCGATCAGACCGCCATCGCCGATGTCGATCTGCAGGGCGGGCCGCTGGTGCTCGAGATGCGGTACGGGACAGGGAATCTCTCGAGTCAGCCCGGGACCGAACCCGCACGCCGCGAGAAGAATGTGCGGTTCTGGAGCACGTGGGCGGGCACGCTGAGCCTGCCGGGCGTCGCAGAGCACCTGGTGCGTCGCAGCGCGCTGGTCCTCAGAGCGCTGTGTTATGGACCCACCGGCGCCATTGCCGCCGCGGGTACGACCAGCCTGCCCGAGCACGCCGGCGGCGTGCGTAACTGGGACTACCGGTTCTGCTGGCCGCGCGACGCGGCGATGGCGGCGGCGGCACTGGTCCGGCTGGGCGCCAACGGGCCGGCGATGAAGCTGCTGGACTGGCTGCTGGGGATCCTGGAGCAATGCGAGCCGCCGGTGCTGCTGCGGCCGGTGTACACGGTCAACGGCGGGCGGCTGGGCCCCGAAGGAGAGATCGGCGAGCTGCCCGGCTACCTGGGGAGCCGGCCGGTGCGCGTCGGGAACGCGGCGGCGCAGCAGGTTCAACTCGACGTTTTCGGGCCGATCGCCGACCTCCTTTCGCTTCTTGCCGAACGGGGAGCCGCCCTGTCGCCCGAGCACTGGCGAATGATGGAAACGCTGGTGGATTCGGTGGGAAAACGCTGGCGCGAGCCCGATCACGGTATCTGGGAAATCCGCGGGCTGCGGCGGCACTACGTGCACTCCAGGATCATGTGCTGGCAGACCGTCGACCGCGGTCTGCGCGTGGCCCGATACCTGGGCAAGCAGCGGGGCGAGTGGGAAGCCCTGCGAGCCGCCATTGCCGAGGACGTGCTGGCCAACGGCTGGCAGCCGGAACGTCGCGCCTTCTGTGCCACGTACGGCGGTCAGGATGCCGATGCGGCCACTCTGCTCGTCGGCCTCAGCGGGCTTCTCCCGCCCGACGATCACCGATTTGCGGGTACGATCGAATACGTGCTCGAGAATCTGGCGACCGGGCGGACAGTGTTTCGATACCGTTACGACGACGGCCTGCCCGGCATTGAAGGCGGCTTTCATCTGTGCACGGCATGGCTCATCGAATCACTGGCGCTCTGCGGCAGAGTCGACGAGGCTCGTGCGTTCTTCGACGGACTGTGCGCAGCGGCGGGCCCGACCGGTCTTCTGGCAGAGGAGTATGATCCCTCCAATGAGCGGTCGCTCGGGAATTTCCCCCAGGCCTATTCGCACCTGGGCCTGATCAATGCCGCGCTGGGTCTGGCGCGGGCGCGGTGAACAGGAGTTCGAGACCACCTTCAACCACTTCAGACGTTCGCGGTGTCCGTCCCAGCGAGTGCATGGAATGACCTGGTTTTGGGCGGCCTTCCCAGGTGCGTCCAGGGGGACACACCACCTGGTCGGGCCGGGCGAATCGCTTCGTCGAGTCAGTCGGCCGTGGCAGATGACGGTGGGCTGGGGGCGTCCGGCTGCCCGCCGGCTGCGGCCGGTCCGTGGCGCAGCAGCCAGACCAGGCAGAGGGAAGAGCCCACGC
>CAZQEN010000047.1:0-30321 GCA_964591605.1 uncultured Planctomycetales bacterium
GTCCAGGTGCGACAATGAGAGCATCGACTCCGTTTCTGGCCCAGACGCGAGGGGTCCCATGCTCTCAGTCACGAACACTTCACTGTTGGCCGGTCTGCGTGACCGCAACAACGAAACCTGCTGGAGCGAGTTCTACGGCCGGTATCAGCCGATTCTCGTGGCCTTCGGCCGCAAGCTCGGCCTGACCGAGACCGACGCCCTGGACGCCGCGCAGGAGGCACTCATGGCATTCGCCAGCGCCTATCGGGAAGGGGGGTACGACCGCCAGAAAGGACGCCTGCGCACCTGGCTCATGGGGATCGCCACCCACAAGGTGCGCGACCTTCAGCGAAAACGATGCCGCGAGAAGGTCGTGGCCGACAACCCGGAAAGCACAGCCTTCCTCGACAAGGTGCCCGACGACGAGCAGGTCAGCCAGGTCTGGGACGCCGAATGGCAGCAGACCATCGTCAAACGCTGCCTCGAGGAAGTCCGAAAGCAGGTTAAACCCAGGACGATGGAGGCCTTCGAGCTCTTCGCCCTGCAAGGTCTGTCTGCCGAAGAGGTCGCCAGAAGACTCGACATGACCGAAAACGCCGTCTGGATCGCCAAGAATCGCGTCCTCTCCCGCATGCGCGAGCTCCAGAAGGACTACGAGGAGAACTGGTGAGATGTTTTTCCGGTTGGGGGCAGGACAGCGCCGAGCAGCCAGAACCGCTGACGATCCCTGAACCAAGGACCAATGACAATAAACCATGCACGCCTGCCCTCCCATGAAGGACCTCGAAAGCCTGGCCGCCGGCCAGTTGCCCGAGGATCGCGCGTCCGGCGTCTCCTCCCACGTGAAGGAATGCCCGGAATGCCGGGAGGCGCTCGAAGAATGCCGCGCCAATCTGGCGTATCTGGCCCAGGCCCGGGAGGTGCTCGTACGCTCCGCCGCCTCTGCCGACGCGGAGGTCACCCGCGACCTGGCGGGTCCCGCCCTCGATCGCGGTTTCTATGCCGCTCCGCTCCCCGAGATTCCCGGCCACACGATCCTCCGCGAGCTTCACCGCGGAGGGCAGGGCATCGTCTACGAGGCCGTCCAGGAATCCACCAAGCGGAAGGTTGCGATCAAGCTGCTCCTCGAGGGCCCGTACGCCTCGCCCGCCGCCCGCCGGCGCTTCGAACGCGAGATCGAGCTTGTGGCCAGCCTCAAGCATCCCAACATCATCGCCATTTTCCACTCCGGCCAGACGCACGACGGCCACCAGTACTACGTCATGGATTACGTCCGCGGTGTCCCGCTGCACCGCCACATCCAGGACCGCCGCCTGCCGCTGCGCGATGCCCTCCGTCTGTTCGCGAGCGTCTGCGAGGCCGTCAGCTATGCCCACCAGAAGGGTATTATCCATCGCGATCTGAAACCCTCCAACATCCTCGTCGACTCGACGGGCGAGCCCAGGGTCCTCGATTTCGGCCTCGCCAAGTTCGTCGGCGGGCCCGACGCCAGCGCCGTCTCCCTCACCGGCCAGGTCGTCGGCACGCTGCCCTATATTTCGCCCGAGCAGGCCCGCGGCAACCCCGAGGAAATCGACGTCCGCACCGATGTCTATGCCCTGGGCGTCATCCTCTACCAGATTCTCACCGGCCAGTACCCGTACCCGGTCGTTGGCCAGCTTTCAGAGGTGCTGCGCCACATCGAGGAGACTCCGCCGACGCCGCCCAGCAAGGCCTGGCAGGCCGATTCGGGAATCGGTTCCGCCACCCATCGACGCCCCAGCCGCCTGCAGTGCCCGATCAACGACGAGGTGCAGACGATCATTCTCAAGGCCCTCGCCAAGGAGCGGGACCGCCGCTACCAGAGCGTCGGCGAACTGGCCCGCGACGTGCGCAACTACCTCGCCGGTCAGCCGATCGAGGCCAAGCGCGACAGCAGCGTGTACGTCATCCGCAAGCTCATCGCCCGTTACCGCATGCAGGTCGCCGCCGCCGTCCTGGTCCTGCTCGTGGCGGCAGGGGGGCTCACCGTATACGCCGCCCAGCGCCAGCGCATCGCCAGCCAGCAAACCGCGCTGCAGATCGAGGAGGCGGACCGCATTATCGCCGCCGCCGTCCCGAATCCCGCCCAGGCCCTCGCCCAGTACGCGAGCGCCGCCTCGCCCGTCCGCGCGCAGGTCGCTCACCTGAGCGCCGCCCACGTGCAGTCCGATTCCTCGGTCCGCCGCCTCATGGGTGCCCCCAGCGCCCTGCTCTACAGCCCCGAGGCCTTCTGGAAATCCGTTGACGGCGGGCCGCTCTGGCGGAGTGGCGAGTGGCTGCAGATCGCCCGCATGCCGTGGCCTCAGCCGGGCGTCGTCCTGGAGCGCCTGCGTCCGATGCTTCGCTCCGGCACTCCCCGCCAGCAGTACGTCGCCGCCTGCCTGGCCGGTCAGCTCGGGTCCCCCGGCGGTGACGTAGCGGCCGATTGTGCCGATCTCGCCGCTTCCGCCGCTCACCCGGGTGTTATCGCCGCGGCAAAGTGGGCGGCTGAGCGTCTCGGCAAGCCCGTCGCCTGGCCGGCCCAGTCCGCCGTCCTCCACGACGACGTCGCGGGCGTCACCTTCGTGCGGATTCCGGAGGCGCGCGACTTCGTACCCGGTCCGCCCGCGGACGATCCCGACCGCTGGCCCGATGAAACCCGCGCCGCTGCCCCGGTCACGGTGAACGCCTTCTACCTCGCTTCCACCGAAACGACGCTCAGCGCATTCGCGGCGTTCTTCCAGGATCCGGCCGCCCGCGATCTGTACGGCCCGTTCGATGCCGCCGCGAGCGCACCGTCCGAGGATCTCCTCGTCGCGGCCCAGCGCCTGCGCGATGCCATCCGCCGGACCCCGCCGCAGGAGCAGGCCTTTGTGCCCGTCGACTGGACCAGCCTCACCGCGGCGCGCCGTTTCTGCGAGTGGCTCACCACCCGCGCGCGGACCGCCGGCCTCTCCCGACGCTATCGCCTGCCCACCGAGATCGAGTGGGAATACGCCTGCCGGGCCGGCAACAATACCCGCTTCTGCTACGGCGACAGCGCGGACTACGCGACCCTCTTCGCCAACGCCCAGGGCGATGTCACGCTGCACCGTGTGGCCTGCCACATGCCCAGTTTCATGGGCCTTTTCGACATGCACGGCGGCCTCTGGGAATGGTGCGACACGCTGTACCCCGCCCCGCTCGTGCGCGATGCGGCCGTCCCGCCGGATCTGCGGGAGCACCTGTTTGTGCTCCGCGGCGGAGCGTTCTATTCACCCGCCGTCCGTTGTCGCTGCTCGCAGCGCAACTACGGCGACGAACGTTCCCCCAATCAGTACGCCGGCTTCCGGCTCGTCATGGAGCTCCTGCCCCGATGATGGCCCGATCTTTACTGCCGTCAGGTTCGAACCGTCTACGGGCTCTTAATGGAGGTCTATGGTGGACAATACGGGCTCTCGCGCTGACCGCCCTGGCCTCCTGCATCCCCACCCCGATCGTGCCGGACATCGAGACGCAGGTGTCCTTCCTGAACTTCTCGCGCACCCAGTATGTCGTCATCGGCATCCGTCCGCACGGCAGCGACGGCCCCTTCATGGACACACCGCTCCTGGCCCCCGGCGTCACGCAGCGGAGCCGATTCATCGACCTGATCGGCGAGCGCTGCCCCGGCACCATCGATCTGCAGGTCTTTCTCTACCGCCGCGTCAACCGCGATGTGCCGATCGGTCTCGATCCCGGCGAGCAGGTCGAACCCGTGCCCATCGCGGCCGCCCGATTCGATAACGTCCCCGTGTGCGACGTGCAGACGCTCGAAACCTTCACCATCGTCAACTGGGACACGCCCGAAGGCACCGGGCGCGTCAAGATCGCCCAATGCTCCGACATCGACGCCGCCCTGCAGACCGCCGGCCGCCTCGGCCCCAGCGGTGCCTGGGAGTTCACCGGCGTAGACCCGGCTCTCGGCGCCACGACCCCGGCCTCGCTCGCCCCCAGCGCCGCCCTCGCCGGCCAGGTCACCCGCGCCGACGGCCGCGGGGTCGCGGATGTCATCATCCTGCTCCGGCCGCGCTACCGGACCGCGCTCGATTGCGCCAACGCCGACGATCCCGCTGCCACCGGCTACGCCGATCCGATTGTGTTCACCACCACCGATGCCCAGGGCCGCTTCCGGTTCGACCGCCCGGCCGGCGTGTACCGCCTCGAGTTCTATTCCGACACCGTCGCATTCCGTCCCGGCCAGATCGAAATCGAGACGCCGCGGCAGGACATCTCTGTGCTGGCGGAGGATCTCTGATGCCTGCCCCTCAGATGACAGCGCATCCTGCTCCCGGCACGCCACGGGAACCTCACCGCCGCCCGCCCGCCGCGCGGCGACGCGACGGGGTCGCTGCATTCGCTCGTAGACCGAGTCTCGCGCTGCTCCTGGGCATTCTGACCCTCGGTGGTTGTCTGCCCCAGGCCACTCCCTCCGTCGAGAGTGAGATTGCTTCCGCGCCGCGCGTTTCGATCAATGGAGTGCCGCATGTGCTCTCGAGCAACCTCGTCTCGCTCGGCCCGCTCGATGTCGATCGCGTGCTGAACATTCAAGTCGAGGGCCGCAGCGTCGATGCCGTGCTCGTGCTCCTGCGCGACGAGCAGGGCGATACCGCCTCGATTGCCGGGGGCGGTCCGGCCGGCCAGGCTTTTCCATATCGCGTGCAGAGGGCGGGTGAATACCTCATCTATGCCGCGCCCCGTTCGCAGAGCACATCATCCCTGATCTCCGAGCGGGCGGTGCTGACGGTTTCCGACGGCGACGCCAACTACCGGCCGCCCGCGCGTCAGACCATCCGCGTCGTTTTCGAACCGGGCTTTCTGACCGGCCCCGGCCTGGTCGATCCGACGACGTTCACGCCCGACCAGGTGCAGCTCATCGCCGACCTCGAACCCGTCGTCCGCGAGAGTGTCCTGGAGGAACTCCGCCGCATCTTCGCCGGCACCCCCATCGACATCGTCGATGACGCCCAGCCCGCCCCGGCCGGGCCGTTCTCTACGCTGACGTTTGCCCCGCAGCGCGTGAATGCCGACCGGGGCGTGTCGTTCGATACGGCCCTGCCCGACGTGGATCCGGGCTCCGCATGTGCGGCCGACCCGGTCGTTTTCGGAGAGCTGCTGCCCCGCGGCCTGGAAGTGGATCCAGGTAATCAGAATCAGGCGGACGCGGCCGTCGTCTACGTGGGCAGTTTCCAGGGTCGCGGCCTGGACTGCCAGACGGCCGTCCTGGCCTCACTTAACAACATGGTGCTCGCCCTCTCCCACACCGCCGCCCACGAGATCGGCCACCTGGTCGGCCTCTATCACACGACCCTCGTGGACATCATGGACCGCCGCCCGACCGTGGCCTTCACCCGCGACCTGGGATTCGCCCGCGGCCAGATTCTGGTCGATCTCGAGGCGGCGCTGCCCGGCGGCGGCACGCAGGTCGAGACCCGCGTCCTAACCTCCATATACCAGGACCCGGAGCTCTATTTCCAGGCCGCCTTCGCCCGGTAGGATGTTCCCCGGCCCCGCCGATGCGGGATGCCGTCTGCGTTCGCTCCGAGTCAGTCCGGCCGCATGATCTCGAACTTCTTGATGCGGTAGCGCAGGTTGTCGCGTGAGATGCCCAGCGTCCGGGCCGCCCGCGTCTGGTTCCAGCCGGCGTCCTTGAGGGCTTTGACGATCAGCGCCTTCTCGTAGCCCCACAGGCTCGATTCCTTCTTCTCGGTCACCGGTTCCGCCGAGTCGCCCGCGACCTCCTTGGGGAGCTGAACCGCTCCCACGGTGCCGCCGTCGGAGAGCAGCACCGCCCGTTCCACGATGTTCTGCAGTTCACGGATGTTGCCCGGCCAGTGGTAGCTGGTCATCAACGCCATCGCCTCGTCCGACAGGCGCGGCACCGGCATGTTGAGCTGCGCCGACGACAGCCGCACGAAGTGCTCCACCAGCAGCGGAATGTCCTCGCGCCGCTGCCGCAGCGGGGGGGTCCGGATGGGGAACACGTTCAGCCGGTAATAGAGGTCCTCCCGGAACGATCCCTCCTTGATCGCCTGCTGAAGGTCGCGGTTTGTGGCCGCGATGATCCGCACGTCGCAGGCCACGGTCTTCGTCCCGCCCACCCGCACGAACTCCTTCTCCTGCAGCACCCGCAGCAGCTTGATCTGGATCGAGTGGCTGATGTCGCCGATCTCGTCGAGAAACAGCGTCCCGCCGTTGGCCAGCTCGAAGCGGCCCAGCTTCTGCGCCACCGCGCCGGTGAACGCCCCCTTCTCGTGCCCGAAGAGCTCGCTCTCGAGCAGCGTCTCCGGCAGCGCGGCGCAGTTGATCGCAATGAACGGCTTGTCCCGCCGCGGCGAGTGGTTGTGGATGTGCCGGCTGATCAGTTCCTTGCCCGTCCCCGTCTCCCCCAGCAGCAGCACCGTCGCACTGCTCCCCGCCACCCGCGCGCACAGGTCCAGCACCTCGCGCAGGGCCTGCGAATGCCCGATGATCTGGTGCGAGTCGAACGTCGCTCGCAGCCCGCGGTTCTCCGCTTTGAGCCGCTCGTGGGCCTGCGCGTTCATTGCCCCGCTCGCCGCGAGGTTCGCGAACACCTGGATCAGCTCCAGGTCGTCGCGCGTGAAGTTCTCCTGCCCGATCTTGTTGATCACCTCCACCACGCCGATGACCTGGTCCTTGACCACGAGCGGCGCCGCCACCATTCCCCGCGTGTGGAAGCTCGATTTGTCGTCGATCCCGCGGAAGAACGACTTGTCCTTCTGCGCGTCAATGACCAGCACGGCTTCGCGCGTCCGCGCCACCTTGCCCGCGATGCCCAGGTCCGCGTCGAACTCCTCCCCCAGCAGCACGTCTGCCCGGTCCCCGGTTGCCGCCGTGAAGATCAGCCGGTTCCGCTCCCGGTCCAGCAGCAGTACCGAGCTGGCCTCCGCTTCCATGACCGCGGCGGCCGTCCGCGAGATGGCCTGCAGCGTCTTGGACAGCTCCAGCGAGCTGTTGATCGCCGCCGACGCCTCCACCAGGGCCGAAAGCGTCTTGGCCGGAAGTCCCTGATCCTTGATCGACATGCTGCCGCCTTCAGTCCGAATACTGAGGAAACCTCGCCCCGGAGAGCCCGTCGATCCCCGCCGCCCCGAGCGCACCCCACCCCTCACTCTCGTGCCCGGACGCCGGCCGACGGAATCAAGTCATGGTACAAGCTAAGTTTACGCCACACCCCCTGTCAAGCAGCCTTTGACGGGCCCGCACAGAAGGCTATCATGTGGTCGGCAAAAGAGTTATCGCCATAAAACCGGGCGAACCGATCCAAACCCTCAGCGTAAGGATATGTGAGAGCGGTGAGCACGCTGACCGACGAGCAGCTTCTGGCCGAGTATCTGGCCGGGCATTCTGATGCCTTTGAATTGCTCGTTCGGCGGCACAGCCAGGAGCTGTTCCGGTTTCTCGTGCGTTTCACCGGCAGCGCCGCCGCGGCCGAGGACATCGTGCAGGACACCTTCCTGCAGGTGCACCTTTCGGCCGCCAGTTTTGACCGGTCCCGCCGGCTGAAGCCCTGGCTGTTCACCATCGCCGCCAACAAGGCCCGCGATCTCCTGCGCAGCAGGGCTCGCCGGCCGGAGGTGCCGCTCGATGCGAATGTCGGCACAGAGGACGAGGGACAGCGGTTCCTCGATTTTCTCGCCGACACCGACAATGCACCGTCGATCGCACTCGAGCAGGAGGAGGAGCGGGAATTCGTGAGAAACGTGCTCGAGTCCATGCCCGAGCATCTGCGCGAGGTGCTGGTCCTGAGCTACTATCACCGGTTCCCGTACAAGGAGATTTCGGAGATTCTGGGGGTCCCGCTCGGAACCGTGAAAAGTCGGCTGCATGCCGCCGTCGGCCAGTTCGGCCAGGCGTACCGTGCCGCCACCCGCGAGCGGGTGTGAGGGGCAGGAGCACGGGTTGGTTGTGAGTGGTCAGTGGTCCGTTGGAGCAGAGTTCAGGCGCTGACGGGGGACAACGAACAACGAACGACTGACAACTGACCGAGGGATAGTGACGTATGCGTGATGGATCAGAGAGAATTGAGTCCCTTCTGCTTGACCTGCATCTGAGCCGGCTCGATGCCGGACAGGCGCTGGAGGTCGAGGAGGCCATTGCCTCATCGCCCGAGCTGGCCAGTCAGAGCCGGGCCCTCCGCGATGTGCTGGCCCTGCTCGACCGGCATGAAGTCGCCGACGCGCCGGTGGATCTCGTCGATTCCGTGATGGCCCGCATCGACGCCGAGCCGCGGGTCATCCCGTTCCCGCAGAAACCGGCCGCCGCCGCCGCGTTCCGCAGCGGCCAGGAGATCGCCGCCACGCCGGTGCTCTCTCTGCGCGAGCTGGTGGCCATCGCCGCGTGCATCACGCTGTTCATCGGCGTCTTCGTGCCCGGCTACTTCAAGGCCCAGAATATCGCCCGGCGCAACCTGTGCCGCTCGAATCTTCAGCAGGTATTTGCGGGTCTCACCGCCTACAGCCAGGACCACGCCGGCTACCTGCCCTACACCCACTACGTCGCCAACGCCTCGTGGCTGCCCACCCGCGCGCCCAACGTCCGCCGCGTCTCGCCGACCCGGCCGCTCTACCTGCTCCTGCGGACCGGCTACGTGCGCGATCCGCGCGTCTTCATCTGCCCCTCGGCGCCCCACACCCGGGCCATGCGCGCTGAGGATTTCGGGGACTTCGACGATTTCGCCGAGCCGGCGAACATCACCTACAGCTTTCAGTACATGAACCGGCCGACCGGGCGGCGGGCCGAGGCCATGGAGAAGGAAATGGTTCTGCTCGCTGATCGCAATCCGTTCTTCGACGGGCGGGCCGCCCATCAGATCGGTCTTTACGATGACCGCGCGGCCAACTCCCTCACCCATGAAGACGGCGCCGGCCAGAACGTGGTCTATGTCGGCGGCAGCGGCGGTTGGTACACGCGGCCCACCATCGGGGTGGATGCCGACAACATCTACCAGGCCGGCCACCTGCTGCGATACCAGGGCACCGAGCAGCCGACCTGCGAGACCGATACGTTTCTGGTGAACTGAGCGGTCGCTCAGTGCATGTGCAGTTGCGTTCCTTCCTCCCAGGGGCCGGCGCAGCGTAGGCGCCGGCCAGCTTTTTGCGCCAATAACCTCTGTGACCCACCCGACGGCGGGGATGACGCCTGTTGGCGGACTATTCGAAGAGCTGCCGCTGCCCCGGAGTGGCCTTGGCCTGGTGGTCGATCACTTCCTTGACCTCGTCGATGAACTCGCCGAGTTCCTGGAACTGCCGGTACACGCTTGCGAAGCGCACGTAGGCGATGTGGTCCACGTCCCGCAGGTGCTGGCCCACCAGGGCCCCGATCACCTGGCTGCTCACCTCGCGGTCGTACTGCTTGAAGAGGATGTCCTCCACCTCGTCCGTGAGGCGCGCCAACTGGCCTTCGTCCACCGGCCGCTTGTAACAGGCCCGCTGCAGCCCGCTGAGGATCTTGCTGCGGTCGTACGGCACCCGCGTCCCGTCGCGCTTGATCACCAGCAGCTTGACTTCCTGCTCGACGCGCTCCTTGGTGGTGAAGCGCTTCTGGCAGCGCGTGCAGACCCGCCGCCTTCTGATCACCTCTCCACCCTCGCTCAGGCGGGAGTCGATCACCTTGTCTTCGTTCACCTCTTTGCAGTACGGGCAACGCATCGTGCGCTCGCATCCAGTGGCCGCCTGGCCGTCGGCACTCAGCAGTCAGCTCTCAGAATGACGGTTCCTGCGGCGGCCCGCGCGTGTCGAGCGCGGGTCGTCGGTTCCACCCTCACCCCGTCGGTCTGGGGCACGTGCACCACTTCTTCAAGACCTGCACCCTCCGGATCTTGAGTATATCCTACACCCGGCCCCTACATGTAGTCGAATCCTCGTCCAGCCCGCATCCGTCGCGCGGCCTCCCCGCGGCTCAGCCCGCTCCGATTCGCGCGTCGCCGACGATGCTCCACTGCGGCCCTTGGCAACTCGCCTGCGCCCGGCGACACTGTGCCGATGGCATCGCGGATGGTCGAGAAACGCATCGGCGGCATCCTCCTGCAGGGCTTCAGCCTGGCCGGCGAGGAGACCGTCATTGCCGTGCCCGAGATGGGCCTGGCGTTCGACGTCGGCCGTGCCCCGCGCGAGATCATCAGCCTCGACACCGTCTGCCTGTCCCACGGCCACATGGATCACGCCGCCGGCATCGCTTACTACTTCTCGCAGCGGAACTTCCAGGGCATCGCCCCTGGCACCGCCCTCGTGCCCCACAAGCTCGTCGCCCCCATCCAGGACCTCATGCAGGTCTGGGCCCGGATCGAAGGTCACCTGTCCCCGGCGCGCATCATCGGCGTTGACGAGGATGAAGACTACGAAGTGAACCGGAATCTGATCGTCCGCCCGTTTCGCGTCCGCCATGCCCAGCCGTCGCTGGGCTTCGCCCTCGTCGAGGTCCGCAAGAAGCTCAAACCGGAGTACGCGGAGCTCAGCGGTCAGCAGATCGTCGCACTCAAGAAGCAGGGCCAGGCGGTGGAATACCGCCTGGAGGTCCCCCGCGTCACGTACTGCGCGGACAGCATGGTTGGCCCGTTCCTCGATCACGATCACGTCCGCAATGCCGAGGTGCTGATCGTCGAGTGCACGTTCTTCGAGCCCGACCACACCGATCGCGCCCGCCAGGGCCAGCACACGCACGTGCGCGATCTGCCCGAGCTCTACGAACGGGTTCGCAGCCCGAACGTGGTGATCAGCCACACCACCCGCCGCACCGGCATCGGCGGCGCCAAGAGCATCCTGCGCCGGATCCTGCGCAAGGAAGACTGGGACCGCACGACGCTGCTGATGGACCTCCCGCGCGAGCAGCGCCTTGCCCCCGCCGAGCCCGACTTCGAATAGACCCCGACCGGTCCGTCGGCAATGCCCTGCGGATCACCGGCACCCCAGACCGATAGGCACGTTGGCCGCGGTGTGCTCAGGCTCCCGGCGAGACGATCTCCTGGCGTTGCGGATCGAAGGTGAACGTCTTGCCCTCGCGCCAGCTTCGGTTCGCCAGGTCGAGGGCGACCATCACCTTGTAGCCGGTGAGCGGGGGGCAGTGTGTCTGGCCCCGCGAGCGCATGCACTTGATGAAGTTCACGTCGTGGTCGTCGCGCGGCTGAGGGCCGACGGTGTAGGGCGTGGTGTCCTTGTGGTAGGCCCCCTCCGGCGTGACCTCGATCTCGTTCCTGTCGCGCCCGTGGGGCCAGCGGATGGTGCCCTCCCGCCCGCGGATGGCCATCTGGACGCCGGCCTCGGTCGTCTGCGTGCAGAAGAGCGTGGCCAGGTAGCCGCCTGCCCCGGAGCTGCTGTCTGACGACGAATGGTCCGCTTCCGCCGAGGCGGCGGGATACTCGACCTGCATGCTGAACGTATCGGGGGTTTCGCGATCCGGTTTGCCGTAGATGCCGCCGGCCGCACTGACGCGCGTGGGGAATTGCGGCCCGATCGCCACCTGCAGCGCGGACAGCACGTGGGCGATCAGGTCGTGCGCCACGCCGCCCGAATAGTCCCAGTACTTGCGATAGCGGAAATACCGCTCGGGCTCGAACGGGCGCCTGGGCGCCGGGCCGAGGAACGCGTCCCAGTCCAGTGTCTTCGGCGAGGCATCCGCATCCATCGGATACTGCCAGTCGCCGCCCGGCGTGTTGCGGTACACACCGCCGGTGGCCCAGACGATCCGTCCGATCTTGCCTTCGCGGATCAATCTCCCGGCCTGCCAGACGTTATCGCGCGAGGTGCCCTCCGCCCCGACCTGCACGATGCGCTTGAGCCGCACCGACGCCTCGTAAACCTTCTTTGCCTCCTCCCAGTAGAGCGTCATGGGCTTCTCGACGTGCACGTCGAGCCCGGCCTCCATCGCATCGAGCGTCATCTTCGCGTGCCAGTGGTCGGGCGTGACGACGATGACCCCGTCGAGCCGGGCCTCGTCGAGCATCTTGCGGTAGTCGTGGAACACCGGCGCGCCGGTCATCTTCGCCGCCCGCTGCTTGCGCGGCTCATAGATGTCGCAGACGGCCGCCAACTCGACGTTGAGGGCCGGATCCCTGCTCATGTCGAGCACTTTGGGGATGTGATGCCCCGTGCCCAGGTCACCGCAGCCGATGATGCCCAGGCGGATGCGGTCGTTGGCGCCGAGCACGCGCGGCGATGACCGGGCGGCGGCCTGCGCTGATGCGGCCCGGCCCACGAGACCGGCGGCGGCCAGACCGATCGAGTGACTCACGAATTCGCGACGCGTCCGGCGTCCGGAGGTTTCGGGCATGATGCGACTCCTTATGAAGCACGGATAGTATGCAGGAGAAGGCGCTGATGGCCAAGCATGTGCAAAGTCTGGGTGTGAGCGAGCTTACCACGACAACCCCGAATGAGGATCCACCACAGACGGACGAACGGAACGCCGGCTCGTCATAATGTCTAATGTCTAAATCCCAATGTCCAATCAAGGCCCAATTCCTGAAGCACTAATGCCCAATGGATGCGATGGGTGCGACTGGCATGACCCTTCGGGCATTCAGTCATTTCGGCATTGATCAGACATTCAGTCATTGGACATTCGTCATTCACTCCGGAGAACTCTCGCAGTGTCCGTCCGCCGCACCAGGATAGCCGCTTACCGCCACTCGACGCTGGCCTTCTCGTTCTCGATATCGATGCGGACCGACGCGTGCTCGAACTCGCGGCGATAGCGCCAGCCGTCGCGCACGGCCGGGCCGCGCGGCGGGCCGAGCGGGCGGTCGTACTCGGGGTACCAAGCCATGGCGCCGTCGGCGTCGGTGTATCCCCAGGTGTAGTTGAAGTACGCGTACCTCTCGGCCGCGACCAGGAACGCCGCCAGCGGGAACACGATGGCCTCTCGGGCGGCCCGGGCCCTGGCCTGGGGATCTGCGTCGGCGGGGAGTTGGGCGAAGTTGGGCCAGGCCTTGACCACGACGATCTTGCCGGCCCGACCCGCCTCGCGGATCAGCTCGAGGTCGGCGGCCATCCACTCGGGACGCAGACGGCCGTGCTCGTCCCGGGCACTGTGGGCGGCGAAGTGCTCGACCATCGCGCCGTCGGTGTGCCGCAGATAGCGGGCGCCGCCGTCGACCCACTGGTCCCTCGCCCCCCGCAGGCCGTTGAAGAGGAGCAGCTTCTGCGGCCCGATCCGCTGGTGCGTTTCCGCGAGCATCTCGCGCAGACCGGCTTCCACCGCCTCGTATCGGGTGTCTCCCCATGCCCGGCGATTGCGCCCGGCCGCCATGGCGATCTTGGGCACCGCGTCGGCGAAGACGCCGTCGAACGCGCCGCCGGTAACGGCCCCGGCCGCAACCTCCGCCCACCAGTCACGCAGGTCGGGTTTGGACAGGTCGTAAGCGGGAACGCGTCCGCGGATCAGCACCGGCTGTCCGGCCCAGTCGGTCAGCGCCCAGGCCGGATGCTGCAGGAAAGCCGTGTGGGCGTCGTACATCGGATAGGCCAGGAAGGCATTCCAGTAGAACAGCACTTTCGTCGCGGGGTTGAACTGCTTGATCCGGCGGGCAGCCTCGTGCATGGCCCGCTCGCCTTTGACCGAGGTTCGCAGGCCCTGGTTCTTCTCGATCGTCACGATGGGGAACCGCGCCAGGAATCGCGCCTCGTCATCGGTGAAAGGGCCGGCGGGCTTGCCCAGATGGGCCGCCAGCGGAACCCGGTCCCACGTGAATGCGGGGTCAGTTGGTCCGGGCTGACCCGCGGCTGAGGCTGGGGCAGTCGCAGTCGCCGCCTGCGTCGTTGGTGGGCCCGGCACGACTTCGACCGGGGAACTGACCAGCAGGCCCTGCGCATCCGTCAGATTGAAGAACCAGGCGGCGCATCCTTCAGGCATGGCCGCCTCCGCCGCGGTCCCTGCTGAATCGATCGCCGCTTCGCGGGTCAGCCAGCGGCACTTTACCCAGTCGGACACGTCCTCGCTGTACACCAGCTCGGCGGTGCGTATCGGGCGACTGGATTCAAACGTGACGCGGCAGCGGCCGTCGGAACTGCCCCAGGTGCGAACCAACGGCAGCGGATCGCCCCCGAGCAGGATGCTGTCGGCAAAGGCGTCAATCTCCTCGGGTTCCCACCCGGGCGGATGACCATGCTTCATGCCCACGCGGATGCAAAGCCTGCCCGGTGGGCTCGGCAGGGCCCAGGACCGGCGGTGAATGTTCAGCGGGAAATGGAGGTCATTCGTGCCGTTGATCCAGAGCATGGGCATCTGCGCGCCGGGCAGATACCTGGCCGGGTCCCAGAGGGCCATCCACCTGTCCGCGGAGCCGGGCCCTCGCGCTGTCCATGCGTTCTGGAAGACGGGAGCGTCGGACAGAAAGCCGCAGCCGTAGACCGGCACCGCCAGGCGGAATCGATGATCGATCCCGGCAACCGCGCAGGTGAGAATCCCGCCCCAGGAGATGCCGGTCAGGCCCATGCGGTCCGCATCCACCTCCGGGAAGGACCGCAACAGGGAATGGGCCAGGATGATGTCCGCCACGGCGTGATAGAACCACTGGTCGCGGGCCGGCTCATCCAGGTCGGCAAACGCGCCGGATCGGGCCGGCCCGGACCAGTCATGCCGCGGACGATTCGGATACTGCCCCTGCGGCAGCGTCCCCTCCAGATCCATCGCGATGGCGGCATAGCCGCGCCGCGTCCACTGACGGACCCATTCGTCGAACGCGGTCCCGCCGCCGCCATGAGCCAGCACCATGGCCGGCAGCTTTTGGCCCGGCCTGTGGTTCTCCGGCACGCCGTACCACGCAAAGACCCGCGTCGGCTTTCCCTTCCAGGGCAGACCCTCATAAAAGAGCCCGCGCACCCCCTCGGCCTTGAACTCGGGCGCCTCGTGGACGCGAGGTGGTCGCCCCAGCGCCGCCAGATCCCAGACTGGTTCCTGCGCGGCGCTCAGCGGAGAGACGGCGGTTGTGAAGAGGGCCAGCCAGACGAGCATCATCAACGACCTTTCTGAGAACGGCGCCGGCGCAGGCCACGACTGCGCCGGCCTCGTGTTGTTCCTGGAATGTATCGTGTTGCTGATTCATGGAGCCTGGTGGTCTATTCGAGGCATTCGACCGGCGCCGCGGCGTTCGGGCCGTTCATGCAGCCCAGAAAAATGCTCAGGTCGGACGCATTCACGAGCTGGTCGTCCGTGAGCTTCGCCCGATCGCAGGCCGGGTCGGTCTGCGTCACATTGCCTGCCAGGCAGGCCTGAAATCGTCCGAAATCCGCCTGATCGATATCACCGTCATCATCGAAATCGCCCTTGTAGCGCTGCGTCGTGAAGCTCCAGACATCGCCGGTCATCGCTCCGTACGCATTGACCTCGTCAATTCGCCAATAGTACGTGCGGTGGAGTTCGAGGGGGCCGGGATCGAAGGTGGTGGCCGTCTGGCTGCCGCGCCAGGTGCCTGGGCTGGCGGTGCCGAAATAGATGTCGTGCGATGTGGCGGTTTCGCTCGGCAACCAGGTCAGATCCGCATTTCGCGGGACGCTCGCTGCCCCATCGGGCGGGTCGGGAGTTGTCGCTTTTCCCGGCGGCGCGAGGCTCACGGCTCTGAAGTTATCCGCCCGCGTCCCGTGCATGTTGCTGTTGGTGTTGAAGAACTCGTGGAAACCGATGCCGAAATAGCCGTGCGGGTGAGTCGCGTCGGTCACATCGGCGATGAGCGAGCCGTCGACCAGATAGCGGATGCGATGGCCCACGCACTCGATCCGAAACCGCCGCCAGGCCGAGGACGCCATGAGCAACTGGGCGGGCAGGAAGTCGCTGATCGCGCCGTTCACGTACCTGGCCGCACGGACGCGCCCATTGTTCGAGTCGTATGTGAGCGCATAGCAGTGACCCGACCCGAAACCGCTGCTTAGACCGAGTGCGCCCGCGCCGTTATCGCGGGCAAAGAGGCAGTAACGCTCATAACCGTTGCCGGCGACGCCGGGCCGATACTCGCAGTAGATGTCGGCCTCGACGGCGTAATCCGTGTCGCCGAAATCGCCGCGTCGCATGCTCTCCGCGCCGCCGGCCGCATCCTGGACCTTCACGACGAAGCCGTCGCCGCCGGGCGAGGCCGGGCTGAACGCCTGGACGCCGTTGTAGCGGAACTTGTCGTCCCAGCCGGCCAGCCGCCCGATGCTGCCGAACGGATCGCTCAGCGGAAATACGGTCGCCGTGTCCTGCCGCACGAGCAGCACCGCGTTGGCGACCGCCCGCTCGGTGCCGCAGCTGTCGGAGGGCAGGTTCTTGACCTGGCCATCCACCCACATCGTGCTCGAGCCGCCGCCGTCGAGGTTGAGCGCCTCGGTCGCCCCGAGCGTGCCCGTGAGGAAATCAGCCATCTCCTGAAACGTCATGCCCACGCTGCCGGTGCAGCGCCCATCACAGACCATGAAAAAGAGCGAATCATTGTTCCAGGCCAGCACGGTGCGCGGATGCCGCTCGGTCGAAAAACCGTACTGTGCCCAGTTCGTGGTGTTCGGCGTGCCGCCGGCCAGCAGCCAGCCGACACCGGTGATCGACATATCCGCGTTGTTGTAGCGCTGATCGCTCGTGTCGAAGTACATTCTGAGCCGCTGGCCGACCTGGACCTTGCTCACGATCGTGCTTACCGGGACGCCCTCGGCCGAGAGGACCATCCCGTCCGCGGGGATCGCGTTATTGGCCGACGCCGCGCCGGTGGCGACGGCCGTCACCATTCCGGAGACCTCCTTGTCGCCGCGCATCGGATAGCTGACGCCTGAAAGAACGACTTCAACCCCTTCGACGGTGGTTCGCGTGCTGGAATCCCATTGCGGTGTGTAGGCCACAAGTGTATCAGCCGTCCGGGCCTTGTTGTAGCCGTGCAGCGTCGTCGTCGTGCCGTCTGAGAACGTCAGCGTGCCGTTGACGTGGCTGATGTCCTCGCGAATCACCGGCAGCCGTGTCGGGCCGAAGAGGAACGTGTCGTAGCCGCCGCTCGGCTGGGCGAGCATCTCGCCGTCGGAGGCGGCCGCGCCGGTGATGTTGGGCGGGTTACTGAAAAACGACGCGTTCACCGCCGCAAGGACGTCGTGAGCCGGCGGCACGTCATACAGCGATGCGATGGTGCTCACCGTCTGACGGGATGTGAAGTTGCGGCGCTTCTGGGGCCAGCCAAGCTTCAGCTTGCAGTCCGACCGAAGCCGATCGATCTGCACCACGTAGACCCGGTTGGGGCCAGCCGCATTGTAGAACGAATACGTCACGCCGGGGGCGACTTCCACAGCTCCGGCGCGCGAGGCGACGAGCAGGCCGGATGCGATCATGAAGACAGCCAGGGCTCGTGGAAATCCCATCCTGAAGCTCACCGGACAGTGTCGAGGCCACAGTATCGCGGCGCCGGATCGAAACATCACGGACAACCAGCCCATCATCTCGGAGAGTGAGTCAGGTGAGGGCGCGGCTGCGTCCAGGCGAACGTGCCTTCCTTCCTCCCCGTGGGTCATTGTACCAGACTTCGCAACGGGCACACGTCGCGGGAGCACGCTAAAATGAGGCCATGCCCGTCAAAACCAAGCGATGGAACGATCCGATCGACCCGGACGACGGGACGCGCATCCTCATCTGCCGTTATCGGCCGCGCGGCGTCCGCAAGGAGGATGAAACGTGGTCGGAGTGGCTGCCCCACCTGGGGCCGAGCCCGTCGCTGCATGAGGCGGTGTACGGAAAGCGCGGCGAGCCCATCGGCTGGTCGACCTACCGCAGAATGTACGTGCGGGAGATGAAGCTGCAGGAGAGTGCCATTGACGAACTCGCCCGGCGCGTGGCCGCCGGAGAGACGATCACGCTGCTGTGCTCTTCGGCCTGCACGCGCGAGGCCCGCTGCCATCGGTCGGTCCTTCGTGAGTTGATCGAAGCCCGCCTGTGAGCCCGCCGGCGTCCATGGCGAGGATGTGCAACTCATCGCCGTCCGCAGGGAAACTGGAACTTTCCGACATAACCGCCTATCTAAAGCGCAGGCCCGGTACAGGAGACCTTTCCATGACATCACCGTATGTGCTGGTCAGCACAGGAGTCACACTCATGGTCCTCGCTTCAGCAGGAGCAGCCCAGGAGGCCCAGTCCCCGGGTAAAGTGGCGATCACCATCTACAGCACGGCCGAGCCCGGCGCCATTCCGCCCGAGCTCTACCGGCCCACGCCCGACAACCCCATGCCGGGCCGTCGCGCCGTCCCCGGTTACGCCGTCGTCCGGCAGGATCGGCAGATCCAGATCGCGCGGGAGCGCGACACGATTCGCTTTACCGACGTGGCCGCCCTCATCGACCCCACCACGGTCACGTTCGCCTCACTGACCGACCCGGAGGGAACCCATGTGCTGGATCAAAACTACCAGTTCGACCTCGTCAGCACGGCAAAGCTCATGGAGAAATTCCTGGACAAGCCCGTCACCGTCGAGCAGGTCCAGGGGGACAAACTGACGACGATCAGCGGCACCCTGCTGAGCACGGCCGGCGGGCTGGTGCTCCGGCTGCCCGACGGCGGCGTACAGGTGATCGGCAACCATGTGAACGTGCGGTTTCCGGAGCTGCCGGGCGGCCTGATCACCCGCCCGACGCTGGTCTGGGACGTCATGACGGGCAAACCGGGTCCGCACGAAATGCGCGTCACGTATCAGACGACCGGCATCACCTGGTGGGCCGACTACAACGTCGTGTTCACCGAGGGCAAGGATGCCAACAGCGGCGTCCTCGATTTCGGAGCGTGGGTCAGCATCATCAACCAGTCGGGGGCGGGCTACGACGACGCGCGGCTCAAGCTGATTGCCGGCGACGTCCACCGGGCGCCCCAGCCGCAGCCGCGGGAGATGATGATGATGGAGGCGCGGGCGGCCGGCATGGCCAAGGCGGCGCCGGCTTTCGAGGAGAAGAGCTTCTTCGAGTACCACCTCTACACGCTGCAGCGCCCGGCCACGCTGCCCGACAACTCGACCAAGCAGATCGAACTGTTCCCCACCGCCCGCGGTGTGCCGTGCGAGAAGGTGCTCGTGTACTACGGCCTTCCCGCGGGCTTCCGCTGGTTTGCGCCCGACCCGGCGACCGACCGCAACCTCGGCGCGCAGTCAAACAAGAAGGTGGACATCTACCTGCGATTCAAGAACAAGAAGGACGCGGGTATGGGCATGCCGCTGCCGTCGGGCCGCATCCGGGTCAGCAAGATGGACCCGGCTGACCAATCGCTCGAGTTCATCGGCGAGGACAAGATCGATCACACGCCCCGCGACGAAGAGGTGCTCATCAAGATGGGCGATGCATTCGACGTCGTCGGCGAGCGCAAGCAGGTCGATTTCAACGTCGACGTCCGCGCCCATCGCATGGAGGAGACGATCGAAGTCACGGTCCGCAACCACAAGGACGTGCCGGTCAAGGTGCTGGTGAAGGAAAACCTGTACCGGTGGGTGAACTGGGAGATCACCAGGAAAACCCACGAATTCGAGAAGATCGACAGCCGCACCGTCCATTTCCCCATCGAGATTCCCAAGGATGGCGAGGTGAAGGTGCAGTACACTGTCAAGTACACGTGGTAGGGGGAAAGCCACAAGCCCAGAAATCAGAAGCCAACGCTGGGTGATCCGCGGGCCTCCTGCGAAGGGGAGGCCTCGAAGACTTACCGTCTACCCGCCCGCAACCGCGCGGTAGACCGTCGCATGGGCCTGTGCGCAGCGATCCCATGAGAACTGCCGGGTTCGGGCCAGGCCCCGGGCGGAGAGAGTCGCCCGCAGCGCTTCGTCTTCGATCAGCCGGCGCATGGCCTCGGCGATCTGCTCGGGCACGAGCGGGTCGATGAGAACCGCCGCATCTCCCACGACTTCAGGGAGCGACGCGGCATTGCTTGTGATCACCGGCGTCCCGCAGGCCATCGCCTCGAGCGGCGGCAGGCCGAAGCCCTCGTAGAGCGTGGGCCAGACCAGCGCATGCGCGGCGTGATAGAGCGCGCGGAGCTGCTCCTCCGACACGTATCCCAGCGTGAACACCTGCTCGATGACCCCCAGCCGCACGGCCAGTTGCCTCACGTCCTCCTGTCCCCAGCCGGACATGCCAGCGATCACCAGCGGAACACGCTGTCTGAGGCTGGCGGGCAGGGAGGCATAGGCGGCCAGCAGGCCCGGCACGTTCTTGCGCGGTTCCAGCGTGCCCACGTAGAGCAGGCAGGGCGGCAGACTCGAACCGGGCAAGCCGGCCGGGCCGTCCTCCCGGTCGGGAGGCCGGAACGCAGGTCCGATGCCCAGCGGGATCGGCGTGATGCGCTCCGCGGGGATGCCCAGCAGGCTCACCATCTCGTCACGCGTGAAGTTCGAGACGGTGATGAAGTGGTGCGTGCGGGCCAGGCCGGCCTCGAATTCACGCTGGTACCAGTCCACACGGTCGGCCGGGTGCCACTCCGGGTGGCGCACCACGGACAGATCGTGGATGGTGGTCACGATCGGTCCGTGCCAGGGCATCGGGATGTGATTCGGCTCATGATAGAGCCCATAGCCTCTCGATGTGCCGATGATCTCAAAGGCCGCGTCATATACCTGCTGGGCGGCGCGGCGCAGCCAGGTCGCCGGACGTCTCGGGCGGGCCGGCGGGGTTCCAACCCGCCCCGGGCTGCCCGGATCCGCCCCTCTGGAGCCGGCGGGCCGTCCTCCGCGGAGCCACGAGTAGAAAGGCAGAATCTCGATCTCTGGGGCAGCCCGGCCCAGACCGTCCAGCAGCTCGACCACATATCGGCCCACGCCGGTTTGCGGATTTCGCAGGCAGCGGTCGTTCAGGATCACTCGGCAGGGGGGCTCCCGCATGCCGGCCGACGATATCCGGAGGATTTCCCGCCCGCAATGCGGCTCCGACACCTGGGCAGCCGATAAATAAGGGCGTGCCGCTCGCCCGTTGACAGGGTGGGCGCGGCCTGAGTCTAATGCACCGGTGCGGTGGTTCATTCGCTCTGTCGAGGCAAGCATATGCAGGTGCCAGCGGGGGGACGCCCTCGAATCCAACGAGTCGGTCTGGTTGCCATCGGGATGCTCGCAGGCACGGTCTCCTGCACGCCGACGGCGTTTCTGAACAACACGGCCTCGCTGGGCGGCACGACCCCCGGCGGGCGCGGGAACATTCAGGTCCAGTTCATCAACAACACGCCGTTCCGCGCCATCTTCACGTTCGGCGCCTACGACCCTCAGAACTCGAGTTTCTCACCCGACTTCGGTCAGTTCTTCGTCGATCCCGACCCCGCCAACCGCCTGGAAGGCAATTCCAGCAGCGCGGTGATCACCCTGACCTGTGCGCGGGCCCTGAGCGTCGGCGGCGACCGGCTCATTCAGCTCATCAAGGACCTGGGTCTGGAGGCCGAGGCCGAGGCCCTCGAGCCGGGCATCAGCTTCTCCGACGCGCCGCTCGACAGCGACGATGCCGATCAGCCGACCGCGGGGCGCACCACCGGCGTCGTGACCCTGCAGGGCGTCGAGTTCCAGTGTGAGTCGCTGCTGGTCTATACCTTTGAGCTCGATTCCACGCAGGCCAGTGGTTTCCGCATCGATCTGCAGGTGATTCTGCCGTAGTGACGCCTCAGGCGCCCGCGGAACGAAACTCACATTCCGACAACGGCGCCCGGACGCGTGGTGGGGCTGCCCCGCATGATGTGAAAGTCGTCGATAGAGCGGCCATCCTCGCCTACCTGCCGCACGCGAAGCAGATCCTCGCTCACATCGACGATGGTGAAGCTGTGCTGGCTGTGATCCCACGCCGCCAGGTAGGCAGGGGGGTCGGGCCGCAGCCGGTAGAGGTTCGCGCCGCCCGCGGCCGTCGTGACGTACACCGTTCCCTCGCCCGCGGGGACGATCTGGCCGCCGCGCAGCGGATGCGTCCGCTCGTACATGTGGTTGTGTCCGCACAGCACGAGATTCACGCCGCGCCCGTCGAGCACCGGGCCGATGCTCTCGCGCATTTTGACCGCCTCGTCATACCGGCCGTGCGTGTAGATCGGCTCGTGGAAGAAGACAATCTTCCAGCCGGGTCCGGCGCTGCCCAGGACCTGGTCCAGCCAGGGCGCCACCACGTCGCGCAGTTGCTCGAACGTCAGATTGCTGTCGATCGCGGCGAACCGCACGCCCGCGTAGTCGAACCAGTACACGCGCTCCGGCGGGATCGACTCCGGGCCGTTGGCCGGCAGCACGAACGTGTCGAGCAGGGCGGCCCCGTCGCCGGCCATCACGTCGTGGTTGCCCAGGCACGGATAAAGTGGAACGTGATCGATGAGGCGGGCATACGGCTGATAGAAGTTCCGGGGGTAGTCTTGGATGCGGCCCCTCGGGTAAACCAGATCGCCCGTGTGCACGATGAGGTCGGGCATGAACCGCCCGAGCATCCGGGAGATCCGCCACTGCGGCCACTCGCCGTCACCTGTATCGCCCAGGGCGAGCAGGCGAAAGGGCTGCGCTGCGGCCGGAGCGGTCTTGACGGTCCGCCGCACGGGGCCGGGTGAGATTTCGTAGGCATAGGTGCGATCGGGCTGGAGCCCGGTGACCGCCGCCTCGTAGCGGAGTCCTGGTTCGGGCGAAACCGTTGTCGAAGAGACCACAGAATCCCCGTCGAAGACGCGCAGCGTGGCCGGCTGTGCGGGGTGCATTTCCCAGACGAGGGTGAATCCGTCCGGTGCCACCATCTGCACCAGGGGTCCGGTGAACAGCCGCGGCCGGAAGCGATAATCGCTCCATACCCATGCCGCCGCAGCCAGGCTCCCCGTGAGGGCAACGCCGATCGCAATGAGCCGGTAACGCCTCACGGCCGCAATGTAACGCAGACCCCGCCCCGGGGCCATCTCACATGCCGGTGCAGTTCGGCTGGCCGGGAATATCCGGGCCGCTCATGCACTGCGCGAACACCGTCACATCGGTGGTGTTGACGCTACCGTCATGATTGAGGTCGGCATCGCTGCACCCCGTCAGAATCGTCCCGCCCGTCCCGGACTGGCAAAGTTGCAGATGTGCGTAATCGGTCTGATCCACGTCCGTGTCGAAATCGAAATCACCGGGGACCGGCAGCGGGCACCCATGCGCGTCGACCGGGGAACCGGCCGGCGTGCTCCAGCAATCGTCGCAGACGTTGCCTACGTGATCGCCGTCCTGATCGGCCTGGTCGGGATTGTGCAGCAGGGGGCAGTTGTCGCTGGCGTCCGCGTAGCCGTCATTGTCATCGTCGCCGTCGCACACATCGCCGATGCCGTCGCGATCAATGTCGGCCTGGTCGTGGTTTGAAGTGTTCGGGCAGTTGTCGAACGCGTTCACCACCCCGTCGGCATCCGCATCCTGACCGGACGGCAACCGCAGGTTCCGCTCCGGCCGCGTGAACGAGTGACACCAGACACAGTCGTATTTCTTGTCATTGACATGTTTGTTATGAACGTTGGTGAAGCTCATGCTCGGTTCCTGGCCGTGGCACTGAACACAGATCTGCGTGGTCGGCCCCTTGAGGGCATACCCGAGCTGGGCCAGGTTCATCCGGACCGGGCCGCCACTCAGCGAGGCGTGACATTTGCCGCAGGCGAGGGCATTGTCGGCCGGCTCGACGCCGTGATTGATGGTCTGATATGTGTGCACGCGCACTGTCGTCCAACTGCCGGAGAGGCCGACGGCCGCCATGCCGTCGGCGACCGCCCGGTTAAAATCGCCGGTGACGAAGAACTTGAACGTCGAGTGGGGGATGAGCTGGCCGGTCGCATCGTGCCGGGCGGAGCGCGACCAGTGCTCCTTCATCGGGTACAGCCTGGCCCAGTGATCGGCGGGCGAGCCGTAGGGCAGGCCCATCTCGTATACGTCCGCAGCCGCGTTGTAGACGGCTGCCTGTCCGATCGCATACACCTGGCTGGTGCCGTTGAAGAACTTGTAGGAGGGTACGAGATTCTGCCCGCGCGGCTCCTCGGCCTTGTATCCGCCCTGGCCGCTGAACAGCCCCGCATTCCAGACCGGGACCAGCCAGTTCCGCTCCACCTCCGTGGAGATATCCTTGGCATACAGGGGAATGTGGCAGGCCTGGCAGGCGACGTGCGCGGCGTGGTTGTCGCGGCTGACATCGTCGTGCGGGCGGCTGGAATGGCACCGCGTGCAGTCGAGCCGCTCAGGGTGGTCGTTCGAGGGCAGGTCCAGGCCGCGGCCGATCACGCGATGATGATCGAACGCGTGGCAGGCCTGGCAGGTGAAGTTCTGACCCTGGCTCGACAGATGAATGTCTGAATTGAGCGGCGGGTTCGCAGATACGGATGAGAGATCGCCGCGTTTGCCGCCGTCGGTGCCGGCCGCTCCGGCATGACAGCGCAGACACGCTGCCCGTGTGGGCAGGTGCGCGCCCTGTGCGGCCTGGACGGCCGTTATGCCCATCCCCGCCTCGTCCGGCATATACGCGAAGTTCCCGCCCGCATCCTCCACCGGGAAATTCCACGTGTGCGCGACGCCCTGATAGTCGGTGTAGGTCTGCTGCTGAAACGGGCCGGCGTACTTGCGCTTGTAGGCCTGCTGATGGCACATCAGACAGTCGACGTTTGCGAGCTGCTGTTGCGTCATGACCGGCGATGGAGTACCTCCGTTGCCCGCGTGACAGCTTGCGCACGTGAAGCGGGGCGAAGTGGTGGGGGAGCCACAGTAGGTGTTGAAGGCGAGCTCCCCTTTGCCGGCATTGCCCGCGATATTGGGCACGTCCGGGGTGGGAGCCGTCCATTGATAGTGCAGACTGTTGAAGGCGCCGCGGGCCGGGCCGGCGTGGCAGGCCACGCACGTCGCCGGGCCGTTGTAGGCGGTGATCGTCGCGTGAGCAGCAGCCGCCTCGGGCGAGGGCACGTTCGAGTTGATCGTACCGCCGCGGAGCCCGGTTGCGGCCAGCAGCAGAGTGACGGTTGCGACAAGCGTTCGGCCGGCCGGAAGGGTCCGAGTCAGCATGTGGGGTCTCCGCTTCGAACTGGCGGGTGGCAGCGGTGGCGACGCACCGGGAGGTGGTCCGTTGCGCGCCGCGCTGCGGGGACGCTGGCAACCTGGGTGCCACTGTCCTGTCGGGACGTGAAACGCGACGGGCATCTGCCGGACGCATCATCCGGGCCTCGAATTGTGACGCCCCCCTGTTCCGCCAGCGGGAATCCGCGCAGGGCTCTGCGCGGCATGACACAGTGGAGTGCAGAGTGTCGGTGATCGGCGTGCAATTCTTGCACTTTGTCGCGGGTGGGCATGATCCCGCTGTTAAGCTGTCTGTGCGATACACGCTGCGAATCTGTCTGTTGCCCGCCCGGGGCGGTCGCCGTCCGCGGGGGAGCGATGATGTGTTGACTCTCTTAAACTCCATGTAGCATTTTCATATTCACTATCCTGGGCGGCCGACGGTCTGCCACGCGCCCCCGCACCCCGGTCTGCCGGCGCCTGCCGGTTGCTCTTCGTCCCGGACTGAGCGACGATGTGCGTTTCGAGACGAGGTGCACCATGCGGCGCAATCACGATGGACGGACGACCCGGCGAAGCATTTTACAGACGGCAGCGGCGGGGGGCATGCTGCTGGCCGGCGGCCGGACAGCATTCGCTGCCCCCGCGGCCAGGGTGCTCGACACGCGCGTGATCAGCCCGCAGCCGCAGTATTATTGCGGGTGGCCGACGGTCGCGCGGCGGCGCGGCGGGCAGCTTGTGCTGGTCTGGTCGGGCGGGCGCGAGGAGCACGTGTGCCCGTTCGGCCGCGTGGACTACATGACCTCGGATGACGACGGGCAAACGTGGACGTGGCCGCGGACGCTGCTGGACAGCGCGATCGACGATCGCGACGCGGGCGTGCTCGAGACGGCCAAAGGCACGATTCTGGTGACGACGTTTACGTCGCTCGCCTACGAGCCCGCGCTGGCGAAGGCCGAGAAGAGCGGCGGTGACAAGGCATGGCCGGCCGAGCGGCTGGCCGCGTGGCGGGCGGCGCACAACCGCCTTCCGCCCGACGAGCGCAAGGCCGACCTGGGCGAGTGGATGCTGCGATCGACCGACGGCGGACGCACCTGGTCGCCGCGATATCCCACGATCGTCAACAGCCCGCACGGGCCGATCCAGCTCTCGGATGGCCGACTGCTGTATGCGGGCAAACAGCTCTGGACCAGCGAGAAACGCGTCGGCGTCTGCGAATCGGGCGATGACGGGCAGACGTGGAAGTGGCTGTCCGAGATTCCGGCCCGCAGGGGCGACAACGCGTCGATCTACCACGAACTGCACGCCGTTGAGGCGGCCGGCGGGCGGATCATCGTCCACATCCGCAACCACAACAGGACCAGCGACCGCGAGACGCTGCAGACCGAGTCGACCGATGGTGGCAAAACCTGGTCGGAGCCGCACGCCATCGGCGTCTGGGGCCTGCCGTCACACCTGCTGCGACTGCGCAGCGGCCACCTGATCATGACGTACGGATACCGCCGGCCGCCCTTCGGCAACCAGGCCCGGCTCAGCACCGACCACGGCAAAACCTGGTCCGAGCCGTTGACGATTTCCTCCGACGGCGCCGGCGGCGACCTGGGCTACCCCAGCACGGTCGAGCTCGCCGACGGCTCGCTGCTCACCGTCTGGTACGAGCAGATGAAGGCCTCCCCCCGCGCCGTCCTGCGCCAGGCCCGCTGGGAGCTGCGGTAGGTCCCGCCTGTGGTAGGTCCCGCCTGCCGGGCGGGACCTCGGGGTGGGTGAATCACTCATCGCATTGAGTTCGTCGCCGGGGACAGGGCCTCTGGCCGTGGGACCCAGAGCGCTTCGGAGCGATCCGCCGGGCACTCGACGCGCCCGGGTGATTCTGGTGCAGCCGCGGAGCGGCGTCAGACGGTAGCCCACGGCGTCAGCCGTGGGAATGGTCAGCCATGGGAGATTCAGCCCGGAAGGGGCGAAAGAACGCCCCCCGGTCTCCTATCGCCCCGTCCGGGGCTCTGGCTCCCGCTATCGTGTGTCCCAGGGCTGACGCCCTGGGCTACCACCTTATGCCCCTTCCGGGGCTACGGAGCCGCCTCTGCCGGCGCCGGGAGCTGCCCCTGCCGGGACTCCGCGCGCATCTGGCCCGCAGCAGGTCCTTCGTGATGTGCTCAGCCCGGTCGGTCGGGCCGTCGTGAATCCACGGCCTGTGGCCGTGGTGGATTATTTCTCCACTTCATTTCGCAGTTTCACAAGCGCCTTCGCGTACTCCTCACGGATCACGCCGTGCGTGTCGGGCGGGACGTTGAGGAGCAGGTTGATGCCGCGCTGGCGGCAGGTGGTGGCGAATTCGAGCAGCTTCTCAGGCGGGCGCGGGGGGTCGTTTTCGATGAAAAACCAGCTCGCGCACACGCTCTCGCACATCTCGCCGGGCAGGTAGTACTCCTTGCCTTCGATCGTCCGCCAGGGGTTGTAGCGGGGCGGCGGGGGGAAGCGGGCTTCGAGGCCGTTCACGTCGGCCGGCCAGGCGTAATTGACGCGGTAGGGCTCACCGTTGTTCAGCCCGCTGTTGGTGACGACGACGGTCTTCGGCTGTAAGCCCGCGATGTGCTGGTAGAGGAACGTGCGATAGCCGCGGCCCAGCACGCCGGGGATGTCGATCCACACCTCGGCGATCGTGCCGTACTGCGTGAGCAGCTCAGTCATCTGCGCGGTGACGAAGTCCTGGTAGAGCGAGGTCGTGTACGAGCAGAGCGCGCCGGGCTTGTCGGGGTGCTCGAGTTCGCCGTCGGCGCGGATGTTGGTGTAGTCCATCTCCTTGATGAACGTGCCCGTCCGCGGCGGATCGGGCGTGCGGCTGCCGAACTGGTGGGCGTTGTCCCACGAGCAGTAATACAGCCCCGGCCGCACGCCGCGCTTCTCGCACGCCTTCACGAACGCCTCCACCACGTCGGTGCGATTGCCACTGTGCTCGACCGTGTATCGCGTGAGTTTGCTGGGCCAGAGGCAGTGCCCGGCCGCGTGCTTGGCGGTGAGCACGGCGTATTTCATTCCTGCGTCGCGGGCGAGCGAGACCCACGCATCGACGTCGAGCCGGTCGGGCGCGTACGTCCTTGCCGGCTCCTGATGCGTCGGCCGGTCGGTGCCCAGGTACGTGCTCATGCCGAAATGGATGAACATGCCGTACTTCATCGCTTCCCACGCGTGCAGCGCGTCGAGGCTCAGCCGCTGGTTCCCTCGCCGCGCAGTTCCGGCTTCTGCGGCTGCGGCAGCACCACCGCGGTCGGAGCTCAACCAGGTAGAGGCCATGCCGCCTGCGGCGGCCAGGAGGCTTCTTCGTGACAGATGAGGTCTGGTGTGGTCCATGGTTTCCTTTCCAATCGCATTCTCAGAGATTGCGGGTCTGGCAATGTGCCCGCATGCCGTTCCGTAGGTTCTGCCTGCTTGCGACGGCGAATCCCTCCTTCGGCGGACCGGGCAGGACCTGCGAAGGGGTGAGTGCATCGCCCATCCAGGTCCCGTCCGGCAGACGGGACCTACTCAGGCGGATCCCGTCAGAACTGCCACACCCAGCGGGCGGCCGTCTGTACCTGACGAAGCGGGCACGATCACAGGCCGCCTGACAGAATCTACGGCTTTCCCTGACCGTGGATCATCCCCGCCGCCTCGAACTGGCCCGACAGGTTCTCCCAGTCGCCGAACATCTTGGCGATGTCGTCGGCGATCGGGTCACGCGACCAGGCGGCCGCGCGTTTGATCCGCTCCCGGAGCCGCGCCACGGTCTCCCGATACGCCGGATCGGCGATCCGGTTCGACAGCTCCCCGGGATCGGTGTTGAGGTCGTAGAACTCGTCGAAGTCGCCCGCGTTGAAGATGTACTTGTAGCCGTCGCGCGTCACCAGCGCCCGCTGCGAGTAGAGGTAGCGGATGCCGTGAAACTCGAGGTAAATCGCATCGCGCGGCGCCGGCAGCGGTCTGCCCTCGAGCACTGCCAGAAAAGACCGGCCGTCCAGCGTTGGATCCGCCTGTCCGAGCGCGTCGAGGATCGTGGGGAAGATGTCCATGTTGTAGACCAGCTCGTCGCAGACCGAGCCGCCCTTTGTCCGCGCCGGCCAGCGGACGATCATCGGGATGCGAAATGCCTCCTGATACATGAAGCCTTTGTCGAACAGCCCGTGGCTTCCGATCATGTCGCCGTGGTCGGCCTCGATCACGACGATGGTGTTGTCGGCAAGGCCAGTGCTTTCGAGGCTGTCCAGCAGGCGGCCCACCTGGGCATCGAACATGCTCATGTAGTCGTAGTACAGGCCCACCAGCTCGCGCCAGGCCGGCCAGTCTTTCGGTAGCGTGCGGTAGAACTCCTTGCGGAATCGGGCGACGCTGGCCGGCTTGCCCCTGAGGTCATCGCTCAGGTTGACCCACGGCCGGATCGCCTCGCGGTCGTGCCGCCCGAGGAACTCCCGGGAAGGCAGGTAGGGCGGATGCGGGCCCCAGAACTGGCAGTTGATGAAGAAGGGGCGGCCCTCGCCGGCACCCTGCTTCATCAGCTCGATGGTGCGCTCGGCGACGAAGTAAGCCGGCGTGCTCTCCACCGGCCCGTCCCACTCGCCACCGAGCAGCGTCTTGTTGTTCGGGTTGCCGAAAATCGGACTTCTGACCGACCCGAAACTCAGTCCCCGGTCCTTCAGGTAGCGCAGAAACTCGGGATGCTTCTCAATTCCGCCGTAACCCGCCGGACCCAGGCCCGCGAAACCGTAATCCTGGGCGCTTTTCCGAGTCCCGACGTGCCACTTGCCGACCAGCCCGCAGCGATAACCGAGCTTTTCAAGCCGGCGATGCAGCAGCATCCCCGGGTCGGGCAGCTCCGCGGCCAGGCTGTGGTAGAGGTCGCAGTTGGTGCCCATCCCGTGCTTGAACGCGTATCGGCCGGTCAGCATCGACGCCCGCGCCGGGGTGCACAGGCAGCACGTCGTATACGCATTCGTGAACCGCACGCCCTGCCGTGCCAGCCGGTCGAGGTGGGGCGTCTGGCAGACCGGATTCCCGCTCGATCCCAGCGCGTCGTGGCGGAGCTGATCGAAACCGATCCACAGCACATTGGGCCGTTGAACCGCAGCGTCATCCCCGGCGAAAGTAGGAGGAGTCGCCGAGAGGACAGCCAGCACAACCGCTCCCAGGACACTTCGTTGCGCTTGTGACTGTCTTCGCATCCAGGCCATCTCCGCACGGAAACATCGAACCTCGCGTATCGTACCCTCGTGGGCGCAGGGGATCGATACGGCTCCCCCATCCGGACCGCTCAGTCGCACCGGGGTGCATCCGAAATACAGGGGCGTGTCTCCCGGGTGGCATGGGCAGCGTACTCGCTGCCCGTGGGAGTGGGCCACGGGCAATCCGCATCCACGATTGCGGGTG
>CAZQEN010000048.1:0-1997 GCA_964591605.1 uncultured Planctomycetales bacterium
CTGACGGGCGGGAAGACAGGGCTCGATCGCCATCACCAGGGACATCTCAGCCGCGACCTCAGGCAGCGTCTCGCTGACGGGCGGGAAGACAGGGCTCGATCGCCATCACCAGGGACATCTCAGCCGCGACCTCAGGCAGCGTCTCGCTGACGGGCGGGAGGAGAGGGCTCGAGGGCGATCATACGTGCGAGCGAGGCATTGCCGGCGCCGGCTCGACGGGCGGGGAGCGCTGGTGCTGCGCGCGGCGCCCGAACCATCGGTCGGATCCCCTTCACCACGGGGGCATCATACCGGGGAGGCCGTCCAGTGAGAGACGGGTCCACAGGATGAATACGTCGGATCCCGGCAACCATCGTGCGGTGCGGCGGGCTTCAGGGGGGGAGCGGGGTTTCCTCAATGGAGCAAAGGCCGTGCTGGAGGAAGCGGCGGACGAGGTCGGTGAAGCGGGCGGGCTGGTCGAGGATGACCTCGTGGGCGGAGTCGGGGACGATGACGAGGCGTGCGTCGGGCAGGTGCTGGCGCAGGAAGGCGGCCTCCGGGAGCAGGTGGATCTGGTCGTTGTCGCCCCAGATCAGGAGGGCGGGCACGCGGATCTGGTCCATTCGGGAGCGGCAGGAGTGGTAGAAGATGCTCTTGAGGGCGCGTGAGGCGGCCCGGCCCGCGGGAGCATAGGCGGGCAGATCGGCCATGAGGGCCAATTGGTGCATGAGCAGGCGCCGGGAGACCTCGCCGTTGCTGCTGACGATGTCGCGGTAGATCTTCGGCCAGTTGCGGCGGAGATGCTCGATGACGATGGGGTCCTGCCAGATGGTGGCCAGGCCGATGACGGCGAGGATGCCGGGCTCGGGCCAGGCGCCGCAGGAGCCCATGAGCACGAGGCGGTTGACGCGCTCGGGGTGATCGATGGCGATGAGCATGGCCAGGTGGCCGCCGAGCGAGCCGCCCATGAGCGTGGCCCGCTCGATCCCGCGGGCATCCATGAAGGCGACGATCTGATCGGCGATCCAGGGGAGATCGTACTTCACATCGGGCTTGTCGGACTTGCCGAAGCCGGGCGGGTCGACGGCGACGACGCGGCAGACCTCGGCCAGGCCGGGGATGACGAGCTGCCAGTAATCGATGGAGGTGCCCAGACCGGGAATGATGAGGATCGTCTCATCCCCCTGGCCCAGCTCCTGGTAGCAGAGGCGCAGCGAAGGGGGATCGCCGTTGCCGGGTTGTCTGGACCGCGAGCCGTTCCCGTACGAGGATCGGTCGGCGGCCGGAGCGGGGAGCTCGATGTACTGCTCGCCCAGCGCGTAGCGGTACTGCTGCACGAGGGCGTCGTTGCGATACGGGCGCAACTGCAGATCCGCGCACGAACAGCAGAAGAGAGCGACGGCCAGCCCGGCACCAGTCATGAGTTGGCGGGTGCGAATGATGGTCCTCCGCGTGTTCAATGAAGCCCGTGCTGATGGGAAAGGATGATCACCGACTGCTGCATTCCGAAGCTCACACACATCACCCGGTCGAGCCTGATCGGGTCGGTCCGGCCGCCAAGCCGCTCCCCCCCTGCCGGGATGCCGCCGCCCATCGGGGCGGGCGGCGTAGTTTACCGACGGCCGGGGGTTGCGGGGTGCGGGACATTCCGGAGCCGGCCGAGGCCCGATCGGCGTCATTCGACGCGTCATGCTGATGAGGTGCGGGGTGTCTGTCAACAGCGCGGGAGGGTCCGTCACAGAAGGGTGTGCCCAGGTTTCCTGGAGCGGTGTGAGTAGGTCCCTTCTGCCCTTGACAACCATCCTCGTCAAGGGTCTGCCGGAAGGGACCTTGCGGTGACGCAGTGACCCAATCCAGGTCCCGCCCGGCAGGCGGGACCTACTGCAGGCCGTCTCCCGGAGTACTGGGCACACCCTGACAGAGTCGGCGGGGTGGGGAGGCTCGCACGGGCAGCGTGGGGGGGGGGGGGGGGGGGCCCCCCCCCGCCCCCCCCACCCCCCCCCACACCCCCCCCCCCC
>CAZQEN010000048.1:2007-11745 GCA_964591605.1 uncultured Planctomycetales bacterium
CGGCTTCGCTGCGCGAAGCCGACGCTGCCCATGCCACCCGCCGAAAGCGTCACGCACCCGCGCCGGTGGAGATCCGCAGTTTGCGTGGCGGGTCGGGTCGCGTAGACTGCAGGAGAGCCGATGCGCGCGGGCCGGGGGAGCGGCGGCGCGCAGACCGCCGGACGCACACATTCATGGATCGATTGCTGACCATTCTGATCGTGGAGGATGACCCCGTCATCGGGAGCGCGCTGGTCGAACGTCTGAACCAGGAGGGGTTTGCACCGCACCTGGTGAGCACGGGCACGCGGGCCATCGAGTTCGTTCAGCATTCGCGGCCGGACGTGGTTCTGCTGGACGTGATGCTGCCGGACGCGGAGGGGTTTGATGTGTGCCGGCGGCTTCGCGAGAAGAGCGCGCAGCTTCCGGTGATCATGCTGACGGCGCGGGATGCGGTGGAGGACCGGGTGCGCGGGCTCGACTCGGGGGCGGACGACTACGTGACCAAGCCGTTCTCGTTCGAGGAGCTCATCGCCCGGATCCGGGCGCTGTGGCGGCGTTCGAAGCCGGCGAAGACGTCGACCCCCCTGCAGTTCGGGGCGCTGCACCTGGACCCGGCGTCGATGGAGCTTCGGATCGGCAGCCGCCGCGAGACGCTCACCGTGCGGGAGTATGCGGTGATGGAACTGTTCATGAAGCGGCCGAACGAAGTGCTGAGCCGGGCGGAGATCTTCGAGAACGCGTGGGACCAGACGTACCGCGGCAACAGCAACATGGTGGACGAGTACGTGAACTACCTGCGTAACAAGACGCAGGCGGAGGGGGAGCCGAAGATGATCCACACGGTGCGCGGCAAGGGCTACTGCCTGCGCGAGCCGACCACTTCCGACTGACGGGCGACCATGGCCACGATCCGCACACGCTTCCGCGGGATGTTCGCCATCTGCATCACGCTGCTGCTGGTGCTGTGCTCGCTGGCGATCTGGTTCTGGGCCCGGTACATCATTCACCAGCAGGCGGAGATCTTGATCCAGCGGGACGTGAACCGGCTGGCGACGGAGATCGCGTGGCAGCCGCAGCTCGAGGCGTTCGAGCTGCTCACGTCTCCGGCGGCGCTGCGGAACACGCTGTCGTCGCAGTACTGGCAGATCAGCGATGCGGAGGGCCGCATCGTCTGGAAGAGCGACACGTGGCGGGGGTACAAGGGCGCGATTCCATTCGGGGCCCTGAGCCAGGCATCACCGGCGTTCGAGGTGCCGTCGCCGACGGAGCCGACGGGGATGCTCGCCAGCGCGCGTGATGTGAGGATCGACGAGAGTTCGAGCCGGACAACAGATCTGCCCGAGGCCGTGCGGCGGACGCTGAGCGAGGTCGCGCCGAACCAGGAGATCGTCGTTGCAGAACTCGAGTACGAGGACGACCAGTTCAAGTATGAGGTGATCACGCGTCAGGGCGAGGTGCTGGTGGAGCTGGAGATCAGCGAGGGGGGCCGGCTGCTGCGGGAGACGCGTCATCCGGTTCCAACGGCGCTGCCGCTTCCGGTGCGGGAGGCGTTCGAGCGGGCTCATCCGGGGGCGAAGATCGATCTTTGGCGGGCGAGCCCGGGATACCTGCTGTTCATCGTGACGGGGACGGGGAAGGACGGCGTGACGATCCGCGAGGCGGTCAACTCGTCGGGTCAGCCGGTGGCGCTGTCGTTCCCGGACGAGGGTGCGGGCCGGCCGGTGGGTCGCTTCCGCATCCTGGTGGCCGACGAGCAGCAGTGGCGTCACGGGCTGTTCCTCAAGATCGGGTGGACGCTGGCGGGGGTGTGCGGGAGCGGGCTGATCGCAGCGTGGCTGCTGTCGGTGTGGCTGGCGGACCGGGCGCTGCAGCCGATGGGCGAGATCGCCCGGAAGGCGCGGATGATCGATGAGCGGCGTCTGTCGGACCGGCTCGAGGGCGGGCACAAGCAGGATGAGATCGGGTTGCTGGCTCAGGCGATCAACGGGATGCTCGACCGGATCGAGCGGGCGTTCGAGCGGCAGCGGCGATTCGCGCGGGACGCGTCGCACGAACTGCGAGGCCCGCTGACGGGCCTGATCTCGCAGCTCGAGCTCGCCCGCGGGCAGCTTGCGGCGCCGGGGCCGGCGACCGCGCACCTGGACCGTGCGCTGGAGCGCGGGCAGCGGCTGCGCGACCTGATTGACAAGCTGCTGCTGCTGGCGCGTCAGGAGTCGGACCAGCCGGTGAGCATGCGGGACGACATCGACATCGACGAGTGCATGGCGAACGTGGTGGCGGAGTTCCCGGACGGGCAGCGTGAGCGGTTGCGGGTGACTCGGGTGAACGGGCACGGGGAGGCGCGGTTCGTGCACGGGAACGAGGAGCTGCTGCACGCGATGTTCCGGAACGTGGTGGACAACGCGCTGAAGTTCAGCGGTGCGGGGCGGCCGGTGCAGGTGGCGATCGAGTCGAGCGACGGGTATGTGGGCGTGGAAGTGCGGGACCAGGGGCCGGGGATCCCGAGCGCGGCGCGGGACCGCATCTTCGAGCCGTTCGTGCGGCTGCGCGACTCGGCGACGGCGCCGGTGGAGGGTTCGGGGCTGGGGCTCTCGATCGTCAAGTGGATTGCGGACCTGCATCAGGCGAAGGTGCAGGTGGCGAGCGAGCCGGGAGAAGGGACGCGGTTCCGGATCGTGCTTCCGGAGGCGAGGGAGGGTCACGAGCCCGATTCGACGGGCTGAGGGCGGGGGGAGACGGGACGGCCGGCGGATCGAGGACCCGTCGCCGAGGGCCGTTCTCTGATGGAAGACCCTTCACCTGCGCCGGGCTTTATCTTCTGTTAAAATCCTTACAGTTCCAGAAACCACTACATCGATTGTTCCTCTGTTCACCAGCACGAGGCGGCCGGCGGTGTCGAGCCCCCTGCAGTGGCCGGTGACGGACGGACAGCCGGGGCCATGCGAGACGTGCACCCGCCGTCCAACGAGCAGGTGATGACGGTCGTACTCGTTCAGGATGTCGCGGGCATCGGTGCGGGAATGGCGTCGTCCCAGGAGATCGAGCAGATGGGCGGCGAGGGTCTGCAGGACCCGGCGGGGGTCCAGCCGCTGCGGCGCGACTTCGCGGAGCGAGGCGAGGCGGGGTCGGAGACGGGCCGGGACGCGCGCGGGAGCGATGTTGAGGCCGATGCCGATGAGGTCGACGCGGCGACGGCGCTCGCAGAGGATGCCCGCGAGCTTACGCTCGTCGAACATGAGGTCGTTGGGCCATTTGAGGAGCACGCGGTCGCTCCGGGTGAGGTCGAAGACGGCGCGGCGGAGGGCGACGCCCGCGTAGAGCGGGACCTGCTCGATGGGTACGGCGGGGTCGGACTTGAGGGCGAAGGTGGCGGTCAGGCAGCCGGGGCCGGACCACCAGGTATTGGCGCCGCGGCCGCGGCCGGCGGTCTGGCGGGCAGTGAGGACGATGGCGGGCGGTCGGAGCTGGCCGCGGGCGAGGAGCAGCCTGGCGTGGTCGCTGGTGCTGGGGAGGGCGGGGAATTCGTGGAGGGTGAATGGGCCGACGCGGCGTGGAGGCGGGGCCTGATCGCCGGGGGGAGAGCCGGGGGCTGGGCGACGTAAGCGGTTGTCAGAGCGGAGCTTGGACGCGGTTTTGGCCCGGCGGGCCCGGACGGGGACGAGCGGATTGGGTTCGTTTTGCGGTTTGTCCGTTGCCCGTTGTCGGTGGTTCGCGGTCGAGGTCCGGGCAGGAGAATTGGGTTCGATTTGCACAATCCGCTTTGGGACGGGCGGATTGGGTTCGTTTTGCGCCGGCGTGGCTGGCATCTGAAGGTACCTCGCTGGGGGTGCCGGGCGCGGGTCAGGAGCTTGAGGGGCCTGATGCCGCGCGGAAGGGCGCCTCGATCAGGACTATAACACGGCGGGCGCTCCGGAGGGGGATGTCAGCGGGCGGGCTCGAACCGGCCGAAACGCAGGGCGAGGGTAGGCAGGACGAGGAGGTTAAGAAGCGTCGAGGTGACGAGACCGCCGAGGATGACGACGGCCATGGGGCCTTCGAGCTCGCGGCCGGCCTCGCCGGTGCCCAGGGCAATGGGCAGGAGGCCCAGACCGGTGACCAGGGCGGTCATGAGGACGGGGACGATCCGCTCGGAGGCGCCGCGCAGGGCCGTGCTCAGGCCCCAGGTCTGCCCTTCCTGCGTGACCAGGTGCTCGAAGTGCGAGACCATCATGACGGAGTTGCGCATGGTGATGCCGAAGAGGGTCACGAAGCCGACGAGCGAGCCGATGGAGAGCGTGGCGCGGGTGATATAGACGGCGAGAATGCCGCCGACGAGCGCGAACGGCAGATTGGCGAGCACGAGCAGGAGATTGCGCGTGCGCTGGAACACGGTGGAGAGCAGGAGGATGACACCGACGCCGGCGAGGGCGGAGTGGAGGAGGAGTTCGCGCTGGGCCTGTTTCTGGGCCTCGGCGGCGCCGGTGAAGGTGACGTAGAGGCCGGGCGGGAGCTTGATGCGGGCGACTCTGGCCTCGGCCTCGCGGACGAAATCGGCGATATCGCGGTCCTCGACATTGCAGGTCACGGCCTGCCGTCGGCGGGCGCCGTCGTGCAGGATCATGTATCGGCCCATGCGGTGGTCGATGTGGGCGAGCTGGTCGAGCCGCACGTACGTGCCGGCGGGGCTGCGCAGCATTAGCGAGCCGATGGATTCGGGGTCGCGGCGCGCCGGCTCCTGAAGGATGACGGAGACGTCGAAGACGCGGCTGCCCTCGTAGACCTGGGCGACGACGGTGCCCTGGTAGGCGGTTTCGATGGCCTCCATGACGGTGACGGGCTGGAAGCCCCACTGGCGGAGCTGCTCGGGGCGAAGAGAGATGCTGACCTGGGGGGCGCCGGGCGGGGAGGCGACGCTCACGTCGCGGGCGCCGCGGACGGAGCGGACGGCCGTTTTGACCTCCTGAATGGTGTTATCGAGGGCTTCGAGGTCCTCTCCGTAGAGGTTGACGACCACGGCGGCGGTTTCACCGGAGATGGTCTCGCCGATACGGTCGCCCAGGAAGGTGAGCACCTCGGTTTGAAGGCCGGGAAAGGACTCGAGAACGCCGCGGATATCCTGCTGCGTCTGCTCCTGCACGTCGCCGGGCAGATCTTTCTGGAGTTCGACGTGGAATTCGCTGCGGTGCGGGCCCCAGGGGTCTTCGCCGAGCTCGGCGCGGCCGACCTGCTGCTCGACGGTGGCGATGTTCGGGTTGGCGAGGAGCTCGTGCGAGATGAGCGTGCCGATGCGCACCATTTCGGGGAGCGACGTGCCCGGGATTCCGCTGGCCTGGAGGACGAAGTGTCCTTCGCGGAATTCGGGGATGAATTCGCCGCGGAGGCGCGGAATGAGGGCGAGAGCGGCGACGCAGAGGAGCGCACTGATGCCCATGACGCCGCCGGGGGCCCGGCTGAGGAACGAGAGCATGCGACGGTAGCCCTGCTTGAGCCACCGGAGGAAGAAAGGCTCGGTCCTGACGCGTGCGCCGGGCAGGAGGATGAGCGACAAGGCCGGGGTGACGGTGATGGCCACGAGGAGGGAGGCGAGAATGGCCAGGATGTAGGCGACGCCCAGAGGCGCGAACAGCCGGCCCTGCAGGCCGGACATGGTGAGCACGGGGACGAACACGAGGACGACGACGAAGGTCGCGTAGACCACGGCGCTGCGGACTTCGAGCGACGCGTCGAGCACGACGCGCCAGGCGGGCAGCGGGCTTGCGAGCAACCGGTTCTCCCGGAGCCGGCGCCAGATGTTCTCGACGTCGATGATGGCGTCATCGACGACCTCGCCGATGGCGATGGCGAGGCCGCCGAGCGTGATGGTGTTGAGCGTGATGCCCAGGCGGTTCATGACCACGATGGCGATCAGGAGGGAAAGCGGAATGGCCAGGATGGAGATGAAAGCCGTGCGCAGGTTGAAGAGGAATATGAACAGGACGGCACACACCAGAACGGCGCCGATGGCGAGCGAGCGGTTGATGTGATAGAGCGCGGTCTCGATGAAGGTGGCGGGCCGGTGGAGGCGGGGATACATCCGGATGTGGTTGGCGTCGAAAACCGGCTGGAGCTCGGCGAGGGCGGCCTCGAGCCCGCGCGTGACCTCCATGGTGTTGGCGCCGTACTGGCTGAGCATGGTAACGAGGACGCCGGGGCCGCCCATCACCACGGTATCGCCGACCTTCGGCTCGCCGGCGACGACGACGCTGGCGACGTCGCGGAGGCGGATGACGAGCGAGCCCCTCCGCGTGATGACCACGTCGCCGAGCTGCTCGGTCGTGAGCGACTGGCCTTCGGTCTGGATGACGATGCGCTGGTTGGCGTTCTCGATGAAGCCGGCGCCGCGGGCGCCGGTCGAGTTGCGGGCGGCGATCAGGACGTCGTCGATTCCCAGATCGCAGGCCAGAAGACGCTGCGGATCGACCTGGACCTGGAGCTGCCGGATCTCTCCGCCGAAGACGTGAAGCGAAGCGACGCCGGGGACGGAAAGCAGGCGCTGCTTGAGCGTCCAGTCGACGAAGGTGCGCAATTCCATCGGGCTGAGCCTGTCGGAGACGAGGCCGATCTTGAGCAGGTCCATGGTCGAGCTGGTGAGCTCGGTCATCTTGGGCGCGTGCACGCCGACGGGCAGGGCGCCGGCGATGGTGGCGAGCTTCTCGTTGACCATCTGGCGGGCCTTGAAGATGTCGGCATCCTCCTTGAAGAGGATGGTGACGATCGAGAGGCCCTGGACGGACTGCGAGCGGATCGATTCGAGGAAACCGACGCCGTTGATGGCGGATTCGACGGGCCGGGTGACGAGTTGTTCGACGAGCTCGGGGGAGAGTCCCGGGGCCTCGGTCTGGATCACCGTCTGGGGCTGCACGAAGTCGGGGAAGACGTCGAGCCTGGCGTGACGCGCGGCGTACTGGCCGTAGCCGATCATGCCGGCGGCGAGGAACACGACGGCGAAGCGGTGCCTGATGGAGAACTCAACAAGTCCTTTGAGCATGTCGGATCACGGTCTGCGCTGCGGGCGGGGCGGGTCGGCGCCGCGCTGCCCGGCGAGCGCCCGATCATTCTTCTTCTTCCTGGGCTGAGAAAGTCAGTTCCTTCGAGAGCAGGCTCTGGGCCCCCTGCACGACGAGGGGGGCGTCGGCGCCCAGGCCGCCGGTCGCGAACACCGCCCCCGGCTGGGCGTGGTCGATGTTGAGCGCTTTTCGGGTAAACTCATCCGCCTGTGTCTGGAGGTAGACCCAGGATCGGCCGCCGTACCGGACGATGGCCGAGCGGGGCACGAGAATGCCGCTGCGGGGCCGGCCGGGCAGCTCGAGATAGACACTGGCGAACATGCCGGGCAGCAGGAGCAGACGGCCGGGGCGTACCCGGAACAGAAGGGAGCCGCCAGCCAGGCGCTGGTCCGCAGCCGGGAGCGGTCCGACGAGCTGCCCCTCGAGAGGGTGATCCTCGAAGCCGGCGGGAACGATCCGTGCTCTTTTGACCTGCGACGGGATCGGCTGGCCGACGGGGATTTCGGTGCGGACGAGGAGTTGATCGTAATCGCCCACCTGGAGCAAGCTTTGACCACTTTCGACGGCTTCGCCGGGCCGGGCGGGTACGGCGAGGACCTGTCCCGGGCGTTCGAGCCGCAGGGGGACCTCTCCGGCGGGGCCGGTGCTGGCGGTGAGCGACGACTGAAGGATGGCGACGGTCCGGCGGGCCGTTTCGAGGTGGGCCTGAGCGGCCCGCAAAGTGGCTTCCGCCTCCTGAAGCTGGCGCTGCGACTCGAGCTGCTCGGCGAAGAGCTTTTTTCTTCGATCGTAGGAGGTCTGGGCGGCCTGGAGGGCGGCCTGGGCCTCGTCGACTTCTCCGCGGGCGGCGGCCAGGCGGGCGGCGAGGTCGGCGCGCTCGACCGCACTGAGGCGGGGGACGACCACGCCGACGGTGGTGCCCGCGGGGACGAGATCGCCGAGCTGCGGCCACGGCTGTGTGGCGGGGTGAAGGAAGCCGGCGATTGGAGCGCGCAGGAAAAAGCTGCGGCCCGGGTCCTCCTGGACCACCCCGTAGGCGAGAAGCTCCGGAGGGAGCGTGGCCGGGGTGAGCGGTGCAGTGGCGAGGGCGATGCGTTTCTGAGTGGCAAGATCCATCCGCACGACGACGTCGCCGTTTTCGAGCGTGCGGACGTCGGGTGTTTCTTCCTCGCGGGCTTCGCCGGCATGCCGGGCCTCGTGCTGATCGGCTTCCTGCGCGGAGGCTTCGGACGCGGCCGCGGGGGAGTGCTGCGCTTTTGACTCCTGCGCCTCAGCTCCCTCTTCATGCTCAGCCTCGCCCGCGTGGAGGAGCTCAGGATGAAGCTCGAGGTAGGTGTAGGTGAGCAACGCCCCGATCGCGGCGAAGATGAAGGCGGCGAACGCCCACGAGAGAACTTTCATGATGGCATTCTCGTTCCTGGAATCAGCGTGCCGTCAAGTGACGGCGGCGGCGATGATCTGTCGGGCGAAATCCTGCAGGAATGCTTGGAGCGTCTCACCGAAAGGCTGTGACTGACAGCTTCCCGGCAGGGCCGCGATGAGTGCGCCGCCCAGTAATCCGTACCATTTGTGCTTCATCTGGTTCGTACTCCTGTGATGACTCCTGGCAGCTCCCACGGCCGATCACCCGGCCGGGCGTGACCCGGCGGCGCTGCGGGGTGCGGTCTCCGGTTGGGTTGCCGGGGCGGGCATCCGGCCGCCGAGGGCCGCTTCGAGCTCGACCAGGGCCACGGCGTACGCGCGCTGCACGTCGACGAGGCCGGCGCGCCGGTTCACGAGCGACCGCTGCGCTTCGATGAGGGCCAGGATGCTCTGCTCGCCCTGCTGAAACATGGTTCGCGCCCCGTCGACGGTCTCGACCGCGGCGGGGAGCGCCTCGTTTTCATAGTATCGCCACAGGCCCAGAGCAGCGCGGGCCTGCGCGGCGGAGCGCTGAACGTCGAGCGCCACCTGGTCGAGAAGATTCTCGAACTCCTGGCGCCGCTGCTCGATGCGGAAGCGCGCCCTGGCGATCTGGGCCTGATTCTGATCGAAGACCGGGAGGGTCACGGTGATCGTCGGGCCGAGGATGGCGTCGATGATCTGGCGCTTTTCGAGGCTGCGTTCGCCCCGCGACTGAATGGAGGGGGCGGTCAAGCCGCCGCCGGCGATGGAGCTGCGCAGGGTGTCGGCGGCGACTTTTCGGCCGGGCAGGCCCCGTGATTCGGAGCGCTCGACGTCAAAGCCCAGGGCCAGACTCGGAAGGACCTTGAGGATTTCGAGTTTGAGCTGCTTTTCCGCCTCGCGCACCTGGTAGGCGGTGAGTTGTGCGTCGAGCCGCTGCTGCATCGCCCAGGTGAGAAGGGTCTGGTCGTCGGGCAATTCCATCTTTCCGGGCAGATTGCCAGTGACGTGGAGCGGGGCGTCCGAGCGGCTCAGACCCAGCACGCGGGCCAGTTCGAGCTCGGCGACGCGGAGGTTCCGCTCGGCGGCGAGCAGGTCGAGATTCGTGTCGAGCAGGGTGACGCGCTGCAGATTGACGTCGAGGCGGCTCAGATCGCCCTGTTTGAAGCGCTCTTCGGCCGAGCGGACCGACTGGTCGACGAGCTCGACAGCGCGCCGCGCGGTATCTCGGGCCAGTACCGCGGCGAGCACCTCGTAATAGCGGGTCTTGACGTCGGCGGCGAGGCTGACGGCGCGGGCGGCGACGCGGCGGACGGTCTGTTCGAGCTGGGCCTCGGCGACTTTGACT
>CAZQEN010000048.1:11755-15225 GCA_964591605.1 uncultured Planctomycetales bacterium
GACCTGCAGGCCGTCGCCGCTGGCCTGCAGCACCAGCCCGAGGCCGCGGCTCTTGGCCGAGGCCTGGGCGGCTTCCATCAGCGCCGGGCCGGCCGCCCGCGGGGTGGCCGTCTCGCCGCGCAGGCGGGTTATCTCGGTGGCGGCCTCCTGGACCTGTTCGAGCTGGGCCTCGGCGACTTTGACTTTGACGGGGATCTGCCAGAGATCGACGATTTCCTGGGCGATGCCCAGCTCGAGGTTGGGGCGTCCGCCGCCCTCGGGGAAGCGGAGAAGTATGGAGAGGGACGGGTTCTGCATCAGCCCCGACTGGACGACCTCGGCGCGGGAGACGCCGATTTCCTGAAAGAGAGCCATGAACTCGCGATTGTGGATGAGGGCGATCTGCAGGGCCTCGTCAAGGGTGAGGTCTCCGTGCAGGAGCTGCGCCGCCCGGCGCTGGGCGTCTGCGGTGTCCTGGTCGAGGAGGTCGACGCCCGTCCGGGCGGTGATGAGCTGGCGGGTGCGGGCGAAGTCCTTTGCCGCGTCCACGGCACAGCCGGCTGCGTCCCAGACCAGCACGCACAGGCCTGGGATGGCGAGGGCGACGGTTCTTCGAATGGTCCGGGACCAATACATGGGTGCCCCGCGGGCGGAAGCGACAGCGAGCTCCCGCGCACATGATACGCGGGAGAGACCGGTTGATCACCAAAAGCTGTAGTGGACGGTCACCCCCGCCCCGAAGTTCTGATGGTTGTCGCTTCCATCCCAAGTAAACATGACTCCCGGACCCAACGAGAGCTTGTCATTGATGCGCCACTCGGCCGACACTTCGCCGGTGTGCTGGTCGGCCTCACCGCGAAGCTCACTGGTCTCAAGCACGTAGTCCGCGATGATGGCGAACGTGTCGGTAATCCGCCACTTGTAGCCGAAGCGGAAACCCCACTGGAAGTTCCGCAAGTCGTCGCCTTCCTCGCCCCGCACCTGATCCCACCAGGAGTCGGCTTCTTCGAGGTTGTTGCGGCCGTTGGCGGACTCAAAGAAGGCGTTGAGGTAGGCGGTTCCGGGCCCGAGCTCCTTGGCCATCACGAACGTCAGGGTCCAGTCCACGCCGCTGGAGTGGTAGCCGCTGGGGACGCGCAGTTCGTTGATGGTGGAGAAGGTGGGCCACCAGCCGGAGGGATCCTCGGCGATCCAGCGCTGGATCCAGTGGAATTCGATGTCGCCGTTTCCATCCACACCGCCATTCAGCATCTCCAGGGGGACATCGAGCCCGACTTTGGTATTGCGCAGGAGCTCGTGGTTGAAGGTGTATTCGATTTCGGGCCTCATGAGCCATGCGTCCGATTCGCCCGACCGCGTGCTCCATCCGGTGAAATGGTTGATCTGCAGCTCGCCGGGCTGACCGGGCTGTCCGTCCTCGAGGGAGGTGTAGGTGTTGAAGGACTGGCGGTCCTCCATTTCGTCCTCGACACCGGCAGACGATTCCTTCGCGGGTCTGGCCTTTGTTTCCGTTGTCTCGCCGGCATTGTCTGCCGGTTTGGTGGTCATGCCGGCGTCGAGGAGCCCAAGGTGGATCGGCGCGAGGGGGTTAAAACCGATATTCCGGGGCGGCGCCGCAGGAGCAGCATTGTACGCTGCGGCGAACGCCCAGGCGCCCAGCAGGACTCCGTAGATGCGGCGGCGGGTCCGAGCCATGACGTTTGCTCCGTGTGCATGTGAGTCAATTGCTGGTCAGCATCAGTGCAGGCTCACATCCTCTGCCTGAGATCACCGCCGGTCAATGGCGGAGGCGCACGGAAGCTGCAGATTAGAGGTCTGTTAATCAGATCGGGGTATTCGCTCGTCGGGCGCAGGACGATGGGGCTGATCGGAGACGGATGGATGCGGCGGGCGGGGGCGCGTTGGGGAGTCAGACCAGCCTTTCGTGGTTCCCGTGGAGCTGCAGGGTTCTGATCTGGCGGCGCCGCGTCATGCAAGAATTGCATTCACCGAGGGGCTCGGGAGCACCCCAGGCGACGGCAAATCGTGTAGTCTGACGGAGATGAGACCCGAGCTGGCTTCGTGGTTGATGGCGATGGCGTGGGGGTGCGGGGTCGGCGCGGGCGGCGCCTGGGCGGAGTTGCCGGCGAGCTCTCCTTCCAGCAGGCCGAGTACGCTGCCCGGGAGTGGGAAGGCCCCGCCGGGATTGTCGGTGGATCGCGGCGTCCTGATGAAGGATGGGCGGGCGTACCGCGGCATCGGGGTCAATTATTTCAGCGCGTTCATCCGCACGCTGAGCGACAGCGGCGATGTGTCGTACCGGTCGGGGCTGGCGGCGCTGCGCGAGCGGGGCATTCCGTTCATTCGATTTGCGTGCAACGGGTTCTGGGCGGCCGACTGGTCGCTGTATCTGCGGGAGCGGCCGCGTTACTTCGAGCGGCTCGACGCGTTCGTGCAGGAGGCGGAGCGGCAGGGCATCGGGCTGATTCCCTCGTTTTTCTGGTATTTTGCGACGGTGCCGGACGCGGCCGGCGAGCCGGTGGACCAGTGGGGCCATCCGGCGTCGAAGACGCACACGCTCATGCGGCAGTATGTGGCGGACGTGGTCGGGCGGTACCGGGATTCACCGGCGATCTGGGCGTGGGAGTTCGGCAACGAGCACCGGTTGCAGATCGACCTGCCGGGGGCGGGCCAGGGGTTGCCGTATGTGGCGCCGCAACTGGGTACGCCCACGACGCGGAGTGCGCGCGACAAGCTGCCGCGGGAGGCGGTGGAATGCGCGCAGCGGGAGTTCGGGCGGGCGGTGCGGCGGATCGATGCGCACCGGCTGCTGATCACGGGCGATTCGATCCCCCGGCCGTTCGCGTATCACCTGATGACGGGGCAGAAGTGGGAACGGGACACGCCCGCTCAGACGGCGGCGATGCTGCTGCGCGACAACGCAGATCCGTACGACGGCCTGTCGATTCACCTGTATCCGAACAGGGATCACGAGTTTTTCGAGCCGCCGGCGCCGCTGCGGGAGCTGCTGCGGATGTGCCACGAGACGGGCATCGCGGCGGGCAAGCCGCTGTTCGTCGGCGAGTTCGGGGCGTCGGACGAGATGGGGCCGGAGCAGGTGCGGGTGTACGTGAGGCAGATGCTGGAGACGATCGTTGAGCTGCGGATACCGCTGGCTGCGTTGTGGGTGTACGACCTGCCGCAGCAGGATGGGACGTACAACGTGACGGCGGAGAATCACCGGTCATGGATGCTGGATGCGGTGGCGGAGGCGAACCGGCGGATGCGGGGGCGGTGAGGAGGAGCGGGCGACGTTTTCTCGGGTGCTGAAGCGCATGTGGGAGGGGATGCATGGATTGAGAGGGGAGCATGCGGTGGTCCTATCATCGGGACCCCACCCTTTGCTGCGTGAGGAGCGGGGCACGCGGCGAGCGCGGGGTGCATGGTGGACGTTCGGAAGTCGGCGCGGCGAAACCCTCGCTTGCGCTTCGGGCTCTATTGCGGGCGGTAGC
>CAZQEN010000048.1:15325-30165 GCA_964591605.1 uncultured Planctomycetales bacterium
GTTCGAAAGTCGGCGCGGCGAAACCCTCGCTTGCGCTTCGGGCTCTATTGCGGGCGGTAGCCCGTTTCGGGAGTCTTGCGTGTTCCCATCATCGGGATCCCGCCCCTCGCTGCGCGAGGAGCGGGGCACGCGGCGAGCGCGGGGAGCACGGTGGACGTTCGAAAGTCGGCGCGGCGAAACCCTCGCTTGCGCTTCGGGCTCTATTGCGGGCAGGCAGGGGGGCAGCCGCTGTATTCGAACCGGTTTCTAGAAGGAGCCGTCCTCCTTTTTGGGGAGGTCGGGGGCTTCGATGATGATTTCGTCGCCCGAGAGGCTTTCGAGGAAGGCGACGAGGTGCTGTTTCTCTTCGTCGGTGAGGTTGAGGGGCCGGATGAGCGGGTCCTTGTTGGGAAGATCTCCGCCGCCCCTGCTCAGGAAGTCGACGACCTCCTCAAGCGTGGTGAAGGCGCCGTTGTGCATGTAGGGCGGGGTGTTGGCGATCTCGCGAAGGCTGGGGGTGAGGAACTTGCCCCGATCTTCGGCCTTTTTGCTGATGATTTCGCGGCCGTAATCCCTCGGGATCTTGTACCCCTCCTTGTCGTTCTTGTAGCCGGCGCCCTTGGCGAAGAAATGGCGGGTGGCGATGCGATCTGATTCCTTCTGAAGGGGCTCGATCTCGGGCACGCCGATGGCGTGGAACTTGCCGTCGCTGAGATTGGGGCCGTTGTGGCAGGCAATGCAGCCGGCCTTGCCAACGAAGAGCCGCAGGCCTTTGACCTGATCCTCATCGAGGGCAGACTTGTCGCCGGCGAGGAACTTGTCAAAGGGGACGTTGCGGGAGACGACGGTTCGCTCGAAGGCGGCGATGGCTTTGGCGATGTTGTCGAAGGTGATGGGGCCGTCGAAGACTTCCTTGAAGCGCTTGCGATAATCGGGAATCATCGAGAGCTTCTCGACCAGATGATCGGGGTTCTGGTTCATTTCGATGGGGGCCTGGATGGGGCCCTGGGCCTGCTCTTCGAGCGAGGCGGCGCGGCCGTCCCAGAAGAAGGCCTTCTGGTATGCGGCGTTGAGGACGGTGGGGACGGACCGCCAATGTTTGGTGCCGGGGTAGCCGTCGGAGAGCTGGGCGCGGTTGGTCCAGCCGGTTTCGGGCACATGGCAGGAGGCACAGGACTTGCTGCTGTCGCCGGAGAGACGGGTGTCGAAATAGAGCATGCGGCCGAGCTCGATCTTGGCCTTGGTGCTGGGGTTGTCCCTGGGGGTGATCGTCTCGATGGACGGCAGTTTTCCGAACACCGAGAGATCGATGTCCTGGGCGAGTGCCCCGGCGGTGAGGGCCAGGGCGAAGGCGGCGCTGTTCAGAATCCGTGTGCCGATCATGATTGTTTTCATGGGTTTATGGCTCCTGCATCGTGCGGGTCCAAGTGAGAACGTGAGAAGGTGAAAACGAAGGCTATTTGGCAAGCAGTTCGAGTTCGAGCTTGACGGTTTTGCCGGACTCGACCTTGACCTTGCTCATCTGTTCGCCGGTGTGCTCCTGCCACAGGTGCAGTTCGTATTCGCCGGGCGGAATATCGGTGATCTTGAAGGCGCCGTCCTTTCCGGTGACCGCGTGGTACGGGTGGGGAAGGACGTATCGCCAGCCCTTCATCCATTCGTGGGCCTGGCACTGCAGGACAACGACGCCGACCTCCTTGAACTTCTCCTCCTGCTTCATGCCCTTCTGAGGCTGGAGATGATTGAAGACAGTGCGGAGGTTCTGCGTGGCCTGGACGTTGTGGGCGACGGGGTCGCTGTTGAGGATCTCGAAGGGCTGGCTGATGGTGATGACGGCGACGTGGGGGTCAAAATCGCAACCCTTCTGGTCGAGGACGGGCTTCTCCTCCTGTTTGGGAGCGGGCTTGCCCTGCTTGATGTTGAGGAACACGATGGCGTCTTTCACCTGCTTGTCTTCGTTGACGATGATGCGGGGACGCTCGGTGGGATGGTTGCCGCAGGTGGGCAGGTCCTTGGTGATGCGGAGCTTCTCGGGGGGCGGGACCTCGCCCTTGTAGAGGACGACTCCTTCGATGGTGCCGCCGTCCTTGACTTCGATGGGCTTGTATTCCTTGTAGACGGGGGTGACGCGGGGCCGTCGTGCCCTGGGGGCGGGCGGGTCCGCGGCGAGGGAGGACATCGCGGCTCCCACGGCGAGCAATGCGGTCAATCCGCAGAAACAGCGGTTTCGCATGGTGCGGGCTCCTGTTGGCTTGAAGCGGTCAGGCTCCGACTCTGTTGCCTGCGCGGATAAAGTAGGCGCTGAATTGGGGTTTGGCAAGCGGAGTCAGGACGGGTGCGGCGATGGATCTGGCAGTTCTTTCGGGCGTGCATGTAGGTCCCGTCTGCCGGACGGGACCTCGGCTGGGCGAGACCCTTCTCCATCGCAGGTCCGGCCCGGTCCCGGCGCGCCGGGAGACCTACAAACCCGCTCCCGAGATCATTGCCAGATCCCCGGCGATCACTGGAGGACGACGAGGAGATCGCCGGCTTCGATGATGGAGCCCTGCTGGACGAGCACGTCGGCGATGCGGGCATCGCGGGGGCTGTAGACGGCGGCTTCCATCTTCATGGCTTCAAGGGAGAGGAGGGGCTGGCCCTTGGTGACGGTGTCGCCGCTCTTGACGTTGACGGTGGAGACCTTTCCGGGCATGGGAGCGGCGACGTGATTGGGGTCCTCCCTGTCGGCCTTGGGGTGCTTGTGGACGTGGCCCTCGGCGACGTAGTCGGGGACCTTGACGGCGCGGGGCTGGCCGTTGAGGTCGAAGTAGACGGTCCGGGTGCCGTCTTCGTGCAGGTCGCTGGTGGTGGCGTACTGGATGACAAGGGCCTTGCCCTCCTCGATCTCGACGGTGACCTCCTCGCCGGGCTGGAGGCCGTAGAAGAAGACGGGCGTGGGGAGGACGGCGGTCTCGCTGAACCTGCGAACGTGCTTGTCGTAGTCGAGATAGACCTGTGGATAGAGGATAGAGGAGAGTACGTCCTCGTCGGTGATTTCATGGTGAACTTTGGCGGCGAGTTCTTTCCGGGTCGATGCGAAATCCACCTTGGGGAGTTTGGCCCCGGCGCGGCCCCTCAGCTTCTGAACGCCAGCCGACTGGAGGACGATCCGTTCGATGTCTCCGGGCCAGCCGCCCTCGGGCTGGCCGAGCATGCCCTGCATCATCTCGACAACGCTTCTGGGGAAGCTCAGGTGCTGATCGGGTGAGAGAACGTCCTGCGGGGTGAGGCCGTTGCTGACCATGAAGAGGGCCATGTCCCCCACCACCTTGCTGGAGGGGGTGACCTTGACGATGTCGCCGAAGAGCTGATTGGCCTGGGCGTAGGCCTTGACGACTTCGGGCCAGCGGTCGCCCAGGCCCATGCTGATGGCCTGCTGGCGGAGGTTGGTGTACTGGCCGCCGGGCATTTCGTGGAGATAGACGTCGGCGCTGGGGGATTTGATGCTCTCTTCGAAGGGGTAATAGAACTCGCGGACGGCCGCCCAGTACTCGCTGAGGGCGTTGAGCGATTCGAGGTCGAGGCCGCTGTCGCGGGGGGTGTGGCGGAGGGCGGCGACGAGCGAATTGAGGCAGGGCTGGCTGGTGGTGCCGCTCATGGAGGCGAGTGCGGCATCGACGATGTCGACGCCGGCGTCGACGGCGCGGAGGATGGCCCCGGCACCGGCGCCGCTGGCGTCGTGGGTGTGGAAGTGGATGGGGACATCGACCTCGTCACGGAGGGCCTTGACGAGGGCGTGGGCGGCGTAGGGTTTGCAGAGGCCGGCCATGTCCTTGATGCCCAGGATGTGGGTGCCCATCTTGACCAGCTCTCTGGCCATTTTGACGTAGTACTTGAGGGTGTATTTCGTGCGTTTCGGGTCAAGGATGTCGCCGCTGTAGCAGATGGCGGCCTCGCAGACGGAGCTGGTCTGGTCGCGGACGGTTTCGACGGCGACCTTGAGATTCTCGACCCAGTTGAGCGAGTCGAAGATGCGGAAGACGTCGATGCCGTTGGCGGCGCTGCGGCGGACGAACTCGCGGACGACGTTATCGGGATAATTGGTGTAGCCGACGGCGTTACTGGCTCGCAGCAGCATCTGGAAGGGGATGTTGGGGATTCTGTCGCGGAGCAGGGCCAGGCGGTGCCAGGGGTCCTCCTGGAGGAAGCGCAGGGCGGTGTCGAAGGTTGCGCCGCCCCACATTTCGAGGCTGAAATAATCGGGAACCAGATGAGCGACGGCATCGGCGACCTGGAGCATGTCGTAGGTGCGGACACGGGTGGCCAGGAGCGACTGATGGGCGTCGCGCATGGTGGTGTCGGTGATGAACACCTTCTTCTGTTTGCGGATCCAGGCGGCGAACTTCTCGGGTCCGAGCTCCCGGAGTTTCTCGCGCAGGCCGGGCGGAGGCGGGGTGTTGGCCGGATAGGCCGGCACGACGGGAGTGGGCATGGCGCGGGATTTGTCGAACTTCTTTCTGACGTCCGGGCGGCCGTTCACAATCGTCTCGCCGATGTAGGACAGCAGGCGGGTGGCCCGGTCTTTCCGGATGCGGAGCTTGAAGAGCTCCGGGGTACCGTCAATGAAAGTGGTGGTGGCCTGGCCGGAGACGAAGGTGGGGTGGAGGATGAGATTCTCGAGGAAGGGGATGTTGGTCTTGACGCCGCGGACGCGGAACTCGCGGAGGCCGCGCTCCATGCGCATGGCGCTTTCCTGGAGGGTGGAGCCCCAGGAGGTGATCTTGACCAGGAGCGAGTCGAAGTAGGGTGTGATGTGGGCGCCGCTGAATGCGCTGCCGCCGTCGAGGCGGATGGCGAATCCTCCCGGTGAGCGGTAGGAGGTGAGCCGGCCGTAGTCGGGGATGAACTGGTTCTCGGGGTCCTCGGTGGTGATGCGGCACTGAATGGCGGCGCCGCGGGTTTCGATCTGATCCTGGGGCGGAATGTTCACGGGCGGCTCATGGAGCCGGTGGCCCCGGGTGACGAGGATCTGGCTGCGGACGATGTCGATGCCGGTGACGGCCTCGGTGACGGTGTGCTCGACCTGGATGCGGGGGTTGACCTCGATGAAGTAGAACTTTCCGGTGTCGACGTCGACGAGAAACTCGACGGTTCCGGCGCAGCGGTACTTGACGGGCGTGCAGAGGCGGACGGCGGCCTCGCAGATCCGGCGGCGCAGGTCGAGAGGGAGGTTCCAGCTCGGGGCGATCTCGACGACCTTCTGGTGGCGGCGCTGGACGGAGCAGTCGCGGTCCCACAGATGCACGAGGTTGCCATGGTGATCGCCGAGGAGCTGGACCTCGATGTGCTTGGCGCGGGGGATGTATTTCTCGATGAAGACCTCGGGGCGGCCGAAAGCGGCGCCGGCTTCGCGCTGGGCCTCTTCAAGTCTGGGGGCGAGTTCCTCGGGCTTGCGGACGACGCGCATGCCGCGTCCGCCGCCGCCGAAGCTGGCCTTGATGATGACGGGATAGCCGATGTCTTTAGCGATCGCCTTGACCTCGGTGAGGCTCCCCAGGCCGTGGTCGCTGCCGGGGACGATGGGCACGTCGGTCTGCTCGGCGAGCCGCTTGGCGGCGGTCTTGTCGCCGAACATCTCGAGCTGCTCGGGGCTGGGACCGATGAAGGTGATTCCCGCGGCGGCGCAGGCGCGGGCAAAGGCGGCGTTCTCGGAGAGGAAGCCGTAGCCGGGATGGATGGCGTCGACGCCGTGCTGGCGGGCGATGGCCAGGATGGCGTCGATGTTGAGATAGGACTTGACCGGTTCACCTCCGTGAGGAGGTCCGATCTGGTACGATTCATCCGCCTTGAAGCGGTGGAGCGAGAGGCGGTCTTCATAGCTGTAGACGGCGACGGTGCGCATCCCGAGCTCGGTGGCGGCCCGGAAGACGCGGATGCTGATTTCGCTTCGATTGGCAACGAGAAGTTTGCGCATGGACCTCACATCACATTCCATCCGGGCCGCCCGCGACACCCACCGAAAGTGTCACACACCCCCGGCCGCCGCGGAGAGCGGCCGTTACAGCGGAGCGGGAAAGAACTTGAACAGCTCCAGACAATCTCCGGACTCGCGCTCCACGGTGACGCCCTTCTCGGCCGCCTCGTGGGTGACGAAAAACTCGTCGCCGCTGCGGACCGGGTGCGGGCCGAACCGGCCGGCGCCCTTCCAGACCAGCACGCCGTAACAATCGGGCTCGATGGTGGCGGTGCGCGAGGTGACCCGGAGCCGCTTGCCGCTGAACTTGCGGCAGATGCGGGGTGGAAAAATCCAGTCTTCGACGGCGCCGCGGAGCGGCTTTTTCCGCACGGCCGAGGGAACGAGCCGGAACTTTTCGAGAATGTCCCCGTCGGTCGATGTCTTCATGTCCACGAACTGCAGGGCCTGATCGAGCGTCCGGAAGCCGGGGCGCATCTGCGCGGGGGTGAACCGGATGTCGCCCATGCGGTCGTCGAGGACGATCGAGACGTCGGAGGGCTGCTGAATCTCGAGGGTCATGGCGGTGCCGGGGCGATGCACGACGCCGGCGGGCACGTAAAAGCCCTCCTCGAACGCCTGCAGGAACACGGGCGAGCGCCTGAGCATGGCGTCGGTGCCGGCTTCGACGGCGGCTTTGAGCTCCTGACGCGTGGTGCCGGGTCGAAGGCCGACGTGGGTGTAGGGGCAGGCGCCCTTGGGGCGGTCGAGAAAATAGTATGCCTCGTCCTTGCCGAAGCGGTGCCGGGCGAAGAGGTCGCGGTGCTGGCGGACGGCCTGATCGCTGGCGTGAAAGTGAAAGACGATGGGCACGTCGCCGTCGAGGATCTTGACGAGGACGCGGAACTCGGGGCCGTGGGCGCGGTAACGAGCGCGGCCGAGCATGCGTTCGCCCCGTGCGGCGAGTGCGTCACGAAGACTGAGCCGGGTGCCGGCGAGGAAGCTGAGGCCCTCGCCGGGGACGCGCGGGGTGAGGGCGGATTGCGTGGTGCTGGTGATCCACCGTTCGGGGACCCACATCCTGTATCTGGGAATGAAGGTCTGGCCGGGCTTTTTGCCGGAGAGGCGGCCGGCATCCCGATAACGACGGCGGGCGAAGGCAGGGTCGAGCTTGAGAATGCCCTGCTGCCTGTCGAGTAAGGCGTCGAGACTGACGGGTCGGGGCACGCGGATCCTCTCCTTGCGGACGTTGCCGGCAGGCGGGGAGTGTAGTCGGCAAGGGGGCGGGCCGCAACGCGGGGGCGAAGGATGCGCATCCGGGTGAAAGCCTCATGACTGGAGCGACGGGGGAGCGGAATGCGGGCGCCTTTCGTTTCCGCATCATCGAGACCCCACCCGGCCAGCCGGCCAGCCGGCCGGCGGCGAAGGCGGAGGGGCGAGGCAGGACCGCGGCGGGCGTCGGCGCGGAGAACCCCTCGCTGGCGCTTCGGGCTCTATTCAGCGTGCTGCGCACGCCAGGCGTGGGGGCCTGGAGAGGGGTCGGAGATTCTTTGCAGACTGGCTGGTGCACTCCAGGGCCGCGGATCAGTTTTTGCGGATCGGGCGTTCGCGCTCGGCGGTTTTGGCCAGTTCTGAGTAGATCTCCCGGGCAGCTTCGACGCGTTTGAGGAGTTCGGCGCCCTGGACGGCGAGCTGCTCGCCGGTGCGGTTCCCCGCGGCCCGGGCGTCGTCCTTTCTCTGCACGGCCTCGGCGACGATCTTCTCGATCTCGTCGAGGCTGGTGCGGCGCCTGGCCAGCAGGGTATCGAGATCATCGAACTTCCAGAAACGCAGACCCTCGCGGATCACGTAGACGGGGGTCGTGTGGGCGGAGGCGCCGTCGCTGGCGTAGGCGCGGGCGGCGATCCAGAAGCCGTGAGCAGCATCAACCTCGAAATCAAGGGAGAGCTCCTCCCTGGCCGGATCGGAAGATTCGACCGCCTTGATCACATCGCCGTTGCGGACGATTTCGAGCTTGACGGGCACCATGCGTTCGCGGGCGCCCCAGACGCGGGCCTTGACGTGCAGCTTGCGGTCGCGAGCGGCGCGGATCTCGTCGCCGGGGAAGGCTTCATCGACGCGGAAATCGATCATCGGGCCGTTGGTGGTGAAGGTGCGGCCTTTTTTGACCGCATCGAACCAGGCGTCGGCGGTGAACGGTGTGTCGCCGAGACAGGCGTAGAGCCGGACCTCCCCCACCGAGCCGCCCCAGGGCACGTCGGAACCGGCCGAGGCGGTGATCTTGAAGCCGAGATTGAGAAAGTCGTAGTAGTAATCGGTTCCCAGGGCGCCGAACTGCATCAGCTCGACGAAATCGCACTTGCCCCTGGGCACGTTGATGCTCATGTCGCGATCGACGTGAAACATCTTCGAGAGCACGTGGGCATAGCCCCACAGGCCGCCCTGCTCGTGGGCGGCGTCGGCCGCCTCCTCGTACAGGAAGTAGTGATCGGTGTTGCGGTTCATGCCGGTGGTGTTCATGGAGATGGTGTGGCCGATCTGGTGGGTGCGCGGGCATTCCTGGCCGGGGGAGAGGACCACGTCGCCGGCGATCACGCGGTAGGCCTTGCCCCATCCGCGCTGCTCGAACCAGGTGCGGTTGATGTCGCCCATCTTGACGACGTTGGCGACGTGGATGTCTTCGGCCTGCACCCACGACATGAGGCGTGCGGCGTCGGCGTCGCTGAGGATGCGGCAGTGGACGTGATCGTCGCCGGAATACCAGCCGAATTTGCGCATGTCGACCCAGCGGCGCAGCCCATATCGCTTTTCGAGCACCTCGCCGGAGTTGATGACGAAGGTGTCCTTGAACGGGATGTACTCGGTGCCGTGGAGGATCTGGATCGCATAATCGCCGGGGGGAAGCTGGGTATCGATGGGGCCGGGGACGCACCAGTAGAACTCGCCCTCGTTGCCGGGGACGCGCGGTCGGCGACGGCCGCTGGGGCTTCCCTGGCTGTCGAACTGGGGGCCGAACTCGATGGCGTTGCCGGGGGGGCGTTCCATCTGCATGGTCTTCCACACGAGGCGGACCATGGCGGGAGTGGGCTGGCCGGTATCCTGGGCGATGATGTCGGCCTTGAGGCGGCCGGACTGCGGAGCCTGGATGTCGATGGGCCAGGGAACGACCTTGCCGGCGACGTGAAACTCGAGCAGGAGCGAGCTGCGTTTCGCGGGGATGTTGCTGAGGACCACGAGGGCCCAGGTGGTGCCTGCGCGGGTGACGCCGACATCGACGGTTGCGTCTTCGCCCGCATTCTGCGCCATGTCGTTTTCCTGGACGACGCACCCGACGGGACCATCGCCGTAGCGGACACGGAGCAGCAGAGCGCCGAAGTCGCCCGGCGTGGTGAAGGTGGGACCGCGTCGGGGATCGGGGCCGGGGTCAGCGATGGTGACGGAGACGAAGCCGGGCGTCTTGTCGAGGATGTCAAAGACCTCGGCCGCGCGCTCGAGGCGTTTGCGGGCCGCCGCCTCGCGGGCGGCCTCGTTTTCGCCCCGGCGCTGCTGGCCGCGGGCTTCGCGGAGCTGGCGGTTCAAGTTCTCCATGCGGGCGCGCTGGCCGGGCTCGAGGAGACAGGCGCAGTCGGAGGCGAGGCGGGCGGCCAACTGCTCGACTCCGTCGGGCACGACGGCCGGATCAGCCGCGCTGGCGGCGGCGGGGAGCAGGGTCGCGGCGCAGAGGAGGATTGACGCCGGGGCGGGTCGCAGGTGCATGTTGTATCTCCTGGTGATGAGAGGTAACCGCGCGGTCGGCGCCGGCCGTCGAACGAACGGACAGTGCCAGCACACGCGGGGAGGAATCCTTGCCGGGCAGCCAGACCTCGAGTGGGGTGGACGCGAGCACCGGCGTAGCGGGGCCGGCTTTCGTTTCGAGCGAACCGGTGGCGGCGGCGGCGGGCCAGAGTCGATCGTCGATCTCGAGCGTACCGTCGCTCAGCGGCCGGGGCGTACGGGCGAAGTAGGCCAGCTTGAGCACGTGGCGGACGCCCATCGCGGCGACATTGCCCGCGAGATCCACCTGCGGATCGTAGAGGAGCGTCGCCGGAAGCGGCCGGCCCTCGAAGTGGATGACCAGCGCGTCTTCGAGGGAGTCGGCCAGTTGCGCCAGATATGCGGCGGTTTCGTCGCGGGTGACCAGGCCGTTGTGATCTGCGTCCATGCGGCGGCGCTCGAGCAGGGAGCGCATGTCGTGGAAAGTCAGGTCGATCTCGACATCGATGTTTTCGCGATCGACGCGGACGACGATGTGGTGCTCGACGTAGTCGGAGAGCAGCGGGTGGGACAGGCAGGTACGGGCGGGGAGCCCCACGATGAACAGGCACCAGGGCAGTGCGGTCCAGGCGCCGGGGAGTCGGAGACGGGGGATCCGGGATGTGAGATGTGAGATGTGATAGGAGAGAGGAGAGGAGAGAGCATTCTGAAGGCAGCGGAATAGACGAGGGATTCGCGTGCGGGGGGCGGGGAGGCCGGCGGGTGGAGCCGGGGTGTCGATTCGAGGGTCAGGCCGTGATCGCATCGCGCCTCCGCCTTCAGACCCGCGTCAGGTTAAGGGCAACGGGCCGCGGGCTCAAGGCGTGGGGAGGGCATGCTGCGCGGATGGGGCGTGCCACCCGGGAAAGCAGGCTCGCGCAGAAAGGCAACCTCACAGAGTCGGCGACCAGCGGGTATCGCGCGAGGAAACCTCGCCTGAGCGAAGGGCGGGCCTCCGGCGATTCTTCCGCGGCTGCCCGGCGGAGATGGGGGCCGGGAATCGGCGGGAACGGCGCACGGACCGTCGGCCGGGCGAGGTGCCTGTAGACGGAAGCGATAGGTTCTAGTGCCGGCCCGCGGGCGGGAACTGCCCGGCACGCATGGTCTCAGCCCGCAGCCGGCCGGACCGCGAGTGCCTTGGGACCCTTGGGACTCGCCTCGATGTCGAACTCAACGGCCTGCCCCTCAGCCAGGGTACGAAAGCCGTCCGCCTGGATCGCGCTGTGATGCACGAAAACGTCTGGCCCCCCCTCGTCCGACTGGATGAACCCGAAGCCCTTTTGCTCGTTGAACCACTTGACCTTACCCCGAGGCATAGACGGAACTCCTCAAAACAGCCGCGTCTGCAGCCCGAGCCTCCACCCGCGAGATGGACGCGGCAGGCAGAAGCTCTAACGACTTGAACCTCGCATGGCATTCACCCGACGAACACCGCATCACGAGGTGTCAGTAATATGACCCGCATTCGCCGGATTGTCAAAAGTTCAAGCTGTTCTTGATGAGAATACAGCAGATGATGACAGCGTCAGGAGCCGGGCGGGTGGGGTAACCTAGAGAAAACGCTAGGTAGGACGCAGGATCGATCTGAAAGTCGTTGAATCGCGCTACTGAGTATCGCGCTGTCATGATTCTGCCCGCGAAGAGCGGGCGGGTGGCGCGGAAACGACGATCGGTGGGCATGGCCTTCACGCTGCAGCGGTGGTTTACGGGCCGGGGGGCGACCCTGTCGAGCGGGGTGATCGGCCCGCCTATACTGTGACTCGGCTGGAGCGATCGGGGCTCCCCGGCAAGGCGGGCGCGGGCGGAGTTCGGATGGGGAGTTGTGGAGGCATCAGAGTGGAAGGTCAAGATGCAGGTTCTCGGAGGGAGAGATCTGAGGTGTCGGAGATTTGAGATCTGAGATTTGAGATTTGAGATCGAAGATAGACTGGAGATTGGGGTTTCGGGAGTGGAGAAGGCGATGAGGGCGTCGTGGAGCTGATGAGGCAGTGGAAGACCTCGGGGGCTTGAGGTGTTTGATGCCAGGATGGTTTGTGACAGGTACGGATACGGGAATCGGCAAGACGGTGATCGCGGGCGCGCTGGCGCTGCTGCTTGGGCAGGAGGGGCGGCGGGCGGGCGTGTTCAAGCCGGTGGCGACCGGATGCCGGCGTGATGTCCGCCTCGGGCTCGTGAGCGAGGATGCGGAGTTTCTCGCGCACTGCGCGGACGCGCCCGAGAACCTGGAAACGATCAACCCGGTGCGATACGCGGGCGAGCTTGCACCGCTGGCCGCGGCGGAGCGTCATCGGGCGCCCATTGACTGGGCGGCGATCGAGCGGAGCTGGGAGCGGATTCGGGGGCGGGCGGAGTGGATCGTGGCGGAGGGGGCGGGAGGTCTGCTGGTTCCGATCGACGCGCAGACCAGCATGGCCGACCTGGCCGGGCGATTCGGGCTGCCGGTGGTGATTGTGACCCGGCCGGGACTGGGCACGATCAATCACACGCTGCTGACCATCGAGGCGGCGCGGGCCCGCAAACTGAGCATCGCGGCGGTGGTGGTGAACGGGTACCGGCCGGGGTCGGCGACGCTGGCCGAGGAGACGAATCCGGAGATCATCTCGCGTCTGGCGCGGATTCCTCTGCCGCTGATCGTTCCGTGGGATCCGCTCACGGATGTGCGCACCGGCGCGGTGGGCGAATCGGTGCTGTATCCGCTGCGGCACTTCGTGCAGACGGCGGTTCAGCGCGGGTCGTGAGGTGGGGAGAGGGGATGTGAAATGGAGCGGCGTGATGGGCTTGCGGGAGCGTCGTCGCCGCTTCAGTGGGCGGGCATGATGCCCTCGGGAACGGGCATGAAGAAGAATGCGATGGCCAGGATCGCATAGAGAGCCAGGAGCAGCACGCCTTCGAACCAGTTGGTTTTTCCGTTCATACCGAGCACGACGACGATGCCGACGGCCAGAATGACGGCCACGACCTCGAGCGGCGAGAAGACCAGATTGAGCATCGGGGCGCTGCTCCAGCCGAGCGAGACCATCAGCGCGCTGGCAAAGACCACGACCGGCACGACGAAGAGCGCGATCTGCAGGCTGCTCTGGTAGGTGATGGTCATGGCGGTGTCCATGTCGTCCTTGAGAGCCATGAGGACGGCCGTCGAATGCTCGGCCGCGTTGCCGATGATGGCCAGAAGGATCACGCCGACAAAGATGGGATTCCAGCCGAGCTTGTGAGCCACGATTTCGGCGGAGCCGACGAGCAATTCCGCGACGAGGCCGACGCCGACCGACGCGAGCAGCAGCATGGCGACGCTGCGCCCGATGCTCCAGTGCGGCGCGTGGCCGTGACCCGCAGCGTCCGGGGCGTGCGGTCTGGACGGACGCGAATAGATGTGGGCGTGCGTCTTGAGGGTAAACAGCAGGCCGAGGGCATATGCGGCCAGGAGAATGATGCTGCATCCGACGGAGACCTCGTGCTCGTGGAGGGCCTGATGCGGATCATGGAGGCTTTCCGCGACGTGGTGAAAGATGGCGGGGGTGAGCATGGCGGCGACGCCGAGGGCGAGCATGCCGGCGTTGGCCTCGGCGGCGAAGGGGCTGAAGGTCTGCTCTTTGCGCCGCCAGCCGCCGGCCACCATGGCGATGCCGGCGACCAGCAGGATATTCCCGAGGATCGAGCCGGTGAGGCTGGCCTTGACGACTTCGTTGAGGCCGCGGCTCAGCGCAATGATGGCGATGATGAGCTCGGCGGCGTTGCCGAAGCTGGCGTTGAGCAGCCCGCCCCAGGTGGGGCCGGCCCTGACCGCCAGGTGCTCGGTGGACTCGCCCATCAGGGCGGCCAGTGGGAGGATGCCGACGGCCGCGAGCACGAACGTGGCCAGAGGCTCCCAGCCCGCACCCTTGACAGACCAGTGAACAGCGTAGGCGGCGGGAATGCAGGCGTAGGCGAGGTACCTGAGGTATTTCATGCGGGGGATTCTGTCGGAGGCGCGGGGAATGGTCAACGGCGGAATGGCTCATCCTTCCTGGTGTATATCGGGATGGTCGGAATTCCGACGATCGAGGACACGCCGCGCGATCGATGCCGACGCAGCGAGCGATGGAACTGCGGACACGCCAGCCCATCGGGATCAGCGGCTGTTCATGAACCAGACGCTGTAGTCGTCCAGGAGCTGATAATGGCTTGAGTTCCGGTCGGTTGCCTCGAGTTCGGATAGACCGAGGATGAATTCCTTCCCGTCGCTGACGCGTCGGACGTGAGCGGAGAGGTCATCATTACACATCATCCACTCCGACCAGTCACGGCCGATGGAGAGCAATTGGTAGCGGTCCTCATACGAGGGTTGGGTTTTCTTGAGCTTTCTGTACTCCCTGACGCTCCAGCCGCCGAAGACATACGGCTCCTCCCACTGAAAATCCTCGATGCCGGTGACTTCGCATGGGAAGGTGAGATGTGCGCGGAGGTGGGCCAGAAAGATTTCGAGCTCCTGGTCGCGATCCATCTCGCCATCGCCCAGGATGGCCGCGATACGGGCATACAGGGCATCCAGATCGCGTTCGTCGCGCTCTTCGTCTTCTTCGTCGTCGTCTTCCGCCTCGTCCACAGAATCCGCGTCGGACAAGGTAACCAGCCTGTATCCTTCATGCTCATCGTCTGGCCCGTCCGGATCGCCGCCATCGTGTTCATCCTCGGCGTTGAACCGCGTGCTGCCCTGCTTGCCGGCCCAGAAGGGGCAGAAGGGGCAATCGTCGCCCAGGGGATAGTCCTCCCCCTCTTCGTGCGGACAACCGAGATTGCCCTGCGTCATGCCAACGCTCTTGACGCCGTATCGAGCGAAGAAGCGCCTGATCTGCTCGTGCACTTTGGGATCCTGCGCCACGTCGGTGCCGACGAATCGCTCCATGATCGGTTCGGCGCCGTCGTGCAGGAACACACCGGCGGCGATCTTGGTCGTGGTTTTGTCGTCGGGGCCGTAGAAGGCAACCGTCCCGATGGGATACTTGCCGTGGCGGTACTGCCTGGCCGCGGCTGCGCAGCAGAACTTGTACTTCTTCCCGCTGCCGCACGGACAGGGCTCGTAGGGATCGATCTGATAGGACATGGCTCACCCACCTCCGATCCGGTTCAGAGTGCAGCCGGGAATCATACCATGCCTTCG
>CAZQEN010000049.1:0-30064 GCA_964591605.1 uncultured Planctomycetales bacterium
CCTCGGCTCGGTCGGCGCCATGCCCTGATGGTGCTGGGCCTGCTCATCGTCTCCGCCGCGGCGACGCTGGCCTGGCCGTACCAGTTCGCCCAGCATTGGGTGGCCGGGCAGATGAGCCGCGCCGGTAAACCGATAGTGAACTGGCCACGGGCTGTGATCACTCCTCCCTTCGGTTTATCACCACCACAGATCGATGCAACGCTTCGCGCCGCCGTCATCCAACTCCCGCAGCCCCGACAGCGCCTCACCGGCCTCCAGTTGCTGATCGAGGGCTACCCCTCATCCGCGCTGCCCATCCTGATGGAAGCGGTCGTGCAGGAGCCGGACCCCGAGGCGCGGGCCCTCGAGCTGCTTCTCATCGGCCTGCACCGCAGCAGCACCACCACCGACCTGCTGCGAGGGTTCCTGACCCATGCCGACGCCCGGACGCGGGCCGCCGCCGCCGATGCCCTGGGCCTCCTGCACGCCCCGGCATTCGAGGTTTCCTGGGCAATGGCCTGGCCCCACGGGCTGCCGGCCGCCACCGGCAGCGTGTCCATCAACCTTGGCAGATTCATCCAACTTCACGCGCTCGCGCCCAGGACATTTCCGATCGGCCTGCCCATGAACGAGATCGCGCTCGACCCGGCGATTCGTGACGCCCTGGAGCGGATGATGCTCGCAGGGGCGACGCCGGAAGAGCGCGAGGCCGCCGCCCGCGCACTGCTGCGCTGGCCGCCGCAAACGTACAAATTCCGGTTCGCCGAATGGGGCGTGTGGATCGACGACCACGGCCACCTCAAGCTGGTCCAGTCCGTTCTCGACGAGATCCCGCCCTTCGTGCACCGGACCGGAAACCCGCTGAGTGAGTTTGCCGATCGCGTCAATCAAATGATGTACGTGACCAAACCCATCATTCACATCACCGTCGATCGACCACTCGCAGTGGATGTGAATGTGGTGATCAACCGCGGCCGTCCCTGGTTCGCCTATCCGCGGCCCGATGACTTTGCCGCACAGGTGGAGACCCTGTACGGCAACATGGGAGCCCCCGCGCCGTTGTCTTCGCTGGGGAATCCGCAGATGGAGCGCCTGGCCGGGCTCCGTCAGCGATATCCCTGGTTGTCGCCCCCGCACGTCGTCTCAGGGTCAACCTCGGGTAGCCTGGGCGCCCACAATGAGCTGATCAGCCTCGGCCTGCGCTGGCAGAGCATCATCGCGACCCCGGACCAGCTCCCCTGGATGCATCCGCCGCAGGTCGGCGCCGACGAACGTTTCGCCTGGTGGAGCCGCCTGCGCGACGTGCCGGCCAGTTGGCTCAGCAGCCGCGGCGAGACCGAGCGATTCCTCTACTATGACGGCCCCACGCTGGCCGCCACACCGGTGAAGATAGAGCACAAAGGAAGCGAGCTGACTCTGAGATGGAAGTGGGATTTCGAAATGAAAGTGCCTCGCTCGCAGACTCCCGCTCCCTGGCGCGCCGCCAGACCGCCGCATGCGCTGTGCGTTCGTCTTCGTGAAGGTCAATTGACGGGCGAAGTCATCGACGGCCCGGCTCACTGGTACAAAGACGACGCATACATCACGCACCAGCTCGGCGAGGGCAATCTTCACGACGACGAGGTGATCGCGGGCTTCCGCTCCATGCTCCAGGCGCACGGCCTCACCCCCGCCGAGGCCGACGGCCTCATCGCCTGCTGGCGCCGGCAGTTCTTCCGCACCGACGGCACCCGCCTCCTGATCCTGATGTCCCGCGCCGACTACGACGCCCTCTGCCCGATCCAGGTCCGCCCCACGCCCACCGAAATGACCCGCGTCGGCATCATCCTCAAGGAGCTGCAGCCCGATTGACCGCCAGCTTCACCCCGCAAATCCCAGTCCGCCCGCGGCAGATACGCCCGCCAGTCGCATAAAAGAGTCTGCCACAGAGGGCGCAGAGCACACAGAGGCAAAAGGTTCTGGCTGCAAGAGTCTCGAACGACGACAAAACCACGGCTGAGCTCTGCGTGCACCTCGGTTGTCCGTTGGATCCCGCGGTTGCTCTGTGGCCTCTCTCTTGCAGACGCGCAACTTCTTGTTCTTCTGACAAGGTGTTTGGAACCGTCGATGCACGCAGATGGACGCTGATGGAAAGTGAGCCCTCGCTTCACCCGCGGACGTACCCGATCATCAGCGCGGCGATCCAGGTGCATGGGGCGCCGGGCTGCGGCTTCCGGGAGGCCGTTGATCAGGCAGCACTCGCCTCGAATCTGCGCAATCTGTGAAATCTGCGGACCATGATTGGGATCCGCAGATGGCGCAGATTTCGCAGATGTCGTCGCTCGCCTTCTGTCCCCTGTACTCCAGGCGCGCAACTTCTTTCGCCTGGAAGAACCTGACGAACACGCCTCAATCTCAAATCTCAGATTTCAAATCTCGAATCGCAGTTCTCTGCGTCCTCCGCGTCTCTGCGGTTCCTCCTCACTCCTCGGCGTTCATCCGCGGTCGATCTCCCCGCCCCGCGACCATTGGACATTCGGGCTTCGTCATTCATTCGTCATTCTGATTTCGTCATTCGTCATTCCCCCGCCGCCACGACCTGGTTCTTGAGCACCCCCACCCCCTCCAGCCGCACCTCCACCACGTCCCCCGGCTTCATCGCGCTGGTCGTATCCGGCGTGCCCGTGTAGATGAGGTCCCCCGGCTCGAGCGTCATATGCCGGCTGATGAAGCTCACGCACGCCGCCGCGTCGTGCAGCAGCTCGCTGGTGCGCTCCTGCTGCTTGACCTCACCGTTGAGCCGCAGTTCCAGGTTCAGATCGTCGTAATTCAGCCCCGCGACGATCATTGGCCCGCACGGCGAGAACGTGTCGGATGCCTTCGCTCGCCACCACTGCCGATCGCCCTTCTGCCAGTCGCGGGCGCTCACGTCGTTCCCGCACGTCACGCCCAGGATGTAGTCCTTGGCCTTCTCGCGGCTCACGTTCTTGGCCCGCTTGCCGATCACGATCACCAGTTCCGCCTCGTAATGCACGTCCTTCGTGCCCGGCGGGATCACGATGTCCTCGCCGTCGGCGATCAGCGACGTGGGCGTCTTGATGAACACCTCCGGGTTGGCCGACTCGGGTTGCTGGCCCAGGTGGCTTTTGTAGTTCCCCGCCAGTGCCAGCACCTTCGAGCACCGCCCCACCGGCACCAGCAGCCTCACCTCCTTGAGCGCCAGCGTCTGGTCCGTCCGCTTCCACTCGCCCAGCAGATCCCCCTCCAGCACCCGCACGCGCTCACCCTCGACGATCCCGTACGCAATCTTCTCCCCGGCCTGGAACCGCACATACCGCGTCACCTTCCCCGTCGCCGTCCCCGGCTCGGCCGCCCCGGCCCAAGCCGCCCAGATGCCCGCCACCGTCCACGCCGCCAGCGACACCGTCCAAAGCCGCATGAGTGACCTCCATCGTGAAAAAGCCCGTGTGCCGGGTCCCAATGAAAACGGGGTCCGTGACAGTTGGTGCGGGGTGGCATGGGCAGCGACGACTTCGCGCAGCGATGCCGACGCTGCCCGTGCGAGCCTCCCCATGGGTCCCGGCGCCCGGGGACTCATGCCACCCCGCCGATTCTGTCACGGACCCATGAGAACGATCATACCCGTCTGCTCATGCCGCGACAGCCCGACTCGCGGTACCATGTGGGCATGACCCCCCGCCCGTCGGCGCTGCGGCATCGGGACGGCCCTCACCCGCGCCCGGCCGTCCGGCCCGCCGGTGTGGACGAGCATGCACGAAACGCACCGCCGCCTGCCCGGGCATCGCACCCTCCCTCCGCCCCCGCGGCCGGCCCGGAAAGCAACCGGAAAAGAACCACAAGGAGCGGAAGCCGGGTATACCTTTTTATTCCTCTGTAACGCCTGTTGGTGCAGCCGCGCAGAAGGGATCACCGCCGCGTCGCGTAGATCGGGTACTGGTCGCCGCCGGTGTCGAGGAGCAGGTCGCCGATGCCCTCCGAGAAGTCGAGCAGGTAGCCGAACGTCCCGTCGAGGCGGTCGTAGTCCAGTAGGTCCCTTCTGCCGGAAGGGACCTATGACGCGGCCCCCCGCTGCCGGAAGGGACCTGTGAGGCGGCCCCCTCTGCCGGAAAAGACCTTCAAGTAGGTCCCTTCTGCCGGAAGGGACCTATGACGCGGCCCCCCGCTGCCGGAAGGGACCTATGAGCAGACCCCCTCTGTTCGCCACGGCGAATCTCGCCTTCGGCAGACCGGAAGGGTCCTCGGTCCGGGACGAACTGACCCAACCCGGGTCCCGCCCGGCCGCGCGCCCGGAAACCTGCAGGCTGTCTCCCGCAATGTCGGACACACCCGCGCCGGCCGTGTAGCAGAGGAGGGACGTCCGGCTCGACCATCGGCTGATCCCACCTGGAGCAGTCACCGGCTCCCATGCCGATATGGCTCGTCTGGAAAAAACCGCAACGCCGACGGAAGCCGCCACGAAGAGGCACAAAAGTCGCAAAAAGAGAGTTCTCTTGTGATTCTTGTGCCTTTTCGCGGCCACTCTCGTGGTGATTCATGGCTGACCAGCGTTACAGGTTACCCAAACGAGCCATAAGTGAATCGAGATCCGCTGCGCGCCCGGCCGGCCCGGTCCCGGCCGTGGTCGCGCCCGGAAGCGATCGCCGCCGGTGAGCGGCCCCGCTGGCTGGTAGAGGGTCCGACGGACCCTTGACACGCCGGCCGCTTCGCGGGGATCGCAAAGCGATCCGTTCGCCGCAGGCGAACCCAGCGTGTCAGGGGTGGCTCGCCCCCGCGACTGGCTCGCCTGCGTCAACGAGCCCCAGACACCGGCCAGGCTGGAAGCCGTGCGCCAATCCATCGCCCACGGCCGCCCCTTCGGCTCACCCGTCTGGACCCAGCGTACCGCCGCCCGCCTGGGCATCGAATCCTCGCTCCGCCCGCGCGGACGGCCCAGAAAACGGCCTGAAAGGAAGCGAAAGGAGATAAAAGTAGAATGTCCTTTTCGTTCCTTTTTCTCAGCCTTTCAGACCATGCAATGCAGGCTTTTAGGGGGACAACCCACCCCGTCGGCTTCGGAGCTCATTTTTCCCGTATAATTCGCCTACCTCATCATTCGAACTTGCCATAAGCTTACATTGCTGTTCTGCATCTCTCTTGGCAGTTTGTGCCCTCTGTAATTCCTTCTTCAGTTGAGAGTTCTGTTCGTTGAGATCGAGGAAGCGTTCGTGGTCCTTCTTCAACTGCCTCAGCTCATGCTCAAGAGTCTTGATCCTTTGTTGGGACATTTCCTTATCCCGACGCAATGTGCGCACCTCATGAGCCAGATCCATTTGCGGATCAGTCGCAAGCTTGAGGTGTTCATGCAAATCGCTCTCCATCTGCTGGCATCGCCGCATGAACTCGGCAAGCTGGTCCCGTAAACGTGAAGGCAGTTCCTTCTCGTTCTCGGCCAACCAGCGCTTAGTTGGATGAACCAGATCCCTGTTGAGGCGCTCTAGGATGTTTTCAAGGTAGGATGCGAATCCCATTCTAGAACTCCTTCTTACCCCTTTAGTGTGGCAAAAAGTTAATTGCGCCACTAGACGGTCAGCTCCCCGGCAGCTTGAGGTTCTGCCCCCGACCCAGCCACAGCGTGAACGAACCGCCTTCGCTCTCCCTGGCACGGCGGAGATCGACACGTTCGAGACGGCCAAGAGCCTGATTGATTGTCCACATCGTGGTGGTCTCCACATCACCTCGTTATCGTAGTCGAAGCTACTCGCATACCTGGAAGCATTTCTAACTGAGTCGTACACCGACCGCAGCGGACGCACACGTCTGACTCGGGCGTAACCCGCCTCCCGCAATGTGAGTTTGTTCCATTCACCTCATACCAGCGGGAGACACGGACATGAAAGCCCGCTTGACCGCCCGAGCATGCGAGGACAGTGGAGTCCCGTGAGCTCTGCTGTGGTCACTGTCGCCTGCAGACAAGCAGCCCGGCAGCCATGATCAGCAGGAGACTCGAAGGCTCTGGCACAGGGTTAGCGCGCACAATCAGACTACGACCGTCCTCGAGCAGCGTCCAAAACGCGATCTGACCAGCGTCGTTCAGACCGTCACGCCCCATGACCAACCACTTGACTGTTGAACCATCCAGTGGGTCTCCGCTCATGATGACCTTGTCGCCGACAGGATCGGGACCGGTGAAGATCCCCTCATCCCCATTTTTAAGTGACGCGAAAAACGCGACGTGCCCAGCGGAATTGAGGGAGGGTTCTCCTATCCCACCCGCACCCGTGCCCGTAAAGGCGAAGAACGGCCCGCTGGTATCCGCTACGGCGTGTAAAGGCACATTGCCGCCGATGAAGACGCTCTGAACTCCAGCGGTGTCGCGCGCCAGAAATGTCACCAATCCCGACTGATTGATCTTCGGAAAGCCTATCTCGTTCGTAAACGGCGGGTGAGCATCCACAAGAGTCGAAACAGTTCCGTTCAGATCCGCGAGCCGAATGCCAAGGAACACGTCCATGTCCTGTGCATTGAATGCGATCTGGCCATTATTGTTGATGGACGGGAACCCGTAATTCCTGAATTGCCCGTCCCACTCACTGCTAATTGTCTGCAACATACTGCCGTCACCAACGAAGATACCAGGTGTGTAGCCCGCCGGAATTCGCCTTTTGCCAGTGAAAGCTACCAGACCGTTGTCATTCACCGACGGGCCGTCGAGCGAGAAGAACTCTTGACTTGCAGTCTCCGCAATGGTTGTCAGCGATCCGCCACTCCCCAGATAGATCCCCTCATCCAGGCTGTCCAGTCGAGCCCGAAATGCAACTTGTCCTGAGGTGTTGATTGTCGGAAGAAGGGACAGTTGCAGGAGGCTACCAGATGTATCGGCGATCGTAGTGGTTGTTGTCCCGTCGCCCTTGAACACGCCTTCTCCTCCACCAACCAGAGCGGCCCAGAAAGCCACGGAGCCCGAGGAATTGATGCTGGGCATCGGAGAGCGTCCAAATTCCAGGTAGCTCCCATCCGTCTCCGCGACTTTCGTGAACGTGTACTCCGCCCCAAACGAAACCCAGGGGAGCGCAACCGATCCCCAAAGGGCCAATACTCTGCGCATCACCGCGTTCATGTGTTGCTCCTTTCTGAAAGATGTCAGACGGGGTCATCTTGCCGTGCCGCACGGGTTCTACCTTCTGATTGATCCTCGCAAGGTTTTGGTTGGCTTACGGAAAGGAGACATCGTTGATTCTCGTCTTTCAGGATGGTTAAGCTGGACATCAGCTAGCAGCCTTTGGCAGAAGTCTGAATCCGAAGGTTCTATCGCATGTGATCAGATCAAAAAGCCAGCTTCTGCCATTCGGTTACGACTTTCAGCACGGGCTGCTAGGCCCGCCAGTGTCGTCTGATCCGGTGCGCGGCTGGTCGCGTCGTGCCGAAGAGGCACACCATCTTTTGAAGGAGCACGCTGGTCTAGCCGTAGCTACCAGTGGCGGCCTTCATCCGCCGTCCCAGATACACGCACCCCCACGCGCCGATACACCTTCTATTATACCACCACAGCCGGGCGCCTACATCCTTTCCTGACATCCAACTGCGGTGCATTTGGGCCCCTTAACCAGAGCAGGGGGCCACAAGGAACTTGACCGGGCACGAACACGGCTTTCACACTGACCACGAACCCGTCTTCATGCACCTGTTGTCGCGATTCGCCTGAAGCTCCGGCCACGTATCCAGCTCGAAGATCATCCAGATCAGATGCCCTGTCGAAGGCTGCGTCCGGACGGCGGCCGGCTGTTCTGCAGGGTATTGCGGGGGGAAATGCCCCGAGATCAAGCCGTTCGAACCCGTCAGGCCGCTCAGGTGTAGTCGCTCATGAGGCGCTGCCCGCATCTCAGGGCTGGCCAACACTTTGCGTCACACCAGGCCCCCAGGAACCCCCGCTCCGCGCCCCATACGTTCCTCGGAGCACCCGTATTGTTCTTTCGTAGAGGCCTGTCGCACAACCCGCTCTCACCGGGCGAACCCATGACGGATAGCGCCGCGACAGATCGAAGCCAATGGCCCCCCGCCCGCCCGCGGCCATTCCGTCGGCACGCCATTCGCCGCCCGGCTCCAGCCGCCCAGCAAACGGGTGTGGCCATTTTTCGGGGCGGCTATAACCCCTGTGCCCGGAGGGCATTCGAACGTTGCCAGGGACTTCCAGTCCCTGGGAGGCGAGAGGTCTGTGTTGGGCTTGGTTTCCAGGGACTCAAAGTCCCTGGCAACCATCGTGCGCCCTGCCGGGCGAGGATCGGAGCTTCTCTGAACCCATATCCCGCAAGGACTGCCAGACCCCGGCGATACCGGCCCCCGCCGCCGGTCCCCCCACGGACAACGGACAAAGAACAAATCGAACCCGATTCGCCCCGCCGCACGCCAGCCCTGCCGCCCGGAACCCCCGTCTCCCCCGGCCCGCTTCCCCCGTTTCGACGTTCGATCCGGCGCATGCCCCTCGGCCTCGCCCAGATCCGCCAAGTCCGCCATGGGCCGGAATCGCCACATGGCGCGATCCCTCCCCCCGCACACACGATTCGCCCCGGCGAGCTTTCGACTTTCGATTTTCGACTTTCGACTTTCCCTCCCCCCAATCCGCACCAAATCAGTCCCATTTCCTTGACCCCGGCCCGCCGCCACGCTACGCTGGTTCGGACGGTAAGCCTCTGGCGCAGGGCCGGTTGTACTCGGGAACCCGGACTCAGAACCCAAAACTCAGAACTGAGCACTCCATGCGTGTCCTCTTCATCTACCCCAACCTCAACGCCGAAGAAGGCTTCAACCACGGCATCGCCGACCTCTCCGGCTGCCTCAAGGCCCGCGGCCACACCACCGGCCTGATCAACATCAACGAGGCCCTCTACGACGTGCCCTCCGACGACCAGATCGTCGAGCAGGTGCGGGCCTGGAACCCCGACCTGGTCGCCTTCAGCGTCATGACCCAGCAGTACAAGTACTCCCTGCGCCTGGGGAGGGCGATCAAGGCGGCCCTGCCGAACGTGCCCATCGCCATCGGCGGCGTCCACTGCATCATGTGCACCCAGGAGGTCAAGGCCGACCAGTTCTGGGACTTCATCGGGGTCGGCGAATGCGACGAGGCCTTTCCCGTGCTGCTGGAACGCCTCGAAAAAAGCGACCCGAGCCACTGGGATGTCCCCAATTTCTGCATCCGCACCCCCGACGGCAGTTACAAAACGAACCCAATCGGACGGTATCCCGTCCTCGACGAGCTCCCGCCCAAGGATTACGAGATTTTCGACCTGCCGCACATGCTCGGCCGCAAAAACGGCTGGCAGAGCGTCCTCACCTCCCGCGGCTGCCCCTACCGCTGCACCTACTGCTTCAACCACGAGGTCACCGACCGCTACCTCGAAGACGGCGGCCACGCCCGCAAGAGCTTTCTGCGGCACTACGAGATCGGCCGCATGCTCGACGAGCTCAAGGAGCTCAAAAAGCGCCACCCCTACATCGAGACGTTCATCTTCGATGACGACCTGTTCACGCTGAACAAGGAATACTGCATCGAGTTCGCCCGGCGCTACACCGACAGCGGCCTGAACGTGCCCTACGTGCTCAACGCCCACGTGCAGAGCTTCAGCGAGCCGATCGCCAAAGCCCTCTCCGAGTCGCCGTGCATGATCCTCAAGTTCGGCGTCGAATCGGGCTCGCACGAGCTGCGTAAAAAGGTGCTCGAACGCCACATGAGCAACCAGGCGATCATCGACGCGTTCGACCTGTGCCACCAGTACGGCCTGCACACCTCGGCGTTCCTCATGTTCGGCCTGCCCTACGAGACGCGGGCGATGATGGAGGAGTCGATCGACCTGATGGCCCGCATCAGGCCGGGGCGCATGCGCTGGGCGATTTTCTTCCCCTTCCCGGGCACCAAGAGCTACACCATCTGCAAGCTCGGCGACCTGATCGACTACCGCAAGATGGACGGCATGGACAACTACTTCTGCGCGTCGTGTCTCAAGTTCGACGACGCGACCGATCTGTTCATCCGAAAACTACAAAGAACCTTCCACTGGTACGTCAACTCCCGGGCCGGCCTGCCCCTCAGCGCCGACTACGCCCGGCTCGTCGATGAGGTCGAGCAGATGTCGTTCGCCGACTGGCACGAGGCCAGCGACGAGATGCTCCAGCGCGACCGCGCGATCTCGAACGCCTGGTTGGCCCGCGTCACCCCCGGCGACGCCGCCGCCAAGGACGCCCACAAACACTACTCGATCCGCTACACCGAGGTCATGGCCGTCGACAGCGACTTCGTTTTGGCGGAAAAAGGAGAGTACAAGAACCTAGGGGCCCGCCGCTGGCGTGCCTTCCGCGAGAACATCGCCGAATCCCGCGCCGCCGCCGCCCAGCTCAAGAAGAGCGGCCCCGGCGGCGGCACCGGCGCCATCCTCAACAGCGCCGTCGGTTCCATCGACGTCCCCGATCTGCACATCCTCCAGTCCGATCCCGACGGGATGGTCGGGACCGAATGGCGCTCCATCCCCCAGGACGGCAGCGGCCTCTCCGCCCGCGGCGTCAAGCAGATGAATGACCGGCAGGATGCCGGTCCCCACCCCGACGACGCCATCCGCCCCGGCCAGGTCCAGGTCTCCGGCGGCGTGTGCCTGTGAGCCGCGTGCTATAATGGCTCCGGAGGTTCGACATGGTCGCCATTCTCAACCCCCTGGCCGCCCTCTCGGTCCGCATGACCGTCGATGAGTATCTGCAGGCCGATCTGCCGGAGGGATATCGCTACGAGCTCGTGGATGGAGAAATACAGGTGACACCGGCGCCCGGGGGACAGCATGATACGGTCATGGACCGATTGGGCGAGATGCTGTACGCATACAAACGCCGGCATCCGCGCCGGATCCAGCACATCTCGTTCCGCAGCGGCCTTCCCATCCCCGGCAAAGAGACCGTCCGCGAACCGGACGTGGCCGTCTACGCCCGCTGGACACCCAAGCCCGCCGATGGCAGTGTGTGGAAGAAGAACACGCCGATCCTCGTGATCGAGGTCGTTTCCATCGGCGGCGAGCATCGCGACTATCATCAGAAGCGGGAGGAGTATGCGCGCTCCAAGATCGAGGAGTACTGGATCGTGGATCCGGGGGCGGCGGACATCACCGTGCTGACCCGGGCACGGCGGCCCTGGCAGGAGCGGGTGTACGGGCCCGGAAAGTCCTTCGCGTGTCAATGCCTGCCCGGTCTGCAGGTCAGCGTCGATCAGGTGCTCGGGCTGAACGGGCACTGAAGCAGCGGCCGCAAACTCCCCGATGATGGACTCGCCGACGAGCGGATGGTCCGACACGCCCGCTGCCGCGAGTCGATCCCTCGGGCATCCCCCCGGCGCATCTGTGGAGACAACCCTCACGAGGCACGCCGGCCGGGTGTACCACAAGTCAACCATGAGTGGACCGGCGGTATACTGTTCTGAGCCGTCGAATGGCGTCTAATACCCTGTCTGCGGGCGCGCCGGGCCGGCCCGTCCGCGGTTTCCATCGGATTCGCGACAGATTCGCGGATCAGACAGCCAATACCTGAGCGGAGCGCCGGCGCCCGCACGCCATGCATGGACCGGAGACGGGCCGGTCGCTCCGGTGCGCGCGGCTCTGCTGCGGCGAAGAACCGAATCACCCTCTATTGAACAAGGAGATCCACATGAGCCAGACCGGCACGACCACCCCCGCTGTCGACTTGGACCAGGCCAGATCCGAGCAGTTCGCCGCCCGGATGCTGGACGTCTTGAACGGGGCCGCCATCGCCCTGATGACCTCACTCGGCCATCGAACGGGCCTGTTCGACGTCATGTCCTCCATGGACCCGGCCACCAGCGACCAGATCGCTCAGCGGGCCGGGCTCAGCGAGCGATACGTCCGCGAGTGGCTCGGCGCCATGGTCACCGGCGGCATCGTCGAGCACGAGCCCACGCACGGTACCTACCGGCTGCCGCCTGAGCACGCGGCCTTCCTCACCCGGGCGGCCTCTCCCCACAACATTGCGGTGAGCACCCAGTGGATCGCCGTCCTGGGGTGCGTCGAAGACCACGTCGCCGACGCGTTCCGCCACGGCCGCGGCGTCCCGTACGACAGGTACCACCGCTTTCACGAAGTCATGGCCGAGGAGAGCGGCCAGACCGTTGTCGCCGGCCTGCGCGATCAGATCCTGCCCCTGGTGGATGGCCTGCGCGAACAGCTCGAGCGCGGGATCGACGTCCTCGACATCGGCTGCGGCAGCGGCCGGGCCGCCGTCGAACTCGCCTCGCTCTTCCCGCGCAGCCGGGTCAGCGGCTTCGATCTCTCAGCGGAGGCCATCCAGGCCGCCCGGCGCCTGGCCGACCAGCGCGGACTGGCCAACGTCCGCTTCGAGGTGCGCGACCTGGCCGAAGTGAAGGACGAGTCCTGCTATGACCTGATCACCTCCTTCGACGTGATCCACGATCAGGCCAGACCCGCGGAGGTGCTCGCCATGGTGCGGCGGGCCCTGCGGCCGGGAGCGGTCTTCCTCATGCAGGACATCGCCGCCTGCAGCCACGTCCATCACAATATCGGCGCCCCGCTCGCGCCGTTCATCTACACCATCTCGTGCATGCACTGCATGTCCGTCTCGCTCGCCAACGGCGGCCCCGGCCTGGGCGCCGCCTGGGGCAAGGAGCGCGCGCTCCACATGCTCCGCGACGCCGACTTCCATGACGTGACCGTCCGGCAGCTCGATCACGACATCATCAACTACTACTACATCTGCCGGGCGTAGAGGGCGCCGGGGGGCTCTGGCAGTGCTCTCGGGCGTGCACAAGCAGGTCCCGTCTGCCGGACGGGACCTCGGCCGGGCAAGACCCTCCCCCATCGCAGGTCCGGTCCGGTCCCGGCGCGCCGGGAGACCGACAAGCCCACTCCCGAACGAACGGTCAGACCCTGTCGGGGACAACCCGGCGCTCCGGCCTGTGCCGCAGGAACCGGGAAGCTACAATGACGCAAGCTGGAGGCCCACAGCCCTGAGAGCGTGTGCGAGAAGCGGTCAAACCAGCAGAGCCCCGATCCGCCTCAGATGGTATACTGAAAGGGTTCACTGCGGCCGGGTGACCTTCAGACATGGCCAGGAAACCGCGATTCATCGACGGAATCTACAATTACTGCGACCGCTGGTGCGAGCGCTGCCCCTTCACCGCCCGCTGCCGCGTCTTCGCCATGGAGGCGCGGGATACCAAAGACCCCGAGGCCCGCGACATGCGCAACGAGGCGTTTTGGAAGCAGATGCAAAAGACCCTCCGGCGGACCTTCCGACTGCTCGAGAGAATCGCGGCCAGGCAGGGCATCGATCTGGAGGAAGCCCGCCGCACCCCCCTGCCACCCCGCAGACCTCGGACTCCGGGCGCGCGAAAGCCCATCGCCGACAGCCGCGCGTATGCCATGGACCTCCATGCCTGGTTCGAGCGGAACCGGCCCGCCTTCGACCAGAAGCGCGACGAACTCGTCAAACTCGCCGAGATCGAAGCGCCGGGACGGCAGCCCGCCGCCGAGGCCGAACAGATCCGCGATGCGATGGAAGTCCTGCAATGGTATCAGTTCTTCATCCACGTGAAGCTGCGCCGCGCCCTCGAAAGCCGCGAGGAGCCGGAGGACGAATCGGCCGCAGAGGTGGATACGTCGGACGCACTGGGCTCGGCCAAGGTCGCACTCATCGCCATGGACCGCTCGCTCGCCGCGTGGCACGTGCTGTACGACCACCTGCCCGACATGTCCGACGACATCCTCGACTTCCTGGTCCGGCTCGATGGTGTGCGCAAATCGGTCGAGAAGCTGCTCCCCCAGGCCCGCGCGTTCCGGCGCCCCGGCCTGGACGATGGATCCTGAACGTCTTATGGGACGGGATGAGCCCTCTGCGAGTAGTGCAGGTTCGACATCCGTTCGAGCGCCAGGAAGAGCGACTGCGTGCCGCCGCGCCCATGACCGATCGCTTTGACGCTCTGATAGAGCTGCTGGGCCAGCGCCAGCCCCGGAAGCGCGAGATTCATCCGCTTCGCTTCCTCCAGCGCGATCCCCATGTCCTTCAGGAAGTGTTCGACGAAGAAGCCGGGGTCGAAGTTGCCCTTGATAATGCGCGGCCCCAGGTTGTTGATCGACCACGACCCGGCCGCCCCCTTGCCGATCGCCTCGATCACCTGCAGCGGATCCAGCCCCGCCCGGTACGCGTACAGCAGCGACTCGCACACGCCGATCATCGTGGACGCGATCAGGATCTGGTTGCACATCTTGGTGTGCTGGCCGGCCCCGGCACCGCCTTCGTAGACAATCTGCTGGCCCATGCATTGCAGCAGCGGCATCACCGCGTCGACCGCCGCCCGCTCCCCGCCCACCATGATCGAGAGCGCCGCGTTGCGGGCGCCCACGTCGCCGCCCGAGACCGGAGCGTCGATGGAAGCGACGCCGCGGGGGCGCAGCGTCTTCTCGATCTCGACGGCCAGGGCCGGCTCGCTCGTCGTCATATCGACGAAGATACCTCCGGATGCCAGCCCATGCATCACCCCGCGCTCGCCGAGCACGACCTGCCGCAGATCGGCCGGGTACCCCACGATGGTGAACACCACGTCGGACTGGGCCGCCAGTTGCGAAGGATCATCCGCCCACCGCGCACCGCGGTCCAGGAGCGGCTGGGCCTTGCTCCGCGTGCGGTTGTACACGGTCAGCACATACCCCTGGGCGAGGATGTGGCCCGCCATCGAGGCGCCCATCACCCCGGTACCGATCCAGCCGACCCGCGTTTTACCTGGCTGAGCGGTCTGCATGGCCGACATGTTGATGCGAACCCCGGCGCGTGTCCAGCATCCCGCCCGGCTCGGGGCTGCGCCGACGTGCCGGGGAGCCCCGTAAAAAAGGAGAGGGGAGCCACACAACCCGGCTCCCGCTGCTCCTTTCCTCCTCGTATCCGCAGCAGCGCAGGGGCTGCACTCTCAATCAAACGAGATGTCCCCTCCTCTTCCCGTGCCGACCCACATCGGATGACGGGTGTTGGACATCAACTGGTAATGCACCCGCTCCACGTGCCCGTCAAAGAAGCCCACGTTCATCCGGGTCCGCGGCTGGTAGAGCGGGTCGGGCTTGGTGCCGGTGACCCAGTTGGAGCCGGTGAAGTCGGCGCCGACCAGTTTCGGGTCGCTCGAACGCTCGCCGTGGCGGTACCGCAGCGGCGTGCCATTCGTGGACGTGGCCGAGATGTAGTCGGCATTGTGCGACTGGGTACTGCCGTCCGGCGCCCGCCCGCTGATCGTTCTCGGGAAGATCCCCAGCTTGCCCGCCTCGACGGCCAGGGCGACATTGCCGGTCACGTTGTGCAGGCCCGCCATCGCGTTCACGCCGTAGCTCATCCACAGCAGCGGCAGCGGCGCTACGGCCGACGAGGGCTGGGCATTTGTCCAGATCAGCCGCTCCTTATACGTCAGGACGTTGAACGTCCACGCGGATTCCTTCTGGGCGATCCGGGCGTTCGTGTACTTCGCCCCCCGGTCCGGCCGGTATTCGAACACCAGATCGAAATCATTCGAATCCGCATCGCGCCCGAACCAGGTCTGCCGCACCGAGTCCTGGACGTCCGTCTGCCACACGCCGTTCCCCAGCCGCTTCACGTGGTTGAATGCCCCGTCTCCCGAGGTCCGGCCCTCGAAGGTCGACCCGCCATACAGATCGACCCAGACCGCCGGAATCGGCTTGGGATCGTTGTCGTTCGGGCAGGTGAAGATCGCCGGCTCGGTCGCGTTCACGCGAAGCGCGGCAATCGCCCACCCGAAGTTCACGCTCACCCGCTCCCGCTTCATCTGACGTTCCAGGACGTGCGTGAGCGCACCCTGGACGCATTGCTTCATGTTGTTGGCACACACGGCCGCCCGGGCCTGTTCCCGCGCATTCTGCAGGGCAGGGAGCAGGATGGCGATCAGGAGGGCGATGATCGCCACCACGACCAGCACTTCGATCAGGGTGAAGCCCCCGGCGGACCGGCGGCGCGAGCCTCTGTATAAATGACTCATGTGATGACCCGCCATCGATAACGCTCCGCAGTTCGAAGTGGCACGGAGAGGCTCATCGGGCACCTCGTGCCCGCAACCTGTCCATCTTCAGTGTATGCGTTATCCGTCCTGAACTCAAGACATCGTATGAATCGGTTTTTGAAGGCACTTCCAGGCAGCTGTGCCGCCTGTTGAGAGTGCCTCTCATCACCCGTGCGGCCGCGGTACCCGGCCCGGCGGCAAACCTCCGTGCGGCCCCTGCCGGGCATTTCTGACCCCTCACTGCCATTCGCTTCCACCCCTCCCGATCGCTTTGCCCGGGGGACCTTTTCCCGTCACCTGTGCATCCATCCCGCCTGCCGTCCGCGGCCCACCACCGTCCCGCAGACCCGGCCCTCGCCCGACCTTCCGGCGAAGCCCATCGGGTTCCCGACGCCCCTCCGAGCCGCGAACTCCGCTCTCTCCCCCTGTCCTGCCCCGGTCTCGACAAACCTTTCCCGGATTCCCCCGTCAACCGCGCTCAGCCGGGCAGTGTGCCCTCTGATCGGCGTTTCGTTGCCGCTGGCGGGGTTGGCGCTTAGCATCGGAGGTGCGGATACGGGCGGGGGCCCAGGGGGCTGAACTTCCCCGGCCGCGGGAGCGATCGCAGATGGCCGACATTCGCGCGGGAATCATTGGCATGGACACCTCGCACGTCCGGGCGTTCACCGAATTGTGGCACAAGCCCGACGCGCCGGGGCACGTCGAGGGCGTCCGGGTGGTCGCAGCCTACCCCTCGTTCAGTCCCGACCTGCCTGAAAAGAGTGCTGATCGGGTCGAGGGTTACCGCAAGGTCCTCTCCGAAACCCACGGCGTGAAGATGGCGGCCTCCATTGCCGAGCTGGTCGAGCAGGTGGATGCCATCCTCATCGAGAGCGTCGACGGGCGTCGGCATCTGCCGGAGCTCAAGGCGGTCGTGGCGGCCCGGGGCGGCAAGGACAAGCCCGTGTTCATCGACAAGCCCTTCGCCGCGAGCCTGGCCGACGCGAAGGAAATGGCCAGGATCATCCGCGAGAACGGCATGGCGTGTTTCAGCTCGTCGTCGTTGCGCTTTGAACCGAATCTGCAGAAGTTCCTGCTCGACAAGGCTCAGGGGAAGATCCAGGGCTGCGACGCCTTCTCAGGTGCGAGCCTCGAGAAAACCAACCCTGGCTTTTTCTGGTACGGCATTCACGGCGTCGAAATCCTCTACACGGTGATGGGCCGGGGCTGCAAGACCGTCCGCTGTTCGAGCACGCCGGCCGTCGACGTCGCCGTGGGCGTCTGGAGCGACGGCCGCATCGGGACCATGCGCGGCATCCGCGAGGGCCGGGCCGAATACGGCGCCTTCGTCCTCTGCGAGAAAGGCTACACCCACGTTCGCAACGAGCCGGGGTCCAATGTCTACGTCGGTCTCATCCGGGAAATCACGAAGTTCTTCCAGAGCCGGAAATCACCCGTGCCGATCGAAGACACGCTCGAGATCTGTGCGTTCTGTCAGGCCGCGTGGGAATCGTCGCAGGCGGACTGCGGCGACATCAAGATCGGCGTGTGACCGCCGGCATCGAGAAGCGCCGCTGGAATCCCGACCCTGACATCGCGGCGATTCGACGCGCGGATTCGACGGGATGATGGCGCGACGGCGGCCGACCCGCCCGCCAGCGTGCGACGCGTCCTGTTTGCTCGAAGAGTCTGGGGGACCGGGCCGAATGTCAGAACAGGTCATCGCCTATCCGACCGTGCATCGTCGACTCGATTGCGGCGTTCAGCTCGCCGTGATGCCGATGCCGGGGCGCCCGGTCGCGGCCCTCGAGATCCGCATCCTGGCCGGCTATGCCTACGAGGATCCGGCCTGCCTGGGCGTCGCGTACGTGGTCAGCGAGACCATCTCCAAGGGCACCGCTCACTTCGACGCGCGCGGGCTGAGCGACGCGTTCGACGCGATCGGCGCCTCCCACGGCACGTTCACTGGACGCGAGACCATCGGCTCATCGTCGCTGTGCCTGCCCGAGTTCCTGCCGCGGGTCATCGAGCTCCACGCGGAAATGATCCGCACGCCCACCTTCCCCGGCGAGGCTTGCGAGACGGCCATCGAGCTCTCCCGCCAGTCGCTCCTGGCCCTCGAGGACGACCCGCAGGAGCTGGCCAGGAAACTGCTTCACCGGCAGGCGTATGCCGAGCCCCTCGGCCGGCACGTGCTCGGCGAGGCCGCCACGCTCGAGAACATCAACCGCGAACGGATCGTGGAGCACTGGCAACGGCACTTCCGCCCGCAGCGGATCATGATCGCCGTCGCGGGGGCGGTCGATCCCGGCCAGGTCGCCGATTGCGTGGAGCATCACTTCCGCGGCGGTCCCTCGGAACCAGACACCCTGCCGAACTGGTTTCCGTTGCGCTTCACGCCCGGACGCAGCCACCATTCAAAGGAACTCGAACAGGAGCAGGTGGCCCTCTGTTTTCCGGCCGCGGCGGTCGTCGACGACGACTATCCCGTCGAGCAGGTCCTGCTCGGCGTGCTGTCCGGCGGCATGAGCGCCCGCCTGTTCACGGAGGTGCGGGAGAAGCAGGGGCTGGTGTACTGGATCGGGGCCTGGAGCGACCAGCCGCGCCGGGGCGGAATGATCCACGTGGGCGCCTCCTCGACCCCCCAGAATGTGGGCCGGACCTACGCCACGATTCTGCGCGAGCTCGACCGGCTCGCCGGGGATGTCACCCCGAACGAGGTCGAGCGGGCGATCACCGGTCTGGTCGCCCGGACGCAGACCCAGGGCGACGTGACCAGGTCGCGGGCGACGGACCTGGTGAACGACCTGTTCTTCTACGGCCGCCCCGTCCCCGTGGAGGAGAAGCTGGCCCGCATCCGTGCGGTCACGACGCAGGACATCGCCCGATACCTGGCCGGCCACCCGCGCGATCCGTTGAGCGTGGTGACCCTGGGCCCTGCGCCGATCGATCCCGGATGACCCCGGCGGGGGATCAGTCGAACGCGGATGTGCGGCCCCCGGATGTTGTGTGTTTCGCATGTGGAACCGTGACATGCCCTCACCTTTCGTTGTCGAGAAGCTCTCGAACGGCCTGACCGTCGTGGTCGACGCCATGCCGCACGTGCAGTCGGCGGCCTGCGGCTTCCTGGTTCGCACCGGCGCCCGCGACGAGCCGCCGGAGCTGGCTGGCGTATCCCACTATCTTGAGCACATGTGCTTCAAGGGGACGGCCACCCGCACCTGGAACGACATCAACATCGCCTTCGACGAACTCGGGGCGAACTACAACGCCTTCACCAGCAAAGACCGGACGTTCTACTACGGCTGGGTCCGCACGGATGACTTTGAGCGCCAGCTCGAACTCCTGGCTGACATGATGCGGTCCGTCCTCCCGCCCGGCGAATTCGAGACGGAAAAGAGCGTCATTCTCGAAGAGATCGCCATGGCCGGCGATGATCTGACCTCGAAAGCCTACGACTTCCTCTACGAGCGGCTTTTCGCTGGCTCGTCCCTCGCCTGGCCGGTGCTCGGGTATGAATCCACCGTCCGGGAGATGACCCGCGATCAGATGTCCGCGTACTTCTCGCGCCGCTATGCCCCCGACAACCTCGTCCTGCTCGCCGCGGGCAACCTGGACCCCCGCGAGGTGATCCGCGCCGCCCGGCGCCACTGCGGCGCGTGGCCGCCCGCGGGCAACGGACATCGGCGCACCCCGCCCGTCTTCCGGAGCGGCGCCGGCGTACAGGTTATTGACCGCTTCAACCAGCTGGCGGTGTTCCTCGCTTACCCTTCCGCTTCCGCGAGCGATCCGCTCGACGAAACCGCCGAGGCCGTCGCCGCCATCCTGGGCGGCGTCAACTCGCGCATCTACTGGAACGTCGTGCAGGAAGGGCTCAGCCCGCGGGCGGGCGTGTTTCGCGAGGAGTACCACGATGCCGGCGCGCTCACCCTGTTTGCCCTGTGCGAACCCGAAAACGTTGAGAAGTGCCTGGAGGTGATGCGGGAGCAGGCGGTTCAACTGACCCAGGGCGGCGTCGAGCCCAGGGAGATCGCGCGGGTCAAGAACCTGCGCCGCACCTCGCTGGCCGTCGAGTCGGAGGCGCCGTTCTTCCGCCTCGGGCAGCTCGCCGACGACGTGGACTACCTGGGCGGCCCGCGCACCACGCAGGAACGGCTCGCCGCTGTCGACGCGGTCTGCGAGGCCACCATCGCCGAATACCTTCAGCGATTCCCCATCACCACCGAGGGCCTCCTGGTGAGCGTGGGCCCGCGAAACTGGCCGCACCCATGACGCAGGGTCCCGGACCTGGCCAACCCGGCCGATTCAGCACCGGCGGTCTGTCAGAAGCCGGAGCGTCAGCGACGGGCCTGTCCCATCGCTGGTGGTACCTTCCTTTTACCGGCAAGGCTCGCCTTGGCCGCACGCAAGGCCCCTCACGGACGTTCGGGGTTCTGATCGCCGACCGGACCGCTGGTGCCGGTGGCCGAAGGAGGCGGGCTCCACTCGAACAGGCCGGCCGGCAGCGGGCCGTCGAGCTTCCAGTCCGAGAACCGGACTCGAATCCTCATCTGGCCCGCGTTTATTCGCTGGGATTCAGAGGAAGACTTCGGCGGATCGAAGTCCACCCTCACCGGCAGGTGATGGGCATCGCCTGAAACCCAGAGCGTCCAGTCAAACTCCTCCTGCTCGAAACGCAGTCGATGCACCGCCCGGCCTTCCAGGTGCTCCTCGCCCGCGTACGAGGCCCGGATCACCCCATCGAGCATATCCGCCGCGGGATCGTTCAGCAGAAACGCCCCGGCCGCCCGGACCCCGTCGTCGCTCATCGTCAGCACCCGCAGAATGCCCGGCGCCGCCGTCTCATTCATATCGCCTTCCTGCTCGCGCTGCGTGTATCGACCGAGGGCGGGCAGGTGAATGCTGATGCGTCTGCCATCGGCGATCACCGTCGTGCCACCCGAGCCCTCGCGCGGACGGATGGCAAACCGCCGGGGCCGCTCGAAGGCGACGACGTACCTGGACTCTCTGACAGGGGTCGAAACATCCTCTGAGAGGTACACCTCACAGTCGACGTTCACCGACAGACTCGCCGACCGCACCACCCTCTTCGAGAGACCAGACAGCATCTCGAGGACCTGCGGATCGATCGCAGGACCGCCCGCTGCCGCATGCCCTTCATGGCCGCCGTCTCGATCGCATCCGCAGAGCCCCACGACGATCAGGACACCCGAGGTCGCGACACCCACCCTGCGCGTCATGTGTTTCTCCTGAAGCTCGTCCCCTGACAGGTGAAGCTTGGCCTCCGGCCTATCATCGTGGCCCCGTCTCTCGAAGACAACCCGACCACCGCTTGGTCGAACGCCGACGGTTGCCTTCGCATTGTGCCGCCGTACCCGAGCACGTACCATGGTGCGGTTTTCGGGGGCGAGTTCGTGCGTACCAGATGCAGCCTGTGTCGAGCGATTCTGATCGGTCTGCTTTCAGCAGCAGGGGGGCCGCCGGGCGCGCAGGGCGCGGAGCCCGGTGCAGCGCCGGCCGGCCCGGTCGCCGTCACGGCCGCCACGCTGCAGGAGGAACTGGCGACGGCCCGCAAGCTGCTCTCGGAACGGCGCGACGCGGCCAGCGAGCAGATGCGGGAGATCCAGGCCGCTCTCAAAAGCCTGCAGGATCAGCAGGCCGGTGCGCCACCCACTCCGGAGGAGAAGCAGCGGGCCGATGAGCTCGAGGCGCGGCGCACGGCCCTGCAGGATGAACTCGCGTTCCTCGAAAGCGCGGCCAGCGCCCGGCAGTCGGCCCTGGAGTCACTGCAGACCCGGGAACGCATCGAGCAGGAGACCCGGCTTCTCGAGCAGCGCAGCGCCGATCGGCCGCTGACCTACGGACCGGCCCAGGTGGCGTCGCTCAAGGCCGACATCGAGGCGGCCCGCAGTCTTCTGCTCACCATCCAGCAGAACCAGCAGTCCCGCCAGACCCAGGTCGCCGACCTGAACAGGCGAATCGAACGGGCCGATCCGAATCAGAATGTCGCCGTCCTGCAGGCGCAGCGGGCCGCGCTGGAGGCACAGCTTGCCTCCTCCCGCGAAAGCATCCGCACCTGGGAGGCTCGGATCGCCCTGGCCCGCAAGAAGCTCAGCCTGGCGTCTCCGGCCACGGCCGCGACGCTCAAGACGCAGCCCACCACAACCAGCGCCCCGGCCAACGAAGCCCGCGACGCCGAGAACAAGCAGAAGATCGCCGAGCTGCTGGCCGAGGAGGCCCGCGGCGAGCGCACCAAGGCCCGCCAGAGGCTGGATGCGATCTACCGGAAACTGTTTGAGGAGGCAGAGGCTGGTAGCAACACGGCCGGGCTCGAGGACGATCGCGACTACTGGGAACGCAAGCTCAGCTACGAGTCGCGGCGTCTGCGGCAGGCGGATACCGCCAAGCGGATCGCCGCGGAGAAGCGCCAGATCGCACAACTGCAGTCGCGGATCGATGCGGCGTCGCAGCAGACCGAGAACCTCTACAAGACCCGGGCGCGGATGACCCCCGAGGAGCGAGAGGAACTCCAGCAGGAGTTCCGGCAGAAGGCCGTCGAGGCCCGGCAGTCCGCGCAGGAAGTCCTGCGCCGCGCGCAGCAGGAGCGGCCCACTGCCGATCTGTGGGACAAGTTCATCAAGAGCGTGGATGCCCTCGAGGAGGCGCTGCGCGAGCGCGTGAAACAGGAATACAACCTGCTCCACTATCAGCGCATGCGGACGCTGCTCGACGCGGAGCGCCAGCAGATCACCAGCCTGCAGGACAGCACGGACGTCATCAGCCTCGCTCTCTCGCGGCAGGCCGAGAAGTACCAGCAGCTCGCCCAGTTGTACGACGCGTGCGCCGAGATCCTGGTTCCCACCCAGCCGGGTTTCCTGGAGCGGAACCGCAGGATCATCAACTCCATCTGGATCGTGCTGACCGCGGTGGCGGCGGGCTACGCCCTCCGGCTGGTGGCGTGGCTGGCCCTGCGTCTGACGAGGGCCGCCGCCGTGCGTATGCCCGGCCGGTTCTCGGTCAAGCGGATCGAGACGCTGCTCAGCTTCTTCACCAGCATCACGAAGGTGTTCATCTGGATCTTCGCGATCGTGCTGGTGCTCAACGAGTTCAAGATCGATCCGGCCCAGAGCACGGCCTACATCGGCATCGTCACCATCCTGCTCGCCGCGATGTTTCAGCAGATCGTGATCGACTTCGTCAAGGGTTTCGACATCATCAGCGGGCGGCACTACAACGTCGGCGACTTCGTGGAGCTCGACGGCAAGACGGGTCACGTGATCGACTTCTCGGTCAAGCATACGCGGATCCGCACCCCCTCGGGCCAGGAGTACAACCTGCCCAACAGCAAGTGCATCCCGTCGCGGCGGTTTCCCGACGGATACGTGGACAACTACGTGGACGTGCCGGTGCGTTCGACGGCGGACGTTCAGCGGGCCAGGCGGGCGATCGCTCCGGTGTGCCGGCTGCTGAGCCGGCGGGTCGAGCAGGTCAAGGAGGAGCCGGTCTTCGTCGACCAGTTCCCGGGCACGCGTCCCAACAGCCTGATCCTGCGGTACCGCGTGCGCATCCTGCCCGCCAGCGAGTGGGTGATCACCGAGCAGTTCATCCCGGACGTCAAGGCGAGCCTGGCCGCGGAAGGCATCGAGCTGGACGATGAGCCGGGCTTCTTCTTCATTAACCGCATCCAGGTGTTCCGCCAGCTCTTTGCCCGGGAGCTCTCTGAGGAACAGATCCTCAAGGAGGCCAAGGATCAGCAGCGGCCGACCGCGGAACGGGGGACGGAGCCTGCTGAAGACACTGGGCACCTCCAGAAGGTATGAGGCGGCATTCTCTGCACGGCGGGCGGGCGCCCTCGCTGCGCCGCGGCCGGGAAAGGAACACCAGCGGTGTCGTGAAGATCTTAATAGGGCCGCGGTCCGCGTGATCAGGATCCGGGCAGTTCGGGTGGGCGGTTGCGGAGGCGCTGCTCGTAGGCCCGCATCTGGTCGGCCTGCTCCCGGACGGCCGCCGCAAACTCGCTGTCGGTCATCCACTGGGTGCGGAGCCTGCCGAGGTCATAGATGACCACATGCCGCCCGTTGGGGCGCAGCAGCAGCGAGACGTGGTAGGAGACAGCGATGATGACGGGCTGGCCGCTCCGGTGAGCATAGCTGCGATCGGCATAGCCGGCGTAGGACTGGATCCCTTTGGCCTCCTCCTCCGTGAGGGTGCCGGGCAGCCAGCCGAGTTCGTCGATGCGACTCTGCAGGGCGCGGACGGTCCCGTCGAGGTTTCGCTGGGAGATCGCCAGACGTGCGCTGTCGCTGCGGTAAACCACCAGGACGCAGATCAGTGCCGCTGAAAAAAGCAACAGCAACGCCGTTCGCAGAATCTTCTGCTGCCGGGCCCGGATCCGGCTTTCCACCAGACGTTGTTGAGGGGCCGGAACCGGCGTGGGGATAGACCGGGCGGCGCCGGCCTGCAATGGCTGGATCATCTGCATAAGTATCTCCGCGCTCCTTGTCCCCGCAGCGCGAAAGAACCGTCAGCCTGTAATCTCTCTCCCTGTATTGTAATCGACCTGATGGGCGAAAGACAAGCATCCTGGCGCCCGAGACCCGCCCCATATGCACCCGCGCGGTCGCCGCGTTGACTTGCCGGGGGCGGTTTGGTAGTTATGAACGCAGAGGATGTAGCCAATCCTTTGGCTTGCGTTAAGCGGTTTAACCCTCGATCCGGCCCGGCCCACGTGTGCGGTTCAACGAGTTCTCCCCCTGGGACCGATCGGAAGGGAGCAGATACCATGGATGCGTTCGAGGCGGTTTCCGTCCCGACCCCTTCTCCCGTTTCAGGCAGGAAGCACTTCACCGCCGCGGAGGCCACGCGGGCGCTCCCGCTGGTTCGCCGGATCGTGAGCGACATCGTGCGCGAGTATCACCGCTTCCGGGAGCTGCACGAAACATGCCGGGCGCCGCGGGGGCGGGGAAAGTCGGCCGACGCCGAAACCGCACGTCGTCGATACCTGGCCCTGACCGACCACCTCTCCGACCTCAAGGAGGAGCTGGACAAGGTCGGTTGCGAGCTCAAGGACTACCAGATCGGTCTGGTCGATTTCCCCGCGCTCAAGGACGGACGGGAAGTCTGCCTGTGCTGGAAACTGGGCGAAGAGAAGGTCGCCTTCTGGCACGAGGCCGATGCCGGTTACAGCGGACGCAAGCCCATCGATGACACGACGTTCGTGATCTGATCCCCTCAACGGTACTTCTCTGCAGTGGCGAGATCAAATCCACGGTGGTCGGGGTTCGTCTCTGCGCCGCAGATCTCCGTGCGGCACCGATAGCAGACGGTGATCCGGGGTACGACCAGGTAGACGACCAGGTCCAGCAGCACCACGGCGAGCAGGACGCCGAGGGCCCAGAGCAGCTCACCGCGGGCGAACAACCAGAACGACACAACGGCGACGAGCACGACGAGGGCCAGCCCTGCCCGCTGGGGAAAGTCCTTGCGCACGTAGAGTTCGTCTCCGCCGCAGAGAGGGCATACGAGGATTGTTCGGCCCTCGATTGCCCCGGAGACGGGCTCATGTGCGCGCCCGCACCGGGGACAGGCGGGCGGTTGTGCCTGCGGCGGAAAGGACGCGCAGAATCGCGCCCGGCAGGCCTCATTGAAGCAGTGAATGCGCAGAGTCACGGTGTGAGCCTCAGAAGGGGATGCGCAGTTCGCGCGTGAGCTGGATGGCCGCGAGTTCGCCGAGGTAGATGAGTACGAGTCCGAAATAGAGGATGCCCGTGGCGGATTGGGTGGCCCGCAGCTGGACGGTCCGCCAGACCATGAAACAGAAGATCGAGGGGATGACCAGACCGACCACGTACCGCAGGCCCAGAACGAGCTGGTGGTCGCGCAGGAGGTCGGGGCTGATGCGGCCCGTGCGGGCCCCGTAGACGCAGCAGGCCCCGACGGCCAGGGCGAGCAGCACGCGGGCGATCATGCCGGCGGCGAAGAGGCCGGCCAGGCGGCGCAGGGGCTGGATGGTCATTTCGGTGTGCGTCAGATACGCATGGCCCAGGAGCATGGCGAGGCTGACCGCGCCCATGAGGAAGGCCGACGCGGCGCTGGTCAGCGCGGTGCCCACCGCAGCGGGCGCCAGCGCGGGGAGCCAGATCTGCTGATCCGACCCCCAGGCCCAGGCGGCGGAGAGGGCAAGCAGACTGCCGGTGCCGGCCAGCAGGCGGACGGCCGCTGCGTAACGCGAACTGACCGGTGCGAATCCCATGGCCAGGAAGGCGCATCCCCCGGCCAGAAAGCTCAGGACGGCGGCGGTGACGGCCAGGCTGCTGATCTTCCCGCCCGCGAATCCGATGTAGCCGGCCACGGCCAGCGAGAGCTCCGCGAGGGCCAGGATGGTGATCAGGCGCACGAACTTCCACGCGACCTGGTCCATGCGGCACAGCGCCAGCACGCCCAGGAACCCGGCAGCGAGAAGTGTGAGAAAAACGACGCCCATGCCAGATGCACCATGTCCTGGTTAGAGCCCTTCAGCCGTCAAAGCATTGTCAAGCGCACGCAAAACCAGCATCGCCCGCGTGACTTGGAGTCGGCTTGCCAGCTCATCGACTCGCCGCACGAGAGAACTAGGCAGACGAACCTTGATTCTGACCTTGCTCGGTTGTCCCGTGCCTTTGCGGACAGGTTCGGATTGTGTTGATCGTATGATACGTCGTCTGGGCTTTTCTCGACGCCTTGGCATGAATTAACCCCTTTGTGGGCATTATACTCAAGCTCAGGTTCAGGCGCGAACGGCGATTCTCTCCAACATCGGAGGCCGGTATGGAAATCCGAGCAAAGCTGTTTATCAGTTGTGGCCAAGCAACGAGAAGCGAGCGAGAACTCTCTGAGGATATCCGAGAGCGGATGGACAGGCTCGGATTCGATCCTTACGTCGCGATCAAGGTGCAGGACCTGAGAGGCCTGCGAGAAGGAATCTTCGAGCAGCTGAGGGACATGGACTACTTCCTCTTCGTCGACTTTTGTCGCGAGAGAATCATTCCACACCGCGGCAATCCCAGACTCCTCCGAAAGCAGCGTCCCGAGAGGCGTGGATCTCTCTTTTCGCACCAGGAGCTCGCAATTGCATCGTTTCTGGAAATAGATGCGGTCCTCCTTCAAGAGAAGGGTGTTAGAGCTCTCGATGGCATGATGAGTGTGTTCCAGGGAAACAGCATCTGCTTCCGCTCGCGCGCGGAGTTGCCTAAACTTGTGGAGGATACGGTAAGGGAGCGAATGAGAACCGGATTGTGGAGCCCCTCGAATCGGCGACGGCTGCAGCTTTCGGCAGGGAAGCCGATGAGAGAAGTTCTCAGGACCGACGGCCAAGTTGCGGACTTCTTCCCGATCAGAGTTGAGAACCTTCATCACAAGAAGACGGCTGAGAATGCCGTTGTCTTTCTTGAGAAGATAGTGCAGGCTGAAACGTCGACCCTTCTGTTCAACCGGCCGCTCGAAATCAAGTGGGGAGGCTCTATACTGCCGAGTTTGATGATCCCTCCAGGGGGCGAGAGACCGGCGGACGGCTTCTACCTTCTCCACAAAGATCCGGGGACTCCACGGTTCAACACGGTCTGGACGGATTATGGCGGCTATGTCCCCAGAATCTGCCAACCGGGCGTCTTTCACTGCACGTATTGCGTCAGATCCACTTCCTTCGCTCCAGCATGGGCTGAGTTTCGAGTGACGACCGGGGAATCGGTTGAAGCTGCTTCGTTTCAGCTGGCTGACTCCAATCACGGGTAGATCCTTCCCATCAGCCTTGGGAAGGCGATGGTTTCGCGGATGTGTTTGAGGCCGGCGAGCCAGGCGACGGTGCGTTCGATGCCCAGGCCGAAGCCGCCGTGGGGGACGCTGCCGTAGCGGCGCAGGTCGAGGTACCACTCGTAGGGCTCGGTGGGCAGGTTGTCTTCGGCCATGCGTTCGAGGAGGACGGTCAGGTCGTCTTCACGCTGGGAGCCGCCGATGATCTCGCCGTAGCCATCGGGGGCGAGGAGGTCGAAGTTCTTGACGACACGGGGGTCGGCCGGGTCGCGCTTCATGTAGAAGGCCTTGCAGCCGCGGGGGTAGTGGGTGACGAAGACGGGGCGGTCGTGGAGGCGCGAGATGATCGTCTCGTCGCTGCCGCCCAGGTCCTTGCCCCACTCGAAGTTGGCGGCCAGCTCGATGTGTTTGGGGATGTTCGACACCTGCTCTTCGAGCTCGGCGAGTTCCTCGCGCTCTTCGATGATTTCGGCGGCCAGTTTCTCCTGCTGGTGCTTCTTGACGCCGGGGGCGCTGCGGGCGTGCTCCTTGCCCTCGATCGAGGTCTTGAGCCCGGCGATGCGGGCGGTCTTCTCGGCCAGATCCTTTTCCAGGAGCTCCCGGGCCTGGGGGCCTCGGAGGATTTCAGCGGCCTGCGAGTACGTGAGGCGGTAAAACGGCTTGGCAATCCGCTCCAGATCGGCCGGTTTGCGGCCGAGGAATTCGAGTTCCTCGCGGCAGTCCTTCAATACGCGTTGAACGATTGAGACGACAAAGTCCTCGGCCACCGCGATGACGTCGTCGAGCTCGGCGTACGCGATTTCGGGCTCGACCATCCAGAATTCGGTCAGGTGACGGCGGGTCTTGGACTTCTCGGCGCGGAAGGTCGGGCCGAAGCAGTACACCTTGCCGTATGCGAGCGCTGCGGCCTCGAGATAGAGCTGGCCGGTCTGGGCGAGGTAGATGGGTTCGCCGAAGTAGTCGACTTCGAAGAGCGTCTGGGCCCCTTCGCCGGCCGAGGGGGCGAAAATCGGCGTATCGAACAGGATGAACCCATTGTCGTTGAAGAATCGACGGATGGCGTCGATGACGACGTGGCGGATCTTCATGATGGCGGTCGGTCGGCGCGAGCGGAACCACAGGTGCCGGTGCTTGAAGAGAAAGTCGATGCCATGAGGTTTGGGCGTGATGGGGTAGTCCCGCGTCTCGTGGACCACCTCGATGGCGGTGACCTGCATCTCGTGGCCGCCGGGCGATCGCTCATCGGCACGGACGGTGCCGGTGATCTGAAGGGCGGACTCCTGGCCCAGGTGGGCGGCGCGGTCGAAGAGCTCGTCGGGCACCTCACCTTTGCCGACGACGCACTGACACAGGCCGGTTCCATCCCGGACGACCAGGAAGATCACCTTGCTGCTGACGCGCGAGTTGTAGAGCCAGCCGGCGAGCGTGACGGTCTGGCCGACGTGATCCTTGAGGTTTTTGATCTGTGCGAGGGGCATGGGATCTCCAGTTGTCGGGTCGAGCCTGCAGATTATGAGGGGTGGGGTGGGTGGACGCCAGATGAGCGGGGCCCAGGAGTGCATGTCCGTGCTTGCACGCCCGGCGTGATCCTCCCCGCCGCGGTGGGGGACACGAGGAGGGGCGCATCAGCGTCATCCGGAACGGAGTGATGCCGCCGGCCCCCCTCAACAACCCGTTTTGTTGCGGGGAGCCTGCCATGAGTCTTCACCGCCCGATCCGGAAGGAACCGGGCCCAGGCTGCGGGCATTCGTCACCGATCGTCCAGAGATCCCGGCGGCCGTGCAGAAGCGTGTCGACTTCTTCGTCTTCTTCGCCGATGCCGTCTACCCCCCAGCTTGAGGAGCAACGGGCGAGGCTCGACGCGATGTATTGTTCGACCGATGGAAGGCCGGCGGATGACCCGGTCTGCCTGTTGGGGGCGATGCTCCTCCAATTTGTAGAGCGTCTGCCCGACCGGCAGGCGGCCGAAGCGGTCTGCATTGACACCCGCTGGCGTCTGGCCCTGCATCTGCAGGAGAGGGAAGGCGGATTCGATCCCTCACTGCCGCCGCGGTTTCGACAGCGGTTGCTGGCGAGCGGGCAGAATGGGTCGCCTTCGATGCGGTCCTGGAATTGCTGGTAGCCCGGGGCGCCAGCCCTGGGTAGAGGCCAAACGAACCCCAAAGCCCCGGTAGAGGCGAAACACACCACCCCCACCCAACGTCACACATTCCACATCTGTCCCGCCCCCGGAACACCCGCCATGTTTACCCATACGGGATCCCAGACCTCACCGCGAGGACC
>CAZQEN010000050.1:0-29746 GCA_964591605.1 uncultured Planctomycetales bacterium
GGTCATCAACACATCGTGCCTGATCGCTGTCTGCTTGAGCATGGTCACTCCCTGCTTGTCCGCAGAAACGGCAGAGCCGGCCAAACCGAAGGTGCAGCTTGCCATCCTTCTGGACACCAGCAACAGCATGGATGGCCTCATCGATCAGGCGAAAAGCCAGCTATGGAAGATCGTCAACGAGTTCATCACCGCCAAACGCGGCGGCCAGCGACCAGAGCTCCTCGTCGCCCTCTACGAGTACGGAAACGACCGCCTCTCAGCCGAGACCGGCTGGATCCGCATGGTCCTCCCGTTCACCGACGATCTCGACCGAGTCTCGCAGGAGCTCTTCGCCCTCAAAACCAACGGCGGCACCGAGCATTGCGGCCAGGTGATCCAGGCAGCCATCCGCGACCTGAAGTGGAGCGATGACAAAAACAACCTCAAGGTCATCTTCATCGCCGGCAACGAGCCGTTTACCCAGGGCCCGGTCGACTACCGCGAGGCCTGCAAGGCCGCCGCCGCCAAGGGCGTCAACGTCAACACGATCTTCTGCGGCGCCGAGCAGGAGGGCATCAACACGAAGTGGAAAGACGGCGCGATGCTGGCCGACGGCGCTTTCATGAGCATCAATCAGAACCAGCGGATCGTCTCGATCCAGGCGCCGCAGGACAAGGAACTGGCCGAACTTGGCGTCGAGATCAACAAAACCTACCTCGCCTACGGCCAGCAGGGCCAGATCGGCCTGGCCAACCAGATGCAGCAGGACAGCAACGCATTGACCGCCGGCCCCTCCAGCGCCGTCCAGCGGGCCGCCTCCAAGGGCTCGGCCTTCTATCGCAACAGCACCTGGGACCTGGTGGATGCCGTGAAAGAAAAGAAGGTAAAGATCGAAGAGGTCAAGCCGGAGGACCTGCCCGAGGACATGCAGAAACTGACCGTCGAACAGCGGAAGGCCCTGATTGAAGAAAAGACGAAACAGCGGGAGCGAATCCAGTCGCGCATCGCCCAGCTCACGGCGGAGCGTAACCGCTTCGTGGCCGAAGAAATGAAAAAGGCCAGCACCCGGCCTGCCGACAGTACACTGGATACGGCCATCATCACCGTCGTCCGCAAACAGGCGGTCGAGAAGGCGTACAAGTTCGAGTGAGCGGCCGTACCAGGGTGGCTCGGTGCGGCACCGGGCCGGTGTGGCACCGGCATCCTGCCGGTGGGTGCGACACCGGCATCCTGCCGGACGGTGTGGCACCGGCGTCTCGCCGGTGGATGTGGCACCGGCGTCGCGCCGGTGCTCCCCTTCAGCCCACCAGCGCCGCTCGAAGCACCGGGGTGGCACGCACAGGCGCACCCGGCCTGTGCGTGCTCTTTTGCGGGAGAAGATCCAGCGCGGTACGGTTGACGAGTGCATTCATCCGGAGGACGTGTGATGGAGCCCGAAGCGCAAACGAGCGGTTGACATGATCGGGCCATCCCCCTTCGAACCCCTCGCTGGCGCTTTGGGCTCCATTCGCGAACGACGAACATCCCCGTGGGCGGAACCCACCGTGCGTCAATGGTGGGCAGAGCCCACCCTACTAAGGTATCACGTGGCTGGCTCACGCATTCTCACCATCGAAGACGACGCCGCGATTCGACAGGGAATCGTGGATGCCCTGACGTTCGCCGGTTACTCCGTCATCCAGGCCGCCGACGGCCGACGGGGCATCGACCTGGCCGTCACTGTCGATTGCGACCTCATCCTGCTCGACCTCGTGCTGCCTGGGGCCGACGGCCTCGACATCCTGCAGCAGGTGCGGGCAACCCGCCCCACGCTGCCCGTGATCATTCTGACTGCCCGCGGCGAGGAGGCCGACCGCGTCCGCGGTCTGGAGCTCGGAGCCGACGATTACGTGGTCAAGCCGTTCAGCGTCAAAGAGCTCCTGGCCCGCGTGCAGGCGGTCCTGCGGCGGTCCCCCGAGCGCCCGACCGACGTGAAGGCAATCCGATTCGCAGGCGGCATCGCCGACCTTGCGCGGAGCGAGATCCGCTTACACGACGGCCAGCAGAGCGAATTGTCCGAGCGCGAGGCCGAATTGCTCCGGTATCTGGTCATCAACGCAGGCCGGGTCATCTCCCGCGACGAAATCCTCGCCCGGGTCTGGCGGATGGACCCCAAGGGCGTGGAGACGCGGACGATCGACATGCACATCGCCCGCCTGCGTGAAAAACTCCGCGACGATCCTGCCGCGCCTCGGATTCTGCTGACCGTCCGCGGCAAGGGCTACCGCTTCGTCGGCGAAGAGGCCGCGTCATGATGCGACCGTGGCATGTCTGGCTGAGTTTCGTGGCCTGTCTGGCCGTCGTGCTGGCCGCGATGGGCTGGACCAGCCTCAAGGTGCTCGAACTCGAGCGCTCCGGCGCCGAGGCCCGCCGCCAGGCCGCTCTGGAGGAAAACGTCCGCCTCGCCCTCTGGCGGATGGAATCCATCGTCTCTCCGCTCATTGCCCTCGAGAGCAGCCGCCCGTACTTCTGGTACAGCGCTTTCTACCCCGCCGAGCGGCCTTACACCCGCATGTTTGCTGAACTCCAGCCCACTGAGCCGCGCCTCGCCTCGCCGCTCCTGACCGCCTCCGCGCCGAACGTGCTCGTCAACTTCCAGATCGAGCCCGGCGGCCGGCTCACCTCGCCCCAGGTCCCCAGTGCCACGTTCCGGGCCGAGGCCGAGCGAGGCTATACCTCGCGCGATCGCATCGAGCAGGCCGAAGCCCGGCTCGCCCGGCTCGCTTCGTCGCTCGATCGCTCCGCCCTGTGGGCCGCACTTCCTCTCGACGCTTCGCCGCCGCGGTTGGCTCTCACGCAGCCCGCTGCCGTCCCGCAGCAGACATGGGCCAACAACCAGCAGCAGGCAAGGAGCTCGATCGAGGGGACGAAACGCGCCCAGGTCTATCAGCAGATGGCCCAGAATACGCCATTCGACAACGTATTCTGCGCGGCCTGCCCGGATGTCCGGGCGGGCATGATGAAGCCGCTCTGGATGGGCGACGCACTCATCCTGGCCCGGAAAGTCTCTATCGATCGGGCCGAATACGTGCAGGGCTGCGAACTCGACTGGCCCGCGATCCGCAAGGCCCTCATCACTGACGTCACCGATCTGCTGCCGAACGCCGACGTGCAACCCGTCCTCGGTCCGGAGCCCGACAGGCAGACCCGGATGCTCGCATCGCTGCCGGTCACACTCATCCCCGGCGACATCCCGTTTGAAGCGGCCGCCCAGGCCTCGCCGGTGCGCATCTCCCTGATCACCGCGTGGGCCTGCGCGCTGCTCGCGGCAACGGCCGTCGGCGTACTCCTCCGCGGCGTGGTCACCCTCAGTGAACGACGCGCCGCCTTCGTCTCCGCTGTCACGCACGAACTCCGGACGCCGCTGACCACGCTCCGCATGTACACCGAGATGCTCGCCCAGCGCATGGTCCCTGACGAACAAAAACGCGGCCAGTACCTCGAGACCATGCAGGCCGAGGCCGACCGCCTCGCTCACCTGGTGGAGAATGTCCTCTCCTTCTCGCGTCTCGAACACAACGGCGCCCGCGGCCACATCGAGACGCTCCCCCTCCCGCAACTGCTGGCCAGGGTCCAGCCGCGCCTCGTGCAGCGCGCCGAGCAGGCGGGCATGTCGCTGGTACTGCCCGCAGAGCCTCCACCCGTCCGGGTGCGGGCCGATGTCGGTGCCGTCGAGCAGATCCTCTTCAACCTCGTCGACAACGCCTGCAAGTACGCCGCAGCGGCGAGCGACCGCACGATCCGCATCGACTGCGAGAATCACCCCGACCACGTCGCCATCACGGTGCGAGATCAGGGACCCGGCATCAGCCGCCTGGTCACCCGCCGATTGTTCCGCCCCTTCAGCAAGTCCGCCCATGACGCCGCCCATTCCGCCCCCGGTGTCGGCCTGGGCCTCGCTCTGAGCCGCCGTCTCGCCCGCACCATGGGCGGCGACCTCCGCCTGCTCACGCAGGTCGAAACCGGCGCCGGCTTTGTGCTCAGCCTTCCCCGCGCCGCTGAACCGTGAGTTGCGTCTGCCCCTGGTTCGGTGGGTGGCCTGTTTTGGAGTGCGGTGGCAACGACACCGCTTTGGCTGCGCGCCGAGGTGCCCTGACAAAGCTGAGGCCGTCCCAGCCCAAGTGGCTGTGGGGACGAGCCAAAGCGGCGTCACAGCCGCCGCACTCCCAGAAAGCGGCAGCGGGCCGCCGTGTTCCAGAAGCTCCTGGATTGCCTATCCATTGTTGACAGATTCCGCCAAATTTCGTAAACAGAGCTACCAGTAGGCTTCTAGCGAAGGGATGGCCAATGAAGTACAAACGTGTCTCATACGCGGGACTGGTGATAAGCGTACTGGGCATCGCCGGGCAACCTCAATCGGTACTGGCGGCCAAACCGCTCGGCGACCTCACCGGCGACTGGCATCTGTTCGTCGACGACCACCTCGTCGCCTCGAAGACGCGTGTCACCCGCCAGTATTATGCGTTCAAAAAGCACCAGGACAACCCGCTGATCCTCCCTGACAAACCCTGGGAGAAGGACGTGGTCTCCGTCTGTACCGTGCTGCCCACCGAAGACGGCTCGGGCTACCGGATGTGGTACTACTGCTGGACCGAAAAGGACGGCAAACGCGGCTCCTACAACTGCTACGCCACCAGCAAGGACGGCATCAAGTGGGAGAAGCCCGAGCTCGGCCTGACCGAGGGGCCTGACGGCACCAAACGCAACAACATCGTTCCCGGCTGCGGCGCCTCCATCATGCACACGCCGTGGACCAACGACCCCCAGCGCCAGTACCACTCCGTCACCGGCGGGCGCTATTTCGCGTCCGTCTCGCCTGACGGTCTGCACTGGAAGCAGCTCTCCGACAAGCCCATCGTCGGCGGCGGCGACGTCGGCTGGTTCCGCTATGACCCGCACCGCCAGAAGTTCGTCGGCTTCGTGAAAGTCGGCTCCGACGTCAGCGGCCTGCGGCGGCGCTCCGTGGGATTCTCCGAGTCGAGCGACATCACTTCCTTTCCGGAGCTCGTCCGGATCATGGCCCCCGACGATTTCGACGATCGCTGGGTACGGCCCGGCACCGTCCAGCGCGCTCACTTCTACGGATGCCCCTTCTACGCCTACGAGAGCATGTACATCGGCCTGCTGTGGCTCTATCGCGCCGACGATGAGGAGGAGGGCTACTTTCACGGCCCCATCTTCAACGAACTCGTCACCAGCCAGGACGGCTTCCACTGGCTGCGCCAGGAGGGCGACCGCCCGCCGATCCTCGCCCAGGGCAAGCCTCCGCGCTCGTGGGACCAGGGCATGATCGCCGGCATGTCGCTCATCTGCGTCGGCGATCACCTTTGGCTCTATTACACCGGCTACGACGATTCGCACGACTGGCTGCCGTTCCACTCGGGCATTGGCCTCGCGACCCTCCGGAAAGATGGATTCGCCTCTTTCGACGCCGGGGAAGGGCCGGGCGAGGTGCTCACCAGGCGCCTCAAGGGCACGCGCGGCCCGCTCCACATCAACTACCGCGCCGGGGCGGGCTCCATCCGCGTCGAAGTGCTCGACGCCGATGGCAAGACGCTCCCGGGGTTCGGCCGCGACCAGTGCGATCCGCTGAAGGCCGACAAAGTCGACCAGATCGTGACCTGGGGCGGCAAGGAAGCCTGGCCCGCGGGCGCCGACGTCGTCCGACTGCGGTTCGTCATGCAGAATGCCTCCCTCTATTCATTCAACGCCGGCCCGTCGGTCCAGATCATCGACGAACTCGAACCCACTCCGCTGCAGGTGCTCTACACGTTCGAAGGCGACTGGGGCCCGGACCTCAAGGACAAGCTCTGGGCCGACGGCTGCCAGGAACTGCGACCCATGGGCACGATCAAGCGCGACCGCGAGCCGGCCAACGCCGCCAAAGGCGAAAAGTCCCTCATCCTCGGCTCTCCCTGGCATCCGCTGCATCGCCTCAAGATTGAGGGCACGACCCAGCTCGGCACGCGCTTCACGCTCGCCCTGTTCGCCCGCAACACCGAGAACAAACCGGCGCGTCTCTTCAGCGCCTATCGCGGCAACTTCCCAGTGAACACCTCCGAACTCGTCTTCGACTGCGACCCCCGCGGCAGGACACTGCCCGGCCTGCGGCTCATCTGCAAGGGCATTCCCATCGAGTCAGGCCCGGCCGAATTCGCCGACGGCAAGTACCATCATCTCGCCGTGACCTACGACGACGGCCGCGTGTTCTTTTACCTCGACGGCAAGCGCGTGGGCGACGGCTACCTGCCTGGTGGCGCGCCCGTGACCCTCTGCCGCGATCTCATGGTCGGCGAAGATCTCGAGCTCGGAACTGAAGAGCAGCTTCGCGGCAACCTCGACGACATCCTCGTCCTCGGCCGTGCCCTCACCGAATCCCAGGTGGCCGCCCTTCAGCAGAAGGGCGCTGCAGCCTTCCTGGCCGACGGCTCGCTGCGTTTCGAGCCCGCGCCGGTCGCCGCGAAGCCGTGATAGAGCCCGAAGCCCCAGCGAGGGGTTCGCGCGGTTGCGTCCGATCACGCAAATCCCTCGTGGATGCCTCGCGTTGCATTGGGAGAACGCTCAACTCGTGCGAGGGCGACGCCCTCGGGACAGGTTCACATGAAACGTCATCTCACTTCGCTTCTCGGGTTGTCTTCGTATCATCGGGGCGAGCGCGGGAGCTTTGTTCCTGGCCTCCTCTCCGCTCTTCTGGTGCTCGTCTCACGCGTGCCGGCCAGCGCGGCCGATGCGCTCGACATCGGCAGTCAGCGCCAGGTTTTCATCGACGGGCGGTTCCTGGCCCGGTCCAGAGACGTCAAGCTGCTCGTGCATCAGCCGGTGAAAACCTACGACCGCACGATGGAGGAGTCCGAGCCGTGGGAAGAGGGCATGGGCGTTTACAGCAGCGTCCTGTACGCCGAGGACAGGTACCACATGTGGTACCGCACCGGCAAGGTGATGGCCTACGCCACCTCGCGTGATGGAATCAAGTGGGAGAAACCCGCTCTGGGCGTGGTCAAATACGAGGGCAACCCCAGGAACAACATCGTCCTGGGCCTGGGCGCCGGCGGCGTGGAGGATGCCGGCGAGGGTGGCATGGTCTTCTTGGACCCGACCGCCCCGCCGGACGGGCGCTACCGCATGGTCATCAAGCGCGGCGAACCACCGGTGATCAAGGCGGACGAGCCCCCCGATGTGTGCGTCTTCTCCTCGCCCGACGGCATCCACTGGAAGCTCACGCACGAACACGTGCTCACCTGGACCGACCCCACCGGCCGCCAGCAGCTCGACTCGCAGAACGTCATCTTCTGGGACGATCAGATCAACAAGTATGTCGCCTACATGCGCAGGAACATGCGCGACAAGGGCCCCCGCTACCGCACGATCGCCCGCAGCGAATCCCCCACACTGACCGGCTTCGGGCAGGTACAGGAGAACCCCATCGTGCTCGGACCTGATGAATATGATTCGCGGTTCGGAGCGCCGGTGGGCGTGGACTACTACGTCAGCGCCGCCATTAAGTACCCCTGGGCGCAGGACGCGTACTACATGTTCCCCACGGCGTATTTCCACTACAACGCGAAGGTGCTCAGCGAATTCCCGAATCAGGTGCCCGTCAATGCGGGCCCGCTGGACACGCGCTTCGCGGCCAGCCGTGACGGAGTCAAGTGGGAACGCTACGACCGCCGACCGTTCATCCCGCTGGGCATGCACGGGCAGATCGACAGCAAGTCGTCCCGGGCGTTCTACGGCATCCTTCCATCCGTAGACGGCAACTCGATGTATCTCTACTACATCGCGACCGACCAGCTCCACGGCTGGCCCAGCAAGGAGGAGAAACGCCACAAGCCCAACCGTCTGGAGATCGAGAATCCCGAGGAGGCCAAACGGGCCCAAGAGCGCCGCGAACGCAACATCAGGTTGCTCACCGACGCCGGCTTGAGCCCCGAAAACGACGTCGAGGTCATCAGCCGCGTCGTGCTCCGGCGCGACGGCTTCGTCTCCGTACGGGCCGACTTCACCGTCGGCGAGTTCACGACCGGGCTGCTGAAGTTCTCAGGCCGAGAGCTGGTTCTCAACGTGGACACCTCGGCAGCCGGATGGGTACGCTGCGAGCTGCTCGACGAGAATGACCGGCCGATCGGCGGCTTTGCCCTCGACGACTGCGACGTGATCCATACGGCCAATGCCACCAACCGCCCCGTGAGCTGGAAGCGCAGCCGCGACGTCTCATCTCTGGCCGGCAAACCCGTCCGCCTGCGTTGTGTGCTGCAAGACGCCGATCTCTACGCGTTTCAGTTCAAATGAGTGGCCCCGAACGGCCGTTTTTCAGGAGCCAGGCATGAAGACGATCAGGCGCACCGGCGTGAGGCCGGGCACGGTTCTCGTCGGTCTGACGGCATGCGGTGTTCTCGTTGCCCTGCCGCGTCCCGCCCGATGCTTCGATCATGGCAAGCCGGCCACGGAACCCTACGTCCTCGCCGGTCACCGCATCGTCTTCACCACCTGGTACCACGTCCGGCCCGGCCAGTTGGACTGGCTGGACAAAAGCGGCAACAGCATCTTCACATCCGGCGAGAAGTACTCCCCAGTGGACGGGCGTCTCGTGCTGTATGACGGCCCCCGCGGCGTGCGCCTGATCGTCGAGCCCGCGCAGAGGGTGGGTCCGATCGTCACCCCCGAAAAGCCCTGGGAGGCGATGGGCGTCAGCGTCGCGACGCTCCTTCATGACGAGGGCCGCTACCGCCTCTGGGGCTGGTGCCAGGATGCGAAGGGCAAGCGTTACACCTGCTACCTGGAATCCGCCGATCTCAAGAGCTGGACGCGCCCGAATCTGGGTCAGGTCGAGTTCGAGGGCAGCCGCGACAACAACCTGCTCTCCGTTCCGGCGAACTCCGTGTTCAAAGACCCGGCCGGCCCGCCTCAGGATCGCTACAAGGCCGTCTGGCACGGCGACTTCGACCCCCGGAAGTTCGCCGAATACAAGCAGCGCCGCCCGTGGTCGGCCTCGGCGCTCCTGTACGACCCCGGCCGGGTCCACTCCATCCGGGCGGCCGTCTCACCCGACGGCCTGCGCTGGACCGAGCTGCCCGAATCACTCACCGTCGAGATGAGCGACACGATCGTCGTGGGCTACTACGACCCTCAGCTCGCCAGATACGTGCTCTACACGCGGAACTACATGCTCGGCCCCCGCGCCGACGCCTGGACCGAGCCCATGAGCCGCCGCAGCCAGTTCGTCGGCCGGCGGGCCATCGGCCGCACCGAGAGCCCCAGCTTCCGCGAGTTCCCCCTCTCCGAAGTGGTGGTGGAGACCGGCAGCGACATGCCGCCAACCGACAGCTTCTACACCAACTGCCGCACGAGCGTCCCGGGCGCGCCGGACCATCATCTGATGTTCCCCGCTATCTACCACCTCGACCGCGACACGACCAGCATCGAGCTGCACGCCAGCTACGACGGCAGACTGTGGCATCGCCTGCCGGGTCCGCCGGTCCTGGAGACCGCCCAGTTCGGGCGTTGGGACGGCGGCTGCATCTTCACGACCCCCAGCCTGATCGAACTCGCAGGCGGTGATTGGGCTTTGCCCTATACCGGCTATGATGTACCGCATAAGTATCCGCGGGGCGCGTGGAACTACCGCCCGGGGCTGGCCGTCTGGCCCCGGGGCCGCCTGGCCGCCATCGCCGCCGACGAAGAGGGCGAGTTCACGACCGTCGCCGTCCTCGCCCCCGCCTCACGGCTCCGCATCAACGCCGTGACCCGGCGCGCCGGGCGGATTCTGATTGAAGCGGCCGATCTGGCGGGGAAGCCCATCCCCGGCCGGTCGTTTGAAGAGGCCACCCCCATCATCGGCGACCAGTTCTGGACGCCGGTGACGTGGAAAAACCACGATGATCTGGGCGTTGCCCAGGGGCAGCCCGTCGAGCTGCGGGTCCGGATGAACGGCGCCCGCATCTACGGCCTGCAGTTCGAGTAAGGAGAGCATCCTGAAGCCGCGTATCGGCCGTGTCCCCTGCGGCGGAGGGAGACACCGGTGCCCCACCCGCTTTATGATGCGTTCGCCGTCTCCATGAGGATCATACCCACATGATCAGCGATTCCTTTCTGCGTGCCGGACTGCGGCGCAACACCGCGCTCCTCTGCGGCATCCTCTGGCTCGCCGGCTCGACGGCCGTCGCCATCGCGCAATGGTCGCCCGTCGCTGACGGCATCGATTACCGCGAATACACCCTCGATGGACCCGTCCGCGTCTTCGTGGCCCGCGCCGATCGCCAGGTCAAAACGTGGATCATCGATACCATGACCAGCCTCGGCGAGGTCAAAGGCGGCCACGAGACCGTCCCCGACATGGTGCGCCGATACGACGATTCCATCACGTTTGACGGCCACGCCTACGACATCAAAGTCGCCATCAACGGAGACTACTACAACGGCAGGACCGGCGTCGCCCTCAGCGGACAGATCATCTCCGGCTGGTTCGCCAAGCGATTCGGCGATTACAGCGGCAGCGGCTTCGTCTGGACCACGGACCGCCGCTGCTTCCTGGGCGGAGATGTGCGTTCAACGCCGCAGTATCAGCACCTGCGGTTCGCCGACGGTGCGGAGATGAAGATCAACTTCCTCAACGAGCCGCGCGGCCAGGACGGCCTCGCCCTCTACACCCCCCAGTACGCCGCCGACACCGGCACCTCCCCCGATGGAGTGGAGGTCTGCGTTCGCGTCGACGCGCCGGTGGGCATCATGCCTCCCGCCCCCGGCAGTCCCGGTCGGATCGTTCAGATCCGCCGCGACGCCGGGTCCACCCCGCTGTTTTTTGACACCATTGTGCTCTCGGCCAGCGGTACGGCCGCAACCGAGCTGCTCCAGCACGCCCGCGTCGGCGACGCCCTTCACGTCAGGCTCGAGCTGATGGATTTCGGCATCGAGGGCATCGGCCTGCCCCCCGGCGACTGGCGCAACGCCTGGGCGAGCATCGGCGGGCCCAAGTGCATCGTCGTCAACGGCAAAGTGCCTCGAAACTGGGAAGCCAAGGCCGCCCGGTACGCCGCGGAGGGCAAGCGGCACGGTTCGGTGGTCAAGGACCCCCGCACCGCCATCGCGTTCAACGACCGCTATGTCTATTTCCTGGTTATCGACGGCCGGTGGAGACAGAGCATCGGCATGACCTTCACCGAGGCGGGCAACTTCTGCCGGGACGAGCTCCAGGCAACCGACGCCGTGCTCCAGGATGGAGGCGGCTCCTCCACGCTCTGGCTCGACGGCCGGGTGAAAAACCACGTATCCGGGAAACCCGGCCAGGATGAGCCCGGCGTGCTTCGGCCCGTCGCCAACGGCTGCTTCATCGCGCAGGTCCTCCCTCCGCGTCGGTCGCGGCGCCTGCAGACCGGCCAGACCCTTACCCTTCCTGCCGATGAGCCTCTTCGACTGGGTCCGGGAGGCAAAAACGCGGGCAACGCCCGCGCCGCCGCCGGCCGGTCGGCCCGGATCATCGACCATCCTCTCAACGGAATTGCCGCCCGTGGAAGCTTCTGGTGGTACTGCAGCACCGACGTTGGAGCCGGCTGGCTCCCGCTCGAACAACTGGAGGGCCCCGCCACCCGGGCCGCACGGTAGGACCTTATGAAAACACAGCGAACCTCACTGTTGCCTGCCTTCTACACCCACCCCATCGGCTCCCTGCCCAGACCGCAGATGGTCGTCGATCTCCTCGGCCGGCGCGACCAGATGGCCCCCGAGCTCTTCCGCAAGATCATGGACGAGCTGGTCGTATTCGCCATCCGCCTGCAGGAGCAGGCCGGCCTGGACGTCGTCAGCGACGGCGAATGGCGGCGCGTTCAGTACATCCGCGAGTTCCTCCACCGCATCGGCGGATTCGAACGCGTCCGCAAGTACCAGCACCAGGGTGAGACCAAGCTCACCGACGTTGTCGTCTCGCGCATGAAGGCCACCGAGCCGGTCTTCGTCGAGGACGCCCGCTTCCTCGCCGATCACACCAGCCGCATCACCAAGTTCGCCCTGCCCAGCCCGTTCCTCATCGCTCTGCGCTACTGGCACGAGGACTACAGCCGCGGCGCCTATCCCGCCATGCAGGACTTCATGGACCATCTTGTCGACATCCTGCGCCGCGAGACCCAGGCCCTCGTGGATGTCGGAATCGACATCGTGCAGATCGACGACCCGGCCCTGACCTATTACTGCGACCGCCAGCTCATGGCCGGCAGCAGCTCCCACGACGAGCGGCTTCAACGCCACTGGAACCCCGAGCGAGAGATCCCCCTGGCCGTGCAGGCCATCAACCGCATCGCCGAGGGGCTGCGGGCCGAGGTCCATCTGCACTGCTGTCACAGCGTCTACAAGCGCCGAAGCGACGTCTCCGGAGACTACAAGCCCCTCCTGCCGCTTCTGGGGAGGCTCCAGGTCGACCGCGTCAATCTCGAGTTCGCCTACCAGGGAACGGGCGATGTGAGCGACCTGCGCCTGCTTCCGTCGCACCTCAACGTCGGGATGGGCGTGGTCGATGTCCGCAGCGAGACCATTCCGACCGTCGCACAGATCGAAAAACTGGCCATGGCGGGCGCGGCGGTCATCGATCCCCGGCGCATCGCCCTCAACCCCGACTGCGGTTTCGCCCCCGAGGCGGTCGAACCGCCCACCATCGATGAGGCGTACCGCAAGCTCTGCCAGCTCACCGCCGCCGCCGTTCGGGTGAGAGAAAAGGCCGCCTGACGCAGCCCGGACGCCCCCCGGCGCCGCGCCGATCAGCCTTTGGAAGCCGGTTTGACGACCTGATCGATGGAGTGGTAGATCTCAAGCAGGGTGTGGAGGTTGGTCACGCGCATGCTGCCCAGCACGTTGGGCTCGACCCCGATCAGCACGAGCCGACGGCCATCCAGCTTGAAGCTCTTGGTCATCTGCACCAGCGCACCCAGCGCCACGCTCGGGGCGAACCGCACCTGCGTCATGTCGAGCACCACGGGCACGCCGGGCGTCTGCGCCGCCGCGGAGAGTACGTCGTCCATCAGCGAATCTGTGGTCGGCGCATCCAGCGCCCGTTTCTTGACCACGATGATCAATGCCTGCGGGTGAGGACGAATCTCGGTAACGGAATCAGGCATGACCACCTCGCGGCAATCGAGTTCACCCCGGTTCAACAAACATCAAGGCCCCACCCGGCAAATGCAGACACTCCCGACCCATCTGCAAGCTCTCCGGCCATCCGAACGCCCTCTGCCCGTCTGGGCGCATTATCCGGCGGCCTCACCCCGCACTCAAGCCCGCATCCGCCGAGCCCCCGGAAAGCGAATCCGAATCTCAAATCTCAGATCTCAAATGGAGCATCTCCGCGCGCTCTGCGCCTCCGCGCGAGCTTCTCTCCCGGGCTCGCCGGCAACCCTCAAGCCGCACCTCACTCTGCCTTCTTCGTCGACGCCCCCACCTGTTTGAGCAGCTTCTTCCACCGCTCCCACCCCTCCTGCCTCGCCTTCCGGTTGGCCGCATCCGCCCCGGGTTCCTCCCCGCTTCTCATGAAACCGTGACCCGCGTCTTCGTAAACGACCGGCTCATACCGCTTCTTGAGCTTTTTCATCGCCTCTTTCGTCGTGGGAACCTGGCCGGTGATCCGGAAGTCCTTGCTCCCGTAGAAGCCGTACACCGGCGCCCGGACCTTTGCGAGCACCTCCGGCTCTGGTGCGGAACCGTAAAAGACGAACGCCGCCGCGATGTCGGGATTGTGTCCGGCGTAGCGGAAGGTCTGTGCTCCGCCCCAGCAAAAGCCCCCCACCGCAACTTTCCCGTTCGTCGCGTCGAGTTTCCGCAGGTGCGCCGCGCACGCGTCCAAATCCTGCAACACCTGCTCCGGGGGCAGCTTGTAGATGCCCTTCGTCGCCGCATCGACCGATTCGTAACTCTCCGTCCCGCCCTTGTCCGGCCCGGTCTGGCTCAGCAGGTCCGGTGCCAGTGCGACATACCCCGCCTCCGCGAGCTGGTCGGCCACGCTCCGCACCCAGTCGGTCAGCCCCTTGTTCTCGTGGATCACCACCACCCCGGGCACTTTCTCCTTGACTTCGGGGAACACCAGGAACGCCCGGACCGTCCGCCCGCCTTCGGTCTTAATGTCCACCCATTCATGATGCCGCGGCGACGAATCGAGCCGCTTCTTCACCGGGTTGACCTCCTCCGCATGGGCCGCGCCGGTGACGCCCACAGCCATCACCAGCCACATTCCGAGCGGGCACAGCGCATTCGCAGGCCAGAATCTCATCGCCTGGTTCCTCTGTATGAGTTGATCAAACGGGCCCAGTGCACCGATTGTGCCGAATCGGCCGCCCCCCGTCAATCGCGGGTGAGCTCGTTGACCACGGCGGGAGCGTCATAGACTTTCCGGAGGGCTTCGTGGACGGCCCGGATATCCACCGCCATGGCCCGCCCCTGTTGGTCGTCGTAGGCCACGTCCCACACCAGCGACTGCAGGTTGCCGTCGAAGATGATGCCCGTGATCTCGCCCTTCGCGTTCACCACCGGGCTGCCGCTGTTGCCGCCGATGATGTCGGCGCTGAGCACGAAGTTCAGCGGCGTCTTGGTGTCGATGCGATCGCGTCGCTGACCCCACCGCTGCGGCAGATCGAACGGCGCGGCGGGCCCGCGCTCCCGCCAGCGTGCGTAGAGTCCTTCGATCGTCGTGAACGCCGGCAGGGCCCGCCCAGCTTCCACGTACCCCCCCACCTTCCCGAAGGACATGCGAAGCGTGCCCGTCGCATCCGGATAAAGGCTCCCGCCGAAGAGTTCAAACTGCACCGCCGCGATCTTGGCGTAATTCTCCCGCTCGACCGCCTCGACCTCGTCCTCGAACCGCTTGCGCAGCGCCCGGCTCTCCGGGTCGAGCGCCGCGGCGAGGCGGATCATCGGATCCTCCGACGCGTCCAGCGCCTTCCTGCCCTCCCGCACCAATCGTTTTCGCGTCTCGATGTCTCTGAGTGTGCAGCCGCGAACCAGACGCTCCGCGCGGGCCGCGGGGGCCAGCCCGTCGAGAGCGATGGCCACCACGGGGTCATCGGCCCCGAACCGCTCCGCCAGCAACGAGAGCCCGCTGGCCATCGCGTCGATCTCCAGCACGTCGTGGATCGGCGCCGGCGAATACAGCCGCAGATACACCGACTCGAGCTCCGAGTCGCGGTACTCGCGGAGCCGGTCCGCCGAAGGCCTGGGCAGCTCATCCGCCAGACGACAGATCGTTTTGGCCATCTCAAACAGGCTCGATTTGAACGTATAGCGATCCTCCAGCGTGACATGTCGCAGGTAGAAGCTCCGATAGGTCTCTTCGGCCGCCGAAATGCGCTCCCACGGCTCCGCGGAGGACGCGGCCGATCGCAGCTTCGACTCCGCACGCTGCTTTCGCTGCATGAAACCGGGATCCAGCATCGCCTGGTAGTACCCGGTCCGCGCTTTTCGCGAATTCTGCACGCCGAAGAAATCCTCCTGGCCGGTGCGGGCGTTCTCAGCGCTGCGATCGCGGAAATTCGCGAGTTGAACTTCCCGCCGCCACAGCCGGCCCAGCGTCTCGGGCATCTCCACGTCCCGCAGAAACCGGAGGTGATCGACCGTCAGCAGGCGCCGCGTCCGTCCGGGGTGACCGAGCACGAACTGCAGCTCGCCATTGGCCGCGCCCGCCGGGCTCACCCTCAGGTAGTGCTCCGTCCGGAGCGGCTGCCCGTTCTCGTAGATGCGGAAAAAGCAGCAGTCCAGGTCGTAGCGCGGGTACTCAAAATTGTCGATGTCGCCGCCGAAAAACGCGATCGACTTCTCGGGCGCCATCACCAGCCGCACGTCATCGTATTTGCGGTACCGGTAGAGGTGATAGCGGGCACCGTGCCACAGCGTCACCACCTCGCTGTGCAGCCCGGTGGCGTCCTTCGAGGCCTGCTCGATCCGGGTCATGGCCTTGCGCCGCGCCTCATACGCCGCCCCCGGCGGCATCGACGCCTCCACCGCGGCATTGACACGATCGGTCACATCCTCGATCGACCAGAGAATCTTGACCTCCAGATCGGGGCACCTGAGTTCCTGCTCGCGCGTCCGCGCATAAAAACCATCCCGCAGCAGGTCCCGCTCCGGCGTGCTCAACTTGAAGAGCTGCTGCGAGCCGACGTGGTGGTTCGTCAGCACCAGCCCTTCCGCCGACACCAGCGACCCCGACGCCCCCATCTTCACGCACGATTTCTGCAGGTGTTCAAGCCAGGCCGCCGTCGGTTCGAACCCATAGGTCGATTTCAGAACGCCCCGCGGCGGCTGGCTGAGCAGCCACATCCCCTCCTCCGCGAGCACGCATCCCGTCGCCGCCAGAACTGCTGCGATCGCCACAAACCGCTGACGTACTGAGTTCATCGAAACGCCCGCCTGACAGATAAAGAGTGCCCTTCTCGGCAAATGACTCCCGTTGCCGCCGCACGACGCCCCACATGCGCCTATGCTGAGCGTCCGCGCTGCCGGCGATAGAGCCCGAAGCGCCAGCGAGGACTTCACGTGGTTGCGCCCTCGCTGCCGCTCCCCCGCCCCCTCACAACCGCACCGGCTCGGGTTCTTCCACCGTGATTCGTGTCCCGCGAGTCTCCGGCAGCGTCCAGACCCATCCCGCGGTGAAAACGGCGAACAGGGCCGCCAGTGACACGCCCCCGGCCAGACCGTACCGCCCCGCCACCGCCGTGATGATCAGCGGCGTGAAGAACTGCACGCCGCGAGCGAGATTGAACGCGCTGCCCATGGCCGTGTTGCGGATCCGCGTGGGGAACAGCTCGGCGAAAATCGGCCCGTACCCCGAAAAATTCCCCGTCCCCAGCCCGACCAGAAACATGAACAGCAGCGTCAAACCGGGCCACACTGCAATGGCACTCCAGAACCACGTCACCGCCAGCAGTCCCACTGCCCACACCATCGAATAGAGGGTGTAGGCAATCCGCCTCCCCTTCCAGTCCGCCACGAAACCGAACGACAGGTACCCCAGCAGCCCCCCGGCCTGCGTCACCAGCATCCACCAGCCGGACTTGACGATTGAAAAGCCGAGCTTCTCGTAGAGATACTTGGGCATCCACGAATACGTGAACCAGTAGGCCGACATGTCCGTCAGGGCCAGCACCAGGCCGAGCAGAAACAGCCGCCGCAGCGCGGGCGTTCCGATCAGCTCGGCGAACTGACCGCGCGGCGGCGCCGCCGCGGCCTGCGTGCTCAACCAGATGTCGGATTCAGGCATGAACCGCCGGATCACCACCACCAGCACCGCCGGCGACACCGACAGCAGGAAACACAGCCGCCATCCCCACCCCGGCCCCCACCGGGCGTCCAGCGCCGGCTCCACGAACCCCCCCACGACGGCCGCCAGCGCAATCCCCAGCGGGGCGCCCGTCTGCATGACCGCCGCAAACCGCGCCCGCCGCGCCGCCGGAAACGTCTCCCCGATCAGCGTGTGACCCGTCGCCCACTCGCCCCCGACGCCGATGCCCGTCACAATCCGGAACACCAGCAGCGACCAGAAACCGCTGGCCATCCCGCACAGAAAGGTCCCCACCGAATAGACCACGATCGTCAGCGCCAGCACCCGCCGCCGGCCCAGCCGGTCCGCCAGGTAGCCGCACGCAATGCCGCCCACCGCCGTCGCCGCTAGAGAACATCCGAGCAGTATAGAGAGGGAAGTATCGCTCAGTCCCAGATCCCGCTTCATCGGGATCGCCAGGAACGAGAACAGCATCAGATCGTAGAAATCAAACAGCCAGCCCGCCCAGCACATGCCCAGAATGGCATAATGAGCCCGCGTGAGCCTGTCCGACTGGTTGAGGAGTAGGCTGCTCATCAAGCTCCCTTCGCCGCTCGCACCCCCGCCTCAGAACTTCAGCTCCACCCCCTCGCGGCCCTTGTGCATGCGCCCGATGGCGATGGCATCCAGCCCCTGGCGACGGAAGTGCCCGATCACCGAATCGCGGAACGCCGCCCGCACGATCAGCACGTAGCCGATCCCCATGTTGAACACGCGGAACATCTCCTGCCGCGGTACGCCCAGCGACTGCAGATACCGGAAGATCGGCGGCACCGGCCAGCTCTTCACATCAATCGTGCACGCCAGCCCGTCGGGGAACACGCGCGGCACGTTGCCCACCAGCCCGCCGCCCGTGATGTGGGCCATCCCGCGCACCACGTGCTTGACCCGATACCGCCGCAGGAGCGAGAGCACCGGCCGCACATAAATCCGCGTCGGCTTGAGCAGCTCGTCGCCGATCGGCGCCCCCACCTCGGGCACGAACGTATCGTACTTGAGCCTGGCCTCTTTGAAGACCAGCCGCCGCACGAGCGAATAGCCGTTGGAATGCACTCCGCTGCTCGGCAGCCCGATGAGCACGTCCCCCGCCTCGATCTCCCGCCCGTCGATCACACGGCTGCGCTCCACCGCCCCCACCGCGAACCCCGCCAGATCGAAATCATTCTCGGCATACAGGTCCGGCATCTCCGCCGTCTCTCCGCCGAGCAGCGCGCAATCCGCTTCGCGGCACCCCGCCGCCACCCCATCGACAATCTCCGCCACCCGCCCGGGCGTCAGCGTATGCACCGCGACGTAGTCGAGAAAAAACAGCGGCTCGGCCCCCACGGTGAGCATGTCGTTCACGCTCATCGCCACCAGGTCGATGCCCACGGTGTCATAGTGGCCCGATTCGCGGGCCAGCAGGATCTTGCTGCCCACCCCATCGGTACACGCCACCAGCACCGGTTCCTTGTAGTTGCGTTTGAACAGATCTTCGCGGTAGTCGAGCCGAAACAGACCCGCAAATCCCCCATGCCCCCCCATCACCCGCGGGCCATACGTGCTTTTCACCAGAGGCCTGATGAGATCGACCATCCGGTCGTTCGCCTCAATGTCAACGCCGGAATCCTTGTAGGTGATCGTGCGTCGTGCAGCCATGACGGGCAATCTACCGGAGAATGACCGAAACGTCGAAGGGAAGTTCTCAGAGCGTGGTCAGGAAGCCCGATCAGGTCCGCGCCCGTGACGAAGTGGTCTGCGATCACGCTGGAAGACCCGCTCCCGGACGGTCGGGGCTCTGCTGGCTGGACCGCTTCCCGCACACGCTCTCACAGACCCAGGCAACCGGTGGCAGGTGCGATGTTCGAGTCGTTCACGCAGCGCTGAAACAGGCCGAAGTCCGACTGATCCGCGTCGTCATCCCCGTCCAGATCCGCGTCCACGCATTCCGGCGGCAACGGAGCCAGCGGGGACGACAGGCAGCCGATCAGATGCGCCATGTCCACCGCATCGACATCGAAATCGTGATCGAAGTCCGCCGGATGCACCACGCCGAATGTGTAAACCGCATCGCCGCCGGGCGTCCCGTCCCCCGACGGCAGCACCGGCGGCACGCCGAGTTCTCCATCCAGCGCCACACAGTTCGTATTCACCGCATCCTCCACCCTCACCGTCCACATCTTCGAAGCCAGCGGCGATGGCGTGGTCAGCGTGATGGTGAACGTCGCCGGATCGTACTGCACGCTGATCGGGACGGGGATGTTCCCCGCGTCCGCCAGCCGGAAATCTCCGGGCTGATAGGAGATCGCCTGGTCGAATTGCAGTTGCACCTGGGTGACGTCGCCCGCCACGAAGGCCCCCGGCGCCGGCGCCGCCGCGACGAGGTGGGGTGGGTCCTGTGGATCCGGTGCTCCGGGCACGTAGGCCACCTGCGTCGCCGCCCCCCGCAGGATCCACGTGTCCGGATCGAACGCCACGCCGGTGGCCGGCGCCGACACCGGAAGAGAATACCACTGCTCAGCGGCATCGTTCCAGATCACGACCGTCTGCGGACCGCTCGTGGTGTCAAGCCGGATGTCGATCGGCATGGCCATGATCGGAAACGGCGTCGCGAACGTGTCCTGATATTGCCTGACGTACAGCCGCACGAGATTCTGCCCGCAGGCCTGGGCCGTCTCCCATCCGTACTCGTAATAGGGCGCACCGCCCGCATAGATCCACTCATTGAAGAACCAGTCCAGATCCTGCCCGCTCACCGCCTCGATCACGGCCTGAAAATCGTCGATCCCGGCCGTCCCCCCCTCGTACAGGCTGCGGTAATTCGCCAGGGCCTGGAAAAAATGAGCATCCCCCACCACATGCCGCAGCATGTGCATCACCCATTGACCCTTGTCGTACACGACGCCCGTGCTGAAGATCAAGCTGGTCGTGTCGATGTTGTAACGGTAGACGGTGCCGCCCAGTTCAGACGTCGTATCCGGACGATAAGTGTTCAGATGGCTCAGGTAGGCGGCATGGCTCCCCCCCGGCCGCCGCTCGTAATACAGCGACTCGGCGTATCGGGCCCAGCCCTCGTTCACCCACACGTGGTTCCACGTCTTGCACGTGATCGAGTTGCCCCACCACGAATGGGCCAGCTCATGCACGTTCCGCCGCTCGACGAAATTCCCCTGACTCGTCATCGTCTGATGCTCGAGGCCGAACGGCGTGTTGAACTGGGCAATGCCATACTTCTCATTCACGAACGGATACTGCCCGAACGTCGCCGGATCGCTCAGCGTGCTGATCATCTCGACCAGGTTCGAGAGCTGCGAAAGAGCGCTCGACGCGGACTCGGGGTACAGGTAAAGCTCCACCGGCATGGAGCCCCCCGGATAGTTGTAGGTCCACACCGTCTTGGCGTAATTCGTCATCGCAACGCACACGCCGTAGGCGGTGTTCGGGTAATTTGACAGCCAGCGTGTCCGTTTGCGGTTTCCCGACAGCGTATCGATCCCCTGTAGCGTCCCGTTGGACGCAACCGTCATCCAGTTGGGTGCGGTGACCCAGACGTCCATGCTGAACTTGTCGTCCAGACCCGTCCGGTTCTCCTTGCACGGCCACCAGCGGTGGGCATAGAACGGCTGGCTCAGCGATGATACGATCGCCGTGCTGGGTGAGCCGTGCGTTTCGAACGTAAACGCATCATTGTTCATGCTTCCCGACGAATATGGGACGCCGTTATACGATACCTTCACCTGAAAGGTCTGGCCGGCGTTGTACGTGCCCCCGAGGTTGATGACGATCTGGTCGCTGCCGCTCGGCCGGCTGTACGCCGCAGCGCTGCCGTTCACCAGCACCGACGACACCGTCATGTTGCGATAGAGATCCAGCGTGAACTGATCCAGCCCGTTGGTTTTGCTCGTGACGTCGATCGTATTCGAGCCCGCCAGCAGATTGGGTCCCAGCGTGATTTCGAGATCCAGAAAGCAGTGCGTCATGTCCGTATCAGCCTGGGCATCGAGCAGAGCCGGAGCAATCGTGGATTCGCCTGCCGCCTGGGCCTCGATCCGCGCGATCGCCGCCCGGGCAAAGCCGCACAGGCCGTCCTTCTCGATCTCCTCGTCGGAGCAGGCCGGCTCGCTCTCGACGACTCTCTGGGCCCGCAGCACGGCCGGCAGGTCACCCCCCAGCACGGCCGCCAGGCCTGCAACGATCCAATACGTTGACCGCATGAAGAATCCCGTCTGTGCCGGCCTCCGCGAACCGAGTTCCATTATACGGCCAGCGCACCGCGAACCGAAGGCATGGATACGCCAAACCGGGTAGATCCGGCCTGCCCCGCCGGACCTCCGATGAGCGGGTGCTCACCCACGGCGAATCGCATCCCCCACGAGGCACTTTGAACCACCGAGGCAACGGCCACAACCGCGCCAAGGCATTTGACGCCCTGCCCCTACCGGCCGGACAATCCGAGACATGAAGGGCCTTTTGCTGGCCATCCTTGTCCTGGGCACCCCAATGGTGCTCCTGCTCGTCGTGTTCCGGTCACGCGACGAGACCCCGCCTCAGTGGAGTGCTCCCGAGACTACCCTCCTGCCCGGCACGCCCAGATCTCCCGCCAACGCCCGAAAACGAGTGGACCTGCCTGACCCGCCCGCCGTCCAGCCGCTCACGTCGCAGCCTTCCATCGCCGATCTGCTCGAAGCCGCTGAGGACTGGTTCACCCGCGAAACGCCAGGCGAGGAGTCGACGGCCGGCGATGATCTGGCCGCCCGTGACTATCCGCGCGCCCTCAGGGCCTTTGACCGCCTTCTGGTCCGCAGGCCCGACGACCCCGCCCTCCTGCTCGGCAAGGGCATGGCCCTGGCCGGACTCGGCCGGCACGAGGACGCCCTGCCGCTTTTCCAGAGCGCCGCCGAGCGACGCCCTGGCGACGCCTCCGCGCTCTTCAACCTGGGCGTCACCCTCGCCCGCCTCGGCGAGACCGATGCTGCCATGGCCACTTTCGAGAATCTCCTGGAGCTTCACCCGCGCCATCTGCGGGGCCGCTTCAACCTCGCCACGCTCCTGCAGGCCCGCGGCGACAATCGCGGCGCCCTGCGCCATTGGTGCCATCTCACCGACTCCCCCCCGCCCGCCTCGCAGACGACCGCAGACGCCGGCGCCCTCCTGCACGCCCATCTGGCCGCCGCCTGGTCGCACCGCGGCGAATGCGCCCTGCGCCTCAACCTCCTTAACCAGGCGCAGGCCAGTTTCAGGAAGGTGATCGAGCTGGAACCGGCCGATGCCCGCGCCTGGACCAACCTGGGCATCGCTCAGGCCGCAAGCGCCGATCGGGCGTCCGCCGTTCAATCGCTCGAAAAGGCACTCCAGCTCAACCCCCGGCTCGTGCCGGCCATGAATCAGCTCGCCTTCGTCAAGGCATCGCTCTATCGCGACGTCGGCGATGGGCAATTGAAAGCCAGGGTCCTCGAACTCTGTCAACGCTCCCTGGCCATCGCCCCCGTGCAGGACAACATCCGCCATCTGCGCTTCGCCCTCCAGCACGAGGGCGACCTCGAACCGGAGGCGCCGCCCCCCGCGCAGGAGGGCACTCCCGCAGTCCCGCACGAATGATCTCCACCTTCAGATGTGAGTCGGAACAACCGGCACCGAATGGATCACAACCGCACCGGCTGCGGAATCCCTGTCCCGGCACTCCGCATCGGCGCCTGCTCCTCCCAGACACCCGGAATCGTCGCCAGGCACCGCGGACACCGCCCTGCCCGCATCCGGTTCTCCTTCACGTAGAACCCTGATCGCCGGATCAGCAGCTCGCCGCATCCCGGGCAATACGTGTTCTCACGGTTGCCCACCATCCCCGGCAGGTTCCCCGGATAGCAGAAGTGCAGGCCCGCCTCGCGCCCGATGTCGTAGGCCCGGATCAGCGTCTGCACCGGCGTTCTCGGCGGGTCCGTCATCTTGTAGTCCGGATGAAACGCGGTCATGTGCCACGGAATATCCGGCGAGATCCCCGCCAGGAACCGCGCGATGCTCTGGAGCTCACCCTCGCTGTCGTTGAAACCGGGGATGATGAGCGTCACGATCTCGACCCAGAAGCCCGTTTCCTTGAGCCGCACAATGGACTCGAGCACGTTTTTCAGCGTGCAGCCCAGCCGCCGATAGCTGCGGTCGTCGAAGCTCTTGAGATCGACCTTGTAGAGGTCAACATACGGCCGGATGAACGCGAGCACCTCCGGCGTGGCGTTCCCGTTCGATACAAAACCGCACACGAGCCCCCGCGCCCGAGCCTTCTTGAAGATCTCGACCGCCCAGTCGGCCGTGATCAGCGGCTCGTTGTACGTGCTCACCACCGCCGGCGCCCCGCGCTCCACCGCCAGCTCCACCAGCCCATCCGGGCCGACAAACGACGGCGCGGAGACGGCCTGATCATCCCGCAGCGCCTGGCTCGTCACCCAGTTCTGACAGTACGAGCAGTGCAGGTCGCAGCCCATCATCCCAAACGACAGCGCGTCGCGCCCCGGAAACGCGTGGAAGAACGGCTTCTTCTCGATGGGATCGACCTGAACGCCCGCCACGTACCCCGCCGGTGCGTGCAGCCGCCCCCCGTTGACAAACCGGACCCGGCACACCCCCGACTTCCCTTCGGCAATCCGGCACCGGTGCCCACACGCCAGACAGCGGATCGTCCCTCCGCCCTCCTCGCGTGCCAGCTCCGAAGCGGAAACCATCGTATGCTCTTCCAGCAGTTGCTTGAGCCTGGCCATGGCGTCACCTGCAGATGTCATCCCGGGTGGACTACTCCATTATAACACTTTGAGGGGCGTCAGGGTTGGGCGAGCCCATGGCGTCGGGCGTCTCAACGGTCCCGTCTGCCGTGCACGACTCGGAGAGGTGGGGCGCAGCCGTCTCTCCGATGCGTGTGGCACCGGCGTCTCGCCGGTCAGGTGTGGCACCGGCGTCTCGCCGGTCAGGTGTGGCACCGGCGTCTCGCCGGTCAGGTGTGGCACCGGCGTCTCGCCGGTGAACCTGCGAGGACCTCCCCCGGCGATCATCGCGTTTTCCCGGCAATCCCGGGGTCGCAAACAGCCCATACGCCGCCCCGCTCGACGCTCCCGAAGCTCTGCCTGTACAATCCGCGCGCCATGACTTTCACAGATTCACGGTTCTCCCGCCGGTCGGCCCCGCCAACACGACTCGTGTGCTTCGCACTGCTGGCCTCCGGCATCCTGGGGTCCGAATGTTCCCGCAGGCCCGCCGGCCCCCCGGCCAGCCCGGCAGTGACTTCCCGACCTTCATCTTCCACCCAGTCTTCCGCCGGCTCCAGCCAGTTGCAGGTCGGCTCGGAACCGCTCTCCGGCGTGGACGCACAGGATGCCCCGGACGCCCCGCGGGCATTGCCCCGCAGCGGCCACGTGAGCGGCTGGATCAAGACGCAGCCCATCCAGGTTCACCCGGTCAACCAGCCCCAGTCGATCGGGGTCAGCGGCCGGCTCGCTGAGGCTTGGCCCTATTTCCGGATCGAGCGGGCATCGACCTGCCGGTATCGGGCGGACACCGCCGAAGTGCAGATTCTGTTCATCGAAACCTCGCCCGACCACCCGCTGGACGCCTTCGGGCTGTTCACCCTGATGGCTGCCGATCCCAAGCCGCTGCTGAGGCCCGACGGCAGCGCCCGCGGCACGCGCATCGACGCCCCCCACACGCGGACAGCGTGGCAGGGCCACGTCTACGTCGAAGTCACGCCGCAGTCGGACACGAGCGATGCCGCCCGCGCCCGCATGGACCAGCTCCTGGACCGGATCATCTTCGCCCTGCCCGGCGCCGAGCCCCCGCTCCTGACGCGGATCATCCCGCGCGATCGACGCGAGCGCTGCCGTGTGTGGCATGTGCGGACCACCCGCGCTCTGGCCCTGTTGAATCTCGATGAATTGGAGGGTCTCGATCCGGAGCGATGGGATCAATCGCTCGGCCTGAATGGCGGCATTTACCTCTCTATGGCATCTATTGATGTCGCTTCGGGCGAACCACACCTGCTCTGGCTGGTCACCTACCCGACGCCCGACGCCGCCCGTGCGGCCCAGGCCCGGATGAATGGGATGAAGGAAGCACATCCCTCCGCGCTCGAACGTGCCACCGCCGTCGAGCCCCCCGTCGGCCGGCATCTCGCCGGCACCTGGACCCGCCAGCAGGAATCGCTCCAGCCTGTCATGCCCCTGCTCCTGGCCGCCCTCCCCGAGTCAGAACCGGCCATGACGCGACCCGCTTCTCAGCCCGCAACCCACCCCCAATAGAACCCGACTGGCCCATCCTTCGCGAAGCGAAGTGTGGGGTCACGATGACAGGAACACGGAAGACTCCTGGGCCCCGGCCCGGTCAGAAACCAAAAACCAGCAATGCACTCTCCCCGCGGACCCGCTCACCCGCCCATCCGCCGCACAATCGTCTCCGCGAACTCCTGCGTCCCGCTCGATCCGCCCAGGTCATACGTGCGCACTTTCCCTTCCCGCAGAACGTCTTCCAGGCCGTGCGTGATCCGCTCGGCCGCCTGCGCCTCACCCAGGTGCTCGAGCATGAGCACCGCCGAGAGCAGCAGCGCCGTCGGATTCACCTTGTTCATCCCCGTGTACTTGGGAGCCGAGCCGTGCACCGCCTCGAACACCGCCACCCGCTCGCCGAAATTCGCCCCGGGCGCCACCCCCAGCCCGCCCATCATCCCCGCGCACAGGTCGGAGATGATGTCGCCGTAGAGATTCTCCGTGACCATCACGTCATACAGCTTCCACTTGGTCACGAGCTGCATGCACTGGTTGTCGACGATGTTGTCGCCGAACTCGATTTCAGGGTACTTCGCGGCCACCTCGCGGCACGTCCTGAGGAACAGCCCGTCCGTGATCTTCATGATGTTCGCTTTGTGAACCGCCGTCACTTTCCTGCGCCGATGCTTGCGGGCGTATTCGAACGCGGCCGTCGCAATCCGGCGCGACGCCGCTTCGCTGATGATCTTCTTGCCCACCGCCATCGTCGGCGTCGTCATGTACTCGATTTGGGCGTACAGGTCCTCGGTATTCTCCCGGAAGATCACCAGGTCGAGCCCCTCGAAGGGCGTCTTGACCCCCGGCAGCACCCGCACCGGCCGCACACACGCGTACAGATCGAGCTTCTTGCGCAGCGTCACGTTCGCCGACACCGACCCCTTGCCCACCGGCGTGGTCATCGGCCCTTTGAGCGCCACGCCTATGTTGCGGATCGCCTCGATCGTCTCGTCGGGCACGATCGGCTGGCCGGCCTGCACGCACTTTTCGCCCGCCGGCATGTCCACCCAGTCAATCTTCACGCCGGCGGCCTTCAGTACGGTCTCGACCGCCCGCATCAGCTCCGGCCCCGTCCCGTCGCCCCGAATCATCACCACCTGGTGTCCCATGCGTTGTCCTCTGTCAGTAGTCAGTAGTCACTAGTCAGTAGCCGGTGCCCGGCAGCCGATTATCAGTGAGGAGTGGTCCGTCAGACGCCTCGTCCCGCGTCACGGGCAGCCCGTTGGGCGTCCATCCTGATGGTCCCGCCCCGACTCGGTCGGTGACACCCAACAACCGGACCAGGGACCCGTCACAGACAACGGACAACAGACTAATACGGCGAACTGAACGCCCGGCTCCCGTCATCCTGTGCCCACAACACTTGCGCCCGCGTCCATGTCCGCCCGGAATCCGTCAGCGTCTTGAGCAGCGAATTCACGTCTTCCTGCCGGACGGGTTTGTCGCCCTCGCTCGTGAATCGAAACCGCCACTCCTCCGCGAAGTAGTCCAGCTTCGCCGCGGTCGTCGGCCACACCTTCGTCCCGCGGTTGCTGACCAGTTCTAGCCGCAGCGCCCCGGCCTGCCTGGGCAACTCGGGCATCTCCCCACCCGGGGCATAGACGAACACGTCGCAGCCAATGAGCTGCATGGCATCTCCTTCCGCAAAACACGTTCTCAGGTACGGCCGCCCTCAGTGTGCCAACCGCCCGCCGCAGGTGCAGATGCTAGCACGCCCTGGATTCACCGTCAAAAACCGCATGTCCTCCCGGTCTCAACGCGTCTGACTGTTGTTCCAGACGGCGGCCGCCGGGTCCGTGACATGATCGGCGGAGCAGCATGCGGCAACCATCAGAACCCGGAGCGTCAGCGACGCAAGGCTCGCCGCAGGTGCTGGCTCAACCCGCCCCCCGCTCTCGCGGGGGGTTGCGAACGTGCCTCCTCCAGGCTCTCACGTACCCGGACCCGTCGGCCGAATGCTGACTGAACCTGTTTTGACCCACTCGAAAGAACTTCCAACACCTCCGCCGCTGCTGATGCGGACGAGCAACGGCACAGGTCGGCCAACCACCCAACTCCCAGCCCTTGCGGTGTACTTCCTCGCCTTGGGATACTTCTCAAATGTTTTTGCCGCATAGCCCCAGTCCACGTCGCAGATGGCCACGATGTACTCGCTGCCAAGCTGCCCCAGGTCCCACGCCCCCTGGCCGCCCACGCCGACGCCGCCGATGTTGACTTTCTCATTGGGGGATCGGGCTTGGAACCACTCGGGACGAGAGGCGACCCAGAATCCCGCTCCGGCCATGGTGGAGGCCTTCAGCATCTCGCGGCGACTCGTTCGATGGGACATGTTCTTGTTACCCGCTTTTGATCCACGGTGCTCCAGGAGTCAAAACGACCACGGCATCCGGCCTCCCAGCCCGAAGAGTAGGTCTGGAAATGTCGCCGCACAATGCAACCCCTCGGATCACGCAAGTGTTCTTGTTGGGCCCCCGTTTGATGTGATTGCGGGCTATCCGGCCCAATGCCATAGGCCCCAGAACCGCTCCGAGTCCACGCTTAAACGCCGGCTTTCCGTTCCATGTCGTCGTCGAGTGCATGGGCCGTTCCGACGGCGTGACCCGTCAGCGCTGCCTGCGAGTGAACCACAGCGACCCGCGCGCCGCAACTCGGCGCCGAATGGGACGGCAAGTGACGCAACCTTGGACGCAACTCGCGGTTTCGCCGCCGCAAGAACAGGAAGAGACCCGATCACAATCCGTTGATGATCAAGAAGTTGGGGAAACAGCGGGCGATGGGATTCGAACCCACGACGTCCAGCTTGGGAAAATCCATTGGAGTTCTCAGCCGATCTCCCAAGAATCCTATATACTCCAGCAAGTTAGCGACACAGCCCGCGTTTTGCAAGGTGTCGCGTCTCACCTCGTTTTTTCGCACGGTATCGCGGTATCGGAAGCGCAAAACGGTAAGGTTTCGGTAGAGTCACGACGTCCAGCCAGAATGGCTGTGGAGATGCGCGCCAGGCGCCGGCGTGCCGCTAGCCAGAAGCGTCACGACTCGCCTCCGCCGCCGTTGGCAGGTGCATCAGCATCTTCGTATCAACCATCTTTTTCTCCGTGAGTGGAGACCTTGAATCGGTATGGGGCTGGATCATACGATGCGAGGGTGGGAGCATTGTTCGTTCGTGTAGAGGCCGTTGCGGGTTCCTGAGATCGGGAGCGGCGGATTTGGCACGGCAACGAGCCAAAGCGAAGAAGTTCAAGCCGGTGAGCGAGAAGCCGGGGGTCGTGTACAAGCCCTCGCGCGATCGGCTGTACGTGTTCGACCGCCGGGCGGTCGTCGTCGTCTCCGGCGGGCCTCTGCCTCAAGCTTGGCGCAAAACCATCGAACGAGGCTGGCATGCCGTGCGGCCGGTGATTCCCCACCACAGCGTACACTCGTCACTGCCCGAGGTTGAAGACGAGGATTGGTGCTTGAGAGGCGGCCTGCGAACGAAGGGCGGGCAGTACTTGTTTCGCTTCATGGATGACGTCCGGGACGCTTGCTACGGTGACCGGGCTTGGGTGGCCTGGCTCCGCGGACTGGATTTGGAAAGCCGAACGGCGGTGGCGCCGTTTCGAGAGCGGGCCTGGCACTTGCTGATGCTAGCCCTGCGTTGTCCGGGGGCCACGGACCTGATGCACTCCGCGCCAGCCTTGGCATTCGCCCTGGCATCAAGCTGGGTGTTTCGGGGCGAGCGGCGTGTGAGCTGGCCGCTGAGGTCGGCACGCGCACTGGTGAGGAAACGTCAGCGGGTGATTGCGGATTGGCTTGGCTTTCCCGCAACGGAATCGGCCGTTCGCATGTTGCGACGCGTGCCTCACCATGCAGTAAACATTGGGCCCTTGCTGTATCTCCGCGGCGCGATGCACGAAGAAGCGGCCAGCCGCCTGCTACGTCATGTTCCCGCCATTACCGCCGATGTCATCCGCATTGTGACCACCGCCAACCTGCGCCGACATGCTTCGCCGCGATTGCTGATTGAGGCGGGTTCGGAGTTGGGACCGGAGGTGATGCCGGTGTGGCGGACGATGCAGGACACGCTCGTCATGTTGACGCAGATGGAGCGGGACCCGGAAGGGTTCATCTTTCGGTCGCGTGACCACCTCGTCATGGTGCACGACGAGGTGGAGGCAGCGTTGACTGG
>CAZQEN010000051.1:0-24190 GCA_964591605.1 uncultured Planctomycetales bacterium
GACCGAGACGTTCAATGCGATCAATCTGGCGATGCGGAGCGGCTACACGGCCGTCATCAGCCACCGCAGCGGCGAGACCGAGGACACCACCATCGCCGACATCGCCGTGGCCACCAACGCCGGCCAGATCAAGACCGGCTCCGCCAGCCGCACCGACCGCATCGCCAAGTACAACCAGCTCCTGCGTATCGAAGAGCACCTGGGCGACGAGGCGGTCTATGGGGGGCGGTTCTGGAACAAGTAGAGTGAAGAGTCTTTGGCGGAAGGGAGACCAGCGGCCGTTCCGGATGGGGCGCAGAGGAGACTGGGAAAGGGAGACAGCCAAAAACGTCGGATTCTCCGGCACACCGGCTTGAATCCGGTTTTCCGTCGCATCTGGCTGCACGGAACGAGCCGTTGGCGCCGAAATATACGGCGGGTACGATGACGTCATCGCCGTGCTCGTTGACGTAAGCAACCACCCGGAGGACTGGGTGCGATGAGCCAATGCAAGGACGCACCACCTGCGGTCTGCCGCTCTCCTTCTCCGCCTGGTTCCTGGTCCTGCGCCGACCCCCGCTCGGTCTGCCCCGCCCGATCCGCCTCGGGCCATGCTGCGCATGTCATCATGTTCTGGGTCCTGACGGCGATGGCCCTGGCGTTCTTTGCCCCCTGTGTGCTCGTGCCCATCTGGCAGGAGGTGGAGCAGGTGCGGGAATACCGGCGGGAGATGGCCGCCGTGATCGAGGGCATGGAGAAACAGGTGGTCAAGAATCAGGCCCGCATCGATGGTCTGCGGGAAGACCCGCTGGTCAACGAGCGGATTGCTCGACGCGAGTTGAATTACCGCCTGGAACAGGAACAGATCGTGCGGGTGACCAGTCAGGAGCTGGCCGCCCTTCGCGTCCGTCCGGCCGACCCGCTCCTGGCCTCCGAGGCACAGGATGTGGTCGTGTTGAGCTCGCTTCACTGGACGCAGGCGCTGACCCGCTGGCTGCCGGCCTGGCCCTATCGGGAGCTTTTCGGCAAGCCCAACAATCGCCGACTGCTGATGCTCATGTCTGCCGGCCTGCTGTTCACCGCGTTCATCCTGTATGGCCGAACGCCCGCCGGGCGAACCGCCACACGCTGACGCAACCGCCATGAGTCGGCTCCGCATGACGGCACAGTCGACTGTTCCGGCCGGCCAGGGACCGCCCGGCCGTTGCTCGCCGGTCGATTCGGATGCGCCTGGGACCGCCGCTGTCGCACGGATACATGTCAGGATTTTTGTTACGATGTGACTCCCAGAACGGCTGCCAGAGGGTCCCAGACCGGTGCTCTGCTCCGCTCGGTTGACGGCGAAAAACCGATAAAGTCATTCCCTGGAAACCGCTCGTCTGATCCTTCGCTGGCCGGTCAGCGTGCACGGCCCCCCACCTTTTCATCTATAACTATTTATTGTATAAGAATATACGCCATCTGATCGCCTGACGAACTTCCGTCTGGCCCCATCGTCCACACGCAGAGGTGTTCAGAATTTTTTCTTTGACGCCCCATCGCCCGGCCTTATAATGCACACATCATGTTTTAAATCCGAGGCCCGTCGTGCACACCCGGTCGGGTGAGATGAGGGCCCCGAGGTGAAAGGTGGAGACGGGAAATGCACGGCCTCTGAGTTTGCCGCGATCATCCAGTCGCCGGGGTCGTCATCCGACCCGGCGCCCCGCTCTCAGCTCCCGGCTGTCGGTGTTCGCCGGGAAACAGGAACCGCTCAAACGATCACGTGCACGAGGCGTGGGACTGATGCAGGCCGGCCCGTGCAGGAACCTTTAACGACTTGGAGGAGGGTAAAATGCTACGAACGCTCATGTCGTGCGTCGCTGTGTGCGCGTTGGGTGCCGGGTCCGCTCTGGCCGACACGCTGGACATTTCCATCGCCGCCCAGGGCGCCAACTACAACAGCATGGTCCGTGACGCCAAGCTCCGCGGCGACGGCGTAGACGGTGCAGGCAGCCCCTGGGCGCTGGGCAACATCGGGAACGGGTCCGGGGGGAGCAACCGGTTTTATGCCAATTATCTTCTGGATGGTGTCACTTCCAGTGGAAGGATGAACACATTCATACAGTGGTTCGATGTATCGAGCATTCCTGCGGGCTCGACCATCAACAGCGCGACGTTGACGGTGTACCTGGCCAACCAGAGCGCCAACGGCAGGACGTGGGAGAATGTGAAGCTTTCACGGCTACTGGCGGGCAACGACTGGGTCGAGGGCGTGGGCCAGACGCCGGCCACGGACGGCTCGGTCACCTATAACTATCGGGCCGCTCAGACAATCCCCTGGGCCGCGCCGGGGGCGATCGGCGGGGCCGACATCGATCTGGGCTCAACGCAGACATTCAACGTCGTCGGCGTGGATGGCCAGGCAACCGTGATCGTTCGCGACATCAGCGCCTGGGTACAGGCCTGGGTCAACAGCCCTTCGGGTAATGCCGGCCTGCTCTGGTGGGGTGGCAACAACGCGGACAGCGGCAGCGGTAACCGCTATTTCCACTTCGGCACCAAGGAAGACGGTGCGGGACCGGCGGGCGAGACCAATGCCGCCGCGCCGATGCTGGTGATCGACTACACGATTCCGGAGCCGACGACCGCGCTGCTGCTCGCGGCGGGTGCGCTGTTCACGGCACGTCGCCGTTTTCGTTGCAGCCTGACCGCATGAGCATCAGGTCCGATTGCGTGCATGAAGCACCCAAAACGTGATTGTGCCACAACCCTCTGGGGTTCGGGTCAGATCCGTCTGCTCCCCGACCCCAGCGGGTTCAGGCAGTCCATCGCTGCGGGCGGGCGACAAGACCGCCCAGTTTTGTACTCGCGGGGTGTCCCGTTCCCTTGAGTTCGTCGCAAGCGTCGCTGTCGTCGCGCGCGTTGATGGTGAGACGGGAGTCAGCAACAACCATAGCAGAGAGGAGCGCTCGCATGTTCAGAGCATTCCCGGTCATCGCGATCGTCGTGTCCTGGCTCGTCGGCACGGTGCAGGCCGACACATTGACCATCGCCTTCGGGCAGCCCAACTACAGCAACATGGTCCGCGATGCCAAGCTGCGCGGTGACGGCGGCCTGGAAGACTGGAACCTCGGCACCGGCTCGGGCGGGAGCAACCGGTTCTACGCCAACTACAGGCTGGATGGGACTCTGGACCCCACCAATCCGAGGAAGAACACGTTCCTGCAATGGTTCGACGTGTCGAGCATCCCGGTGGGCTCCACCGTCAACAGCGCCACGCTGACGACGTACCTCGCGAATCAGAGCGCCAACAATCGAACCTGGGTCGATGTGAAGTTATCGAGGCTGCAATCGGGCAATAACTGGGTTGAGTTCGTCCTGGGAGGCAACGGCCCACATACCGACGGATCGGTGACCTGGAATAACCGAATCACCCACCCGACGACTCCCACCCCGTGGGCGACCCCGGGCGCGCTCGATGCGGCCGACATCGACTTAGGCTCTACGCAAACCTTCGACGTCGTCGGTATCGACGGCGTCGCGACCACGGTGGTACGGGACATCACGCCGTGGGTCCAGGCCTGGGTCAACAGCCCGGCAAGCAACGCTGGCATGCTCTGGTGGGGCGGCAAGAATGATGATAGCGCCAGCGCCAACCGGTACTTCCACTTCGGAACGAAGGAAGACGGGGCGGGTCCGGCCGACGAGAGCATCGCTGCTGCACCTTCGCTGGTGATCGACTACACGCCTCCCGGCGGGCCTGTCGCGCCGATCATCGCCGAGGTTTCGCCCGACCCCGACCACAACGCCTTTGCGGGCATTCCCTACGTCAAGCAGTTGACGCTGACGCAGGGCTCGCAACCCGTCACGTGGTCAGTCAACCCCGGCTTTCCTCCGGGGACGGTGGTCGACTCGGTGGGGAACGTCAGCGGCTGGACGCCCGGACCCGCGGACGTCGGCAACACGTTCACCATCAGCATTCGCGCGACGAATGCCCAGGGCTTCGATGACGAAACCTGGCAGGTCGTCGTCCACGCCGTTCCGCCGGTGATCGCCGAGGTGACGCCCGATCCGGCCACGGCCGTCTCGGGGGTCGAATACGTCAAGCAGTTGAGTCTGACTCAGGGCTCGCCCACCGTCACCTGGTCGGTCATTCAGGGGGGGACCGGCGCCTCGGTCGATTCCACCGGCAACGTGACCGGCTGGATACCCGGGAACGACGAAGTGGGCCAAACCATCACCTTCGAGATCCAGGCCACCAACGCCGGCGGTTCAGATACCGAGGTCTGGCAGGTCAACGTCATCCGCGGGAATAACGGCTTCCCCACCGACGCCGTCTTCGTGGTGCGCGATCCTGACAACGGCGGACAAACCCGCATGTACGACAAGCATTCCGCGCCGCCGGGAACACGTCTGACCGCGATCCTGCCGGATGGCAACATTCAGCAAGATGAGACCGACTGGCAATCCATTACCTTCTCGGGCAAGGGCATCGGCAATGACGCCCGACTCTTCCTGGCGCGAACGAACCTGGCCGCCACCGACATCGAAATCGCGGAAATTGGCTATCTCGGCCAGACCGTTCACTCGAAGAATCTGAGCGCCATCATTGGCGGCTCGCCGGGAGCGGCCATCTCGCTGGGCAACATCCGCTACAGCAGCGTGAGCAACACGCTCTTTGTCGCCCTCAACCCCAACGGAAACGCGGTCTCGGCGGCTGTGTGCTACGAGTTCCCGTTGAGTCTCGCCGACAATTCGCGGATCCATACGTACGTCGGCCCGGCGCTGCCGGCCAACCCTGCCCGCGTCGCCGTGGCTGTCAACTCACGTGACGGAACGCTCTACATGACCGGTCAGCACCTGGGCGACCCGACCGCCGGCGGACTCGGTGATGTGATCGCCTTCAACACGGCCGGCCGCGCGGTGGGCGGCACAACCTCCGTGTTCGCCGTCCTCATCGACGGTCAGACGGCCAACGCGGGCACTCCCGAGTACTTCCAGCCCAGCAGCCCGATTTACCGCAAGCGTGCCGGCGGCGACGACACGCTCATCATCCCCACCAACGTCTCAGCGGCCCCGTCGCCCGTGCTCGAGTTCTACCTGAACACGACGCTGCACCCGGTGGACATCAACGGGAACCTCGCGTACGCGGGAATTCTGGGCGGCCTGAGCGTGGCGCGGGGCTGGTGCGGCCAGCAGGATATCGAGACGGGTGACATCTGGCTGGGCGGCTTCCGGGGCGGCTTCCATGCGTATCGGGCACTGAGCGGCGCGACCGAATCGTACGAAATGAACCCGCTGCGCAACTGGCTCGATGCGGCCGTGCCGCCGTTCCAGCTCTGCAACGAGCCGTTTGCGGATGCAGACGGCGACAGCGACGTCGATGTGGACGACTTCGGCAGCTTCCAGCGATGTTTCACCGGCGCGATCGGTGGTGCATCTCCCAACTGCGCCTGTTTCGACCGGCAACAGGACGGAGACATCGACAACTTTGATTTCAATGCCTTCAGCGACTGCAAGACAGGCGCCAACATCCCGTGGGAACCGGGGCTCACGCCAGACTGCAGCCCGTGACCGGCCAGAGATGAGTGTTCCGTGATGAGAGATCCTTCCGCGGAGCACGCGGCGGCAGCGTCGTGTGTTCCGCATGTCGTCGGGCAACGCGCCGTCTGCGGGCGCTGCCTTCTGGGCATTGTCGCCGGGCTTCTGCTGGAAGCGGGGGTGGCGTCCGCGCAGCCGGTCCCACGCTACGCGCTGTTCGAGACGGCGATCCAGAACACAAAAACCTACGCCAATCCCTTCACGGGAACTTCGCTGACGGCGACGTTCACCTCCCCATCGCAGCAGCCGTTCACCGTCGAAGGATTTCACGACGGGGGGCAGACCTGGCGCCTGCGGTTCATGCCCGACGAGGTGGGCCAGTGGAGTTACGTCGCCGTCTTCTCGGACGGCCAGCCGGGGGGCAGCGGCACGTTCGAGTGCACCGCTGGCAACCTGCACGGACCGCTGCGGGTGCGGGCGGCCAACCCGCTCTGGTTCGAGCATGCGGATGGGACGCCCTTCTACATGATGTCGTTCCACCTGTGGTTCGTCTGCCGGCTCGATTCGCGCGGCGTGCTCTCCACGACGCTCGATTACCTGCGCGGCCAGGGCTTCAACACGGTCGTCGGCCCGCACCTGGCCGAGCCGCAGACCCTGCTGCCCTGGGTCAGAACCGCCGGCGTGCTCGACTTTTCGCGCTTCAACCTCACCGAGTGGCAACGGATGGACAAGGTGCTGGCGGAGATGGGGGCCCGCGGGATGGTCCACATTCCGTTCGCGTGGTTCGGCGGCACGAACAACGTCCCCAAGATCGACACGCCCGCCAACGAAGACCTGTTCCTGCGCTACTGGGTCGCGCGGTGGCGCGGATACTGGAACGCCACTTATCAGCCCATTGCGGAATGGGAGGAGGCCTATTCGCAGGCTGAGGTGCTGAACTTCCTGAGCCGCATCCGTCAGCTCGACCACCAGAAGCACCTGGTCAGCATTCACTCGCAGACGGTGAGCTCGGCGGCGGTGCAGCAATCACCGCACTATCAGTATCACACGATCCAGGACAAACTCTCGGATTTCAATCCCACCCGATACACCTCCTTCGTAAACCTGTATAACGCGGTCAACAAGCCGCTCTTCGCCCACGAGTGCCTGTGGGAGGGAAACCTCTACCAGCAGGCGGCGAGCCTCGACATGGACAACATGCGGCGGGCGGCATGGACGATCGCCCTGTGCGGCGGGCAGATCAACTATGCCGATGAGGTGCTCGATGGCCGCCAATATCAGACGTCGGGCAACTACGGCCCGAACTTCAGCGAGTTGGGGACGGAGCGCCAGCCGGGCGGGTGGCTCTATCCGTACCTGACCATCCTGAGCGGAACGCTCCGCGCGCTGCCCTTCCCGCAGATGACGCTCCAGCCGACGCTCGCGAGCACGGGCATCTGCCTGGCCCAGGTCGGCTCGCGATATCTGGCGTACGCGCCATCGGGCGGAAACATCACGCTCAATCTGACCGCCGCCCCGGACGCGTTTGTCTCGCGCTGGCTCAATCCCCGCAGCGGCTCGCTGACGGCGGCCACGCCGGTTCAGGGCGGGGCTGTCCGCTCATTTGTCGCCCCCGACGCCAGCGACTGGGTGCTTTACGTGGAAGCCGACGGGCTGGCGGATGTCACGCCTCCGGGCCCGGTCACGTCGCTGACGGCCACCGGCGGCTTCCTCAGCACCACGCTGAGCTGGACCGGCCCCGCAGACGCTGACTACACCGGAGCGATCGTCCGCTTCAGCACCAGCGGCTACCCCGCAACGCCCGCCGAAGGTGACCCGGTCGGGCAGGAGCCCGGCGTGCCCGGCTGGCCCGATACCCGTGCGCACACCGGCCTGACGCGCGGCGTGACATACTACTACTCGGTCTTTGCGCATGACTGGGCGGGCAACATCTCGCCGGCCGCTCATGCCGGCGGTGTGCCGCTCGGACCGGCCGATTATGATGCTGACCTGGACGTCGATCAGACCGATTTCGCCGCATTTCAGCTCTGCCTGAGCGGCGACGGGCGGCTCCTGACACCCGGCTGTGAGTCGGCGGACTTCGACAACGACGACGACGTCGACGGGAACGACCTGAACAGCTTCCTGAACTGCCTGGGCGGGCCCGCCAGGCCGCCGGGCTGCTGATTGAGGATTGACCCCAACATTGCTCATGAATGAACCACGAAGACAAGAAGGACACGAAGGAATTGAGGGCGTCCGTGCGCGGTCCAGGGGTTCAAACCTGGCAGTGCGGTTCGGGGGCGTCTCGCCCCGCCCTGCTTTGTCCAAGAGCTTTGCCCTTCGTGCTCTTCGCGCCTTCATGCTACTTCTTTGTGCAACTGCAGGGTGTATATGGTTCGCGTCGCCGGCCGGGGCCGTGACGCTCGGCATCACCACCGACGGCCGGTTCTTCACCCTCGACGGGACCCCCACCTACCTGAGCGGCGTGAGTTACTACGCGGGAACCTCCGTGTCGACGCCCTCCTTCATCACCCAGGACCTCGACACCATGGTCGCCCAGGGCTTCAACTGGATCCGCGTCTGGATGTTCTGGAACATCAACGGCCAGAACTTCTCGGTGATGACGCCGGACGCCGTGCCCCGTGAACCCTACATGTCGCGCCTCAAGACGCTCATCACCGAGTGCAACCAGCGCGGCATGATCCTCGACGCCAGTCTGCACCGCGACTCGGACAGCTCGATCGTCCCCGCCAACATCACCCAGCATCTGGCCTGCGTACAGAGGCTGGCGACGGAACTGCTCGCTTACCGCAACGTCTACATCGACGTCTCGAACGAGCGCGATGTCGGCGATGCCCGCTTCGTCAGCCTCGCCGAGTGCGGCCAGTTGATCACCGCCATCAAGGCCATCGACCCGCTGCGTCTGTGCACCGCTTCGAGCGTGCCCGGCTCGCAGACTGAACTCGCCAGCTTCCGCAGCGTGGCTAAAATGGATTTCATCACCCCGCACCTGTGCCGCGACGCCGGCTGCGCCGCCCAGACGCTGGGTACGATGAACCAGTACGTGAGCTGGATGAACGCGCTGGGTTTTCGGATCCCCGTGCATTTCCAGGAGCCGTTCCGCCGCGGCTACGCCAGCTACGACCCGGTTGTGGAGGACTTCTACCGTGACAACACCGGGGCGAAGGTCGCCGAGGCCGCGGGATGGTGCTGGCACAACGGGAGCTCCCGAACGTCGGCCGACGGCCGGCCGTTCCGCTCGTTCCTGATGACCGACCCGGAGGGCCGTCTCTATACCCAGATCGACAGCGTCGAGCAGACCCTCAGCGCCGGCATGGCCGACCAGATCGGCAGCGCCATCGCGCGCGTGCGCCGCTACCAGGTCGAGTACGCCGAGCAGATCTCGCATCAGGTCGGCGCCCGTAACGGCTTCGCCTGGTCCGCCAGTGTCGCCGCTCACGCCGCGGGATTCATGACGTTCGGCCCCTACATCACCACCGTGCCCGCCGGTCAGCACCAGGTTGCCTGGCGGCTCAAGATCGACACCAGCCAGGGTGCGAACGATCTGGCCGTGACCATTGATGTGACGCGCGCCAACGGCACGCAGGTCCTGGCCTCCCGTCAACTGCGAAGAGCTGATTTCTCCGCCTCGAATGTGTATCAGGACTTCGCACTGAGTTTTGCCAGCAACGCCGGCGACGTCCTGGAGTTCCGCACCCAGTGGCACGACGCGGCGGACATCACTCTTGACTGGATCACGCTGACGATCGATCCGCTCGTCGATGCGCCGGTCGCGCCCGTGATCGCCGAGGTAGCGCCGGATCCCGACAGTGCCCTTCCCGGCGCCGCATACGAGAGACAGCTCGCGCTCACCCAGGGTACGCAGCCCATCACCTGGTCGGTGGTGCAGGCTCCTCCCGGCACCCGGGTCAGCACCATCGGCCGGGTGACCGGCTGGACGCCGGGATTGGGCGACCTGGCGGAGCCGGTGACGTTCACCATTCAGGCCGACAACATCGCAGGTTCTGACACGGAGAGCTGGCAGGTCAGGGTGTATTCGCGGGCCGACCTCGATCGGGACGGCGACGTGGATCAGGAGGACTTCGGCCCATTTCAGACTTGCTTCTCGGGCGATGCCCGGCCCTACGACCCCGGCTGCCAGTCGGCAGATCTGGACGGTGATTCGGACGTCGACCCGGCGGATTTCGGCATTTTCTCCTCGTGCCTGGGCGGGTCCGATCGCACACCCCCCTGCTGACGCACTGCTCTTCGCCGCGCCGCCGCGCTGGTGACGGGCAGTCACCATCGGGAGATTCGATCGTCGAATTGTGTGCTTGCCCGGACCACTCGCTGCGGGCACGGCCCTCAGGACCCGCGGCGTCAGCGGCAAGCCTGCTTGAGGGGGGGAGTCTCTCACGAACGCAGGCAAGACCCCTCACTGACGTTCGGGGTTCTGATAGGTTCCACAGCCGCCGGGAACTCGCGGTACTGAATCCGCCCTGGCTGAGCGTGATGGCGGAGCGGGCGGGCGGGTCACACGCCGCCCTGGCGGCGCCCGAACGCGATGACCTCGTTCATGCTCCCGCTGCGGAAGCCGCGAAGGTCGATCGTCACATAGGCGTAGCCGAATTCGCGGAAGCCCGCGTCAATCCGGGCGCGGATCTCCGGACGGCAGGCCAGCTCGATCTGGTCGGCGGGGAGCTCGATACGGGCGAGGTTGTTGTGATGCCGCACGCGGCATTCCCGGAAGCCGAGCGACCTCAGAAGGGCTTCCGATCGCTCGATCTGCTTGAGCTTGGCGGGCGTGATCTGTTCGCCATACTGCACGCGGCTCGACAGGCACGGGCTGGCCGGTTTGTCGAAGGTCGGCAGGCCGAACCGCTCGCTCAGGGCGCGGATGTCGTCTTTGGTCATGCCCGCCTCGGCGCACGGGGCGCGGACCGTGTGCTCGCTGGCCGCCTGAATGCCCGGCCGCCAGTCCTTGTAATCGTCCGCGTTGATCCCGTTGACGGCGGCCCTCAGACCCCGCTGAGCGATGAACTCGTCGAGCTTGCTGTACAGCTCCGTCTTGCAGAAGTAGCACCGGTTGACCGGGTTCGCGAGGTAGTTCGGATCCTCGAATTCCTGCGTCTCGATGACGACGTGCTCGGCGCCCATCGACTCGGCCAGGGCCTTGGATTCCTCGAACTCCCCTTCCGCCAGACTGTCGCTGCGGCCGGTGACCGCCACCACGTTCTGCGGACCCAGCGTGTCGATCGCAACCTTCAGCACGAAGGTGGAATCCACGCCGGCCGAAAAGGCGACGGCCACCCGCTCGAGCGAGCGCAGAATCTCCTGCATGTTCTCGAGTTTCTGATCAAGGGTCAGATGAGACACGGTTTCACTCCAGCCCGCCGCACCCCGGAGATTATACCCTGTTCTCCGGCGAGTCGAAAACCTCATCAGGCCCCTGCCCCCTTGCCAGCGGGTGCGAAAGGCCCCATTCTTGCGGCATGGAGGCCCCGGCCACGACGCCCCCCCACTGCCTTGTCTGCGGTCAAGCCGCGTTTTCTCCTCATTTCGACGTGTTACTGCGGTGCGCGGGCTGCGGATTCGTCACCGCCCGGCGGGATCAACCGATCGACCCCCGCCGGCTCTATGAAGGAGATTACTTCACCGGCGAGGAGTACCTCGATTACCGCGCGGACGAGGCTTTTTTCCAGCGTAACTTCCGGCCGCGACTGGAGGAAATCCAGCGACGCATCCCCTCCGGCCGCCTGCTGGAGATCGGAGCGGCCTACGGATTCTTCCTCGATCTTGCCCGGCCGTATTTCGATGTGATCGGCTACGAGGTCAACGCCCAGGCCGTCGCCCATGCCCGCGACGTGCTCCAACTGAACGTGCGGTCGGAGGACTTCCTTGCCGCGTCAGATCCGCCCGCTCATTCCGTCGACGTCACGGTGATGTGGGACGTGATCGAGCACCTCGAACGGCCGGATCTCTTCCTCGAGAAGATCGCCCGGCTGTCGCGGCCCGGCGGGCTGCTCTACGTGACCACGGGAGACATCGGCAGCCGCCTGGCCCGCTGGCGCGGGCGTCGCTGGCGGATGATCCACCCGCCCACGCACCTGCACTACTTCGATCGCGCCACCATCACCCGACTGCTCGACCGCTGCGGCTTCGATGTGCTCGACATTCGCAGCATCGGCGTCGCGCGGAGCCTCCGCCAGATTCTGTATTCCGTCCTGGTGATCCGGCTGGGGATGGGTGGCTTATACCGGGCCGCGTCATCTGTGGTCCCCGCCGCGGCCGGCTTCACGCTCAACACCGGCGACATCATGCAGGTGACGGCTGGCAGGCGGCATCCGTCCGGATCGTGACCCCGACGACCGCTGCGCCCCGCCGCGCGGATTCCGTCAGGTGACGAAAAAACCCCAGGCACACGGGCCCGGGGCTGGTGTTGGCATGATGGCGGGACCGGAATGAGTCACGCCGACCGTCGGCTCACCTGATCGTCGTGCGACGGCCGATCCGACGCTGCCGATTGATCAGCTTGCGTCCCTTGGATGTGCTCATGCGGGCGCGAAAGCCCTGCTTGCGTATCCTCTTGATTTTACTGATCTTACGTGGGTAATGCATAACTGGTCCAGTCCTTCCGTTCCTTGAGAGAAAGGGCATTGTAGCAGACCGACCCCACGCCCGCCAGAGCCCGGCGAAGAGGGGTGCATGAGTCTGGGTCCGCGATACGCCAGGCGGGCGCCGTCATGAGAACCCCGGACTTGAGTGAAATGCCCGGCCCAAGACCTGGCGAAACCCGCCTCGTGGGTCAGGCCGGTCGATCACGCTCCCGGTTCTGATCAAAGCGGGATTTCGCTATAGTGCGGCCATGCCCGCTGAAATCACGATCCGGCCGTATGAGGGGGAAGCGGAGGCCCGCGCTGCGGCGACGTTGATGGCCTCGACCGACCCATGGCGCGCGCTCGGCCGGACGTCGGAGCATACGTACCGCAACGTGACCAACCCCCAATCCGAAGCGTATGTGGCCCTCGAGACCGGCCAGGTCGTCGGGGTGATCGTCCTGGCGATCAACATTCCGCTGGTCAAGGGTTACATCTGCGGTCTAGCCGTCAAAGCGGAATGCCGCGGCCGGGGCATTGGACGGCAGCTCCTGACGTTCGCGGAAGACCGCATCGCCCGCTTCTCACCCAACGTCTTTCTGACGGTCTCCTCGTTCAATACCGGGGCGCAGCGATTCTACGAGCGGGCAGGCTACGAACGGATCGGCGAACTGAAGGAGTTTCTGATCCCCGGCGCTTCCGAGTGGCTGATGCGCAAGACGACGGGACCGTGGGCGGCGTTCCAGCCCCGCGCCCAGTAAGCGAGGCCCGGTGCGTGATGACGGGCGCGCATTCGCCGCTCAGGCCGTGGGTGCGACCGTCTTCTCCTGCGTCGGCCTTCCCACGCCAGTGACGAACTGCACCGACTCAGCCTCCGATCTCGACCGAACGGCTGACATACCGCATGTTGCCCCATGCGTCCTTAGAGCGGATCGAGATCCGATGCTCACCGGGTTCGAGATCCGTGACGGTGAACGTGACGGCCTCGTTTTTGGAGTCGAAGATGTCGTCGTCAGCCGCGAGAACCACCCAGTCGTCGTTGCTGTCGACGACGTAGCTCGCCTCCGTGATGGGCGTGCTCGTGTCGCTGATGACGGCATGGACGGTAACGCTGCGGCCCTTGACGTCCGCGCGTTCGATGCGGATCTCGGGGAGCGTGTTGTCGACGATGATGGAGTCGCTGACCCGGGCGCTCGACAGATCGCTGCCGGCCGGATTGGAGGGAGTATCCTTCGCCACGACGCGGACCTCGTACGTTCCGTCTTCGACCGTCCGCGTGTCCCAGATCTTGAGGGGCTCTGTCTGGGTCTGGCCCTTCTCCTTCATCTGGATCCAGCGCTTCGAGCCCACCGGGCGATAGAACACCTCGTATTCGAGAGAATCCTTGTTCGGATCCTCGGCCTTCCATTTGATGACCCAGAAGTCATTGGGGCCCGACGGGGTCGCTCCGCCGTAGCCGGCCATCCCGACCAGCGCCTTGACCTGCGGGGCGGCCGTCGGCTTCTGAGCCTCCTCACGGGCGGCCACAACCTCCAGCGAGCTGAGCTCCGGCACGCGGTTTTCCTCGATATACGGGACGACCAGCTTGCGCACGACGGCCGTCTTGTCCGGCGCAGTGGACTCGAACGTCAGGCGATACTGGAGGAACCGTGCGCTGAGCGAGGGGATCTGCTGCGAGTTGGCCGCGTCCATCTCCGGCGACCATTCATCCCAGGCGTCGGACTCGATGTCCTCGACGTTGCTGCTTCGCGTCGCCACGGTCAGCTTCGTACCCGCCGGCAGGGTCGCTTCCCAGCGGATCCGGCCCCACTTGACCACCTGCCCGGCATCCTGCGCCTTGCTCGTCAGCGTGCCGCGCGGGGCGTAGCCCTCGGTCATGCGCACGATCGAGGGCGAGTTGGCCGTCCCGATGAGCAACTGGCCATCGGGCAGCCGCAGGAGCGAGGTCGCCTGCGCCGGCTCGAGCTTGGCCAGCATGGTCGTGCGCTCCTCCCTGGGCGAGACCATGTAAATCCGGCCTTCGTTGCCGGTCGCCGCGTAGAGTTTGCCCTGGTGTTCGGTGAGCGCCAGGATCACGACCGGCTCGCGAAAGACCTCGGTCACGAAGCCGTTGGAGTCGATGCGGTAAATGGCGTTGCCGCCTTCCGTGGTCGCCTTGCCGACACTCGCGGTGGTCGGACGACGCGGGGCAGCCGGCTGGGTGGCGGGCTTCTTTTCGGAGCCGTTGGCCCCCTTCGTCGACTCGGCGCCACTGGGCCTGGTGGCGGCCGGCCTGGTTTCGGAATGATCGGGCGTGCCGCCCGGCTTGTCCGCGATGGTGCGTCCGGGACGGGCGCTCTCGGCCGACGCCGTCGCGGCAAAGATGTTCCCCTCATCGTCGATTGCGATGGAGCTGATTTCCGCCTCTTTCGCATCATACAGCACGTAGGCCTTGCCATCGGACGCATTGAATCGATAGACGAGCCCGTCCTCATCCGTCCCGGCATAGAGCATGTTCTCCGGACCGATGGCCAGAGACAGCAGGTTCTTGGGCTTCACCTTGGCCAGGACCCTGGCGTTCCTGCCGTCGGCGTCGATGGCGAACAACTGACCCTCGACCCCGGTGGCGGCGTAAATCTCACCGGCCGAACCGCGTGCCATCGCCCAGACGTACTTGGCGCCCTTGGGCTCGTGGAAGACCTCGGCCTTGCCCGCACCGTCGATGCGGTAGATCCGCGCCTGGTCGCCGCCGCCCGTGGCTGCCAGGAGACGCCCCCCGCTGTCGAAGAGCAGCGAAAGGATCGTCCCGCCATCGGGCAGCCGGGCGAATTCCTTCACGGCATCGCCATCGATCTGGTAGACGCGCCCGTTCGGGCCGGTGGCGGCGTACACCTTCCCGTCGCCCGCGCGGGCCAGCGCGTTGACCACCTGATCGTCCTCGTTGAGCTTCGGGAGCGTCTTGACCTGCCGCCCGAGCATCACCTCGCCCTGCGATGACACGACGACATTATCGAGCGTGCCCGCCAGAAAGTCCTTGGGCTGCTCGTGTTTCCATTCTTCCGGTTTGACGGCCAGAGCCGGACTCGTAACGGCGGCCGTCCAGACCGCCGCCCCGATCCACATCCAGGTTCTAGTCATTCAGTTGAGTCCCCTTGTCAGAAACGGTGAATCTGTCATCGGCTACTGGTCGGCCCGCCGGCTCACTTTGACCTTCAACGACGCCTGACCGGACACCGAGAACGGCGTCTCGTGCGTCACGAGAAGCGATTCCGTGAACCGATGGATGTCACTGCTGTGCGATGCCAGCAGCATCTCCCGCCGATACGAGGGCAGGCGCGGCATTTCCGTATCCTTGACGGCCAGACCGCTCGACGGGAGGGTCAGATGCAGGTAGAGCCGGCTGTCCGGGAACGACGAGATCATGTTGAAGGCCTTGAGCATCTCGGCGAGCGAGTCCACATCGAACAGGTGGGGCTTCTCCTGGCGCAGGGCGATCAGGTGGGTCTTGCTCGAGCCGACGGCCAGGTTGTACTCGCCGTCCGGCAGGTCGGCGGGGAGCTGGAGCTCGTAGGTGGCCCGCGTGTACTGCGGCTGGGCCATGTAGTGCCGCCATCGTACCTGCACGGCGACGCGCTCGCCGGGTTTGAAGACGTTCTTGACGAGGGAAGCGTCTTCCAGCTCGGCCAGGCGTGCGCCGGGTTCGATGGTGACCTCCCCACGGGCCCGCACGAGTTTCGCCCTGCCGAATGGGGAGTCCATCAGGCTGCCGACCGGCGTCGCCGATTCCGTGGCCATCGGGCTGACGCCGCTCTGGCTCGAGAAGTTGCTGACGCGGTACGTGCCGAGGTCCTTGAACTCAATCTCCATCGAATAGCGGACGTGATGTTCCCGGGGCAGATCGCTGTGCGAGTAGGCGCTCTCCATGATGGCGGTGCCCAGGAGCAGCGGCGTGAAAAGCCGCTCCTGCACGAGGTTGTATCGGAAGGTCTGCTCGCCGCGGATGTCGCGGACCACCACCTCGAGCGGCACCATCGGGACAGACTTGCCTACCAGGCCGAAGATACCCGAATTCTCATCGCCCAGCAGCGTCCCGACGTTCCGCAGCGCCGCCCCCATCTTGTTGCTGCGTGCCACGGAGGAGATCACGGTGTGCACGATGCCGGTGGCCAGCGGGAGCTCGACCGAGCCTTCGCCGAACATGGAATGGCCGAAACCCAGCACGCGGCTTCCCTCCACCCAGGTACAGGTTCCCAGACCCTCCATCATGATGTCGCCGGACACGAAGGGAACGCACAGCACCGAGCCGGGCTCGAGCTTGACGGAGTCGGCGTCGGCGACGGCGGCCGCGCTGGGCCCGCCGCTGGCCAGGGGGATGAGGCCGAGCTTCTCAAAGGGCCGGGCGAGCCGCTCCATGCCGCGATCGGTCATACCCGAGATCATGACCGGCGTGAGCAGCGGCCGGAGCCCCTCGCGGGCGGCCGACGCGGACGGACGCGAAGCTGCAACCCGGCGAATCTCGTCGTTGAAAATGCTGAGCCGGCACCCGTCGTCGAACGGCTCATCGGCCACCCGGGCCAGAAGCTCACCGAGATTGACGCCCCCGCCTCGGTTCGACTGTTTCTGCCGCGGGCTGGCCGCCGCCGCCTTCTTCTCGATCGCCGAAGGCTCCCTGGGCGCGCGTACCTCGGGAATCGGCAGCATCTGCGTGATCGGCTGAACGCCGCAGATCGGATCCTTGTTGAACGTCCAGCCGTAGGCCACGGCCCCGATCAGCCGATCCCGCCCCTGATCGTCGTGGATGTAGCACGGCGAGCCGCTCATCCCGCCGATGATCCCGCTGTGCTCGAGATTCAGGCCCGAGCATCGCACCAGGATCACATCCTGCCGGGCGTAGTAGGCGTTCCGCATGACGGCGATGACCTCGACCTGAAAGGTCTCGATCTTGGCGCCTGACATGACAGTCCGCCCAAAGCCGCGCATGCCCGGGCGGAGTTCCTCCGGTCCCATGTAGCGCGTACGGTCGTAGTCGGCCCGGGCCACCCCCCATCCGCACAGAAGTGCCGCTCCTGTCAATACATGCGCAACGGCCAGGCCCGGTCGTCTCCTCAGGTCACCCATACGTACGCCTCCTGCTGCTCCAGCAGAGCCAGACTCTATCCCCGTCCATTCATACGTGCAAATACGCGCCCCCGCCGCGGCTGAGACCGGTCATTCGGGCTGGGTTTTATTACTCAAATTGACCCTTACTTCAGACGATTATACAATGTGAGAGGCGGCAGGCTGCTTTTGCCTCGCTCGCTGGCCCGCAGCGAACTCTGCACAACGGGATGTGCGGATTTCGCCACGGGCCTGGTACATGAAAAACACCAGGATCTGCCGTGACTGAAGCTCAAGCCCTGCAAGCCGTGCAGGAGGCGATCGGCTATTCGTTCCAGAACCCCAGGTTGCTGATCGCTGCCCTCACGCATGCCTCCATCGCGGATTCGCGCGTCAACAGCAACGAACGTCTCGAGTTCCTCGGCGATGCCATTCTCGGCATGGTGGTCTGCAATGAGCTGTACCGCCGTTTTCCCGAGTACCTGGAAGGGGAGCTGACGAAGATCAAGTCGGCCGTCGTCTCGCGGCGGACCTGCGCCACCATCTCGCGTGAGCTCGACCTGCCCCGCTACCTCTTCATCGGCAAGGGGATGAACAGCCGATCGCAACTGCCCCACTCCTTGGCGGCCGCCGTCTACGAGTCTCTCATCGCCGCCATCTACATCGACAGCAACAGCCTCGAGGTAACGCGGAACTTCATACTCCAGACCGCGACGCACCACATCGATCAGGCGGCCGAATCGGAGCACCAGCGCAACTTCAAGTCACAGCTCCAGCAATTTGCCCAGAAGAGCCTCTCCGCCACACCGATCTACGAGCTGCTCGATGAGAAAGGCCCCGACCACAGCAAATGCTTTGAGGTGGGCGTGGTCATCAAGGGCCGGCGGTACGGCAGCGCCTGGGGGCCATCCAAGAAGGAGGCCGAGCAGAAAGCCGCATATCTCGCCCTCCGCGAGCTCGACGCGGTCAAGCCGCTCCAGGAGTTTGAATGTGAGACGCCCGAGCCGGATCTGAGCCGTCCGACGTGAGACCAGCGGGAAGCGTCTCCATCGGGTCCTGGACGCCCTCCATTTCCGCGCCGATCTTGGCCGCCGACTCGGCCTGCACCGCTTCGATGTCTCGATCCCCCGCCAGGAGCCCCAGAATCAGCACGCGGAACGCGTTGGTGATCGCCGGCGGCTTGCCGGTGAATTTCGTCCACGCCAGGTTCGCCTCCTGGGCCGCGTACTCATACTCCTGAACCGCTTCCGCGTGATAGATGTCCTTCGCCTCGCGCAGGGCGCGCTTGTACCGCCGATCCACCTGGTTGATCCGGAAATTGGTCCACCCGGCCTTGAGGAACGAGCCCAGCAGCGTGGAGGCCAGCGCGGTGGCCAGCGCGGCGTACTCACGATGCAGCCCGATGGTCTCACCCTCCATCAGCTTGAGACTGAACACCGCCCGGATGAATGCATACGTAAAGCCGCCCAGGACAAGCAGTTGCAGTCCTCCGCGGAGGATGCCGCCCAACCGCTGGGTCTGCACGATCCGCCGGATGTTGAGTTCGCGTTCCTCCTCGGCGGCTTGGACACGCTGTGCCCGCTCGTGCTGACGTCGGGTCAGGCCCGCGGCGAAACTGACCGCGGCCATCCGCAGTTCGTTGAGGTATTGCCGTTCCCGGCTGTGGGCTGGAGCGGACTCGATGGAGGCGATGAATTCGGCCGAAGCCTGCCGCGCCGCCGCCCGCAGTGTCGGACCCAGGGCGGGGTTGTCCGCGGCCACCAGGCTGAATCCCGCCATGATGGCCTCACCCGGCGATCGATCCATGGCCGATACCGACGTGCTCATGCCCTCTCACTATCCCGCATGTGCCGGTACGTCGTCAATGCGTCCGAGATCTGCTCCGGGTCCGGCGGAGTTCCAGGGATCGATGCTGCACAAACGGCCATCGCTCCGGAACCATTCCTGGCCGATCAACGTCTAAGGAAAGGAGCTCCTGCCGATTGCCGGCAGGTCCCCGACCACATCATGGATTCTTCCGCGTCGAAAGGGATCGATATGGCAAGCTTCAAGCCGTCCACCGTTCTGGTCCTTGGGTGTCTCGTCCTGGGAGCCGACACGATCGGCCCTCGCCGCTCGGCCGGGCGCCCTCCCTCCCCGGGCGCGATCGCTACAGAGGCCGTAGTGGCCCACTGGCGCTTTGACGGCCCACCCGGAAGCATCACGCAGGATGCGCAGAAGATCAGAGACATCACCGGTCAGTTCGCCGCCGAGTCGTTCGGCGGGCCAGTGTACCGCTGCGTCATGGGCTCTTCCGGTCTGGAGTTCAACGCGGGCGACGATCGTCTGTTCGTGGAGGACAACACGGCTTTCGCGCTGACGGGCAGCCTGACGCTGGAGGCGATCATCCGTTGCGACGGCGTGGCCCCCGGCTCGACGTTCCAGAACCAGATTGTCTTTCGGGGTGACGACCGGCCAGGGCTCGATCCGTGGTTCCTGGCCGTCTCGCTGGACGGGCGCCTGATGTTCCACATCCAGGACGAGCAGAACCGCTACACGCAGCTCCACTCGCCCCAGCGACTGCCGACCGATCGCATCATTCACATCGCGGGAACGCTGGATGAGGGTAGCAGGTCGATGAAGCTCTACATCGATGGCAAGCTCGTCGCCGCTGGTGAGACGAACCTGCAGCCGATGGGCCCGCTCGATCCGGGCACACTGCCGGGCGTCGGGATCGGTAACATCCAGAGCGCGACATATCCGGAAGGCTTCAACGGCCTCATCGCCGAAGTCCGCATCTGCAACCGAGCCCTTCGGCCCGAGGAATTCCTCAAGGTCCGGCCGCCGGCCCGCGAACGGGTCAGAGACAAGGCGCAGTTGTTCTTTCGCTGATCAGTCCCGCCTGCCGGGCGGGACCTGCAGCCATCACAAATGCACCTTGCCCATGCTGCTTCTCGAATCGATGACCCCCTCGCGCGGCACAGGCTCCCAGGCCGCAGGGACACTCAAACGCCCGAGGTCCTGTCTGGCAGACAGGGCCTGCGGTGTCGCCCGCCAGCCGCGTCCTACCACCTGAGCAGCGGCCCCAGCAGCGGATCAGTCAACACCTCGTGATAGGCGCGTCGGGGCTCGGTCAGGCAGCGGAACGCCAGGATCAGCATGGCAGTGATGACCATCGCACTGATGGCGGTCGCGAATGGGCGATGAAAACGCAGGTATTCGCGGTAGGCCATCGCCAGGCGCCAGGTTCCGATCAGGATAGCCAGGTTTCGGGCGACCAGCAGGCCGGTTTGGAGCCGATCCGGATCGGCCGTGAAGGCCATGGCCGCCGCCGCCAGCGTGAAGAGCAGCGACCAGAGCACCAGGTCAAAACTGTAGAGAACGCAGCGCAGGACATGCATCGAGCGAATCCGGGCTCTCCGCATCGAGATCTGGAAGACCTGCAGGGCGAGCAGCGAAACCCACGGCCACACCAGCGGGATCACCAGGGCATTGAAACGGACAGTCTCCGGAAGCGGTGAAGCCAGCCATCTGGCGACCATGGCCCTCTTAAATGTGGGCAAAGGCAGTACGGTGTCCAGATACTTGTCGATGGAGCCGTACGTGGTGATCAGCCCCTGAATAGACTGCAGACCTCTGTACCGGTGCAGATCTGCCGCCATCCTGGCCCGCTGCTGCGCAATTTGATTCACGTCGATCTGCGCGGCGCTGACGAACATGGCCGCGAGGGCCATCACCAGGGCCGGCAGGCCGAGGAGCCAGTAAATCACCAGCCGCCGCGGACGCGAACGCTGCGTTGGATGGAGGAGCTTCCAGAAGGAGCGCGGGCGCCAACAGGCCAGGATCGTCCTTCGGAAGGACCACAGATTACGGTCGGCACGATGCTCGAAGAGATACGCGTGGTCCGCCCGTCGGGGGTTGAGGACGTCGGGCCACTCAAAGCCGTAGCCGCACTCCGGACAGCGCGGCTCGCGAAGGCCGCGCAGGTTGTACTCGCAGAGCGGGCAGTGCACCTCGTGCAGGATCTGCGGCCAGTCCGGGCCTTCGGATCCGGAAGCGGGAACAGCGGTTGATGGATCGTCGGGAGTCATGGGGTATGGCCATGAACACGCTGGACGGGTCGCATCAGGTGGCACGAGGCAGTACCATCGTGCCGGATTCTGATCTTAACACAAGGAGCCCCAAATGCGTACGAATCGTCGGCAGATGGCGCGCTGGGTGGTGGTATTCGGAGCGGGTTTTGCGGCCGCGTGGGCGGTCTTGCCTCAACCGGGGACGGCCGCAGACGCACCGCCGAAGGCGATCAAGTCGAAAGTGATCTCACTCAAGGATACACCGGAGAACAAGGGCGGCTGGGGCGTGATGCGGCCGTATTTCACCGGTCAGACTCTGGGCACCGACCGCGTCTTCGCCGCGGCGGGCACGATCGGGCCGGGCAAGGCCGTCCACGGCGCCCATCGCCACGTCGAGGAGGAGTATCTGTTGATTACGGAGGGCAGCGGATCCTGGCACCTGGATGGGAAGAACTTTCCGGCGAAAGCGGGCGACCTGCTGTACGTCGAGCCCTGGGTCTGGCACGGTATCCGGAACACGGGCGACAAGCCGCTCAGCTTTGTCGTCGTCAAATACAACGCCAAGGGCGTCAAACTGCCGCCGCGCCCGGACGACAAGCCGGACGAGGTGCCGGAGTGAGATCGATACCTGCGTCCGCCACGATCGGCGCCGCCCCTGCCGCGGTGATCCTGCTGGCCGTGTCCGCGGCCGCACAAATGGCCGTCTCCACCCACCAGGTGACCGAGTTCACCTTCACGTCGCGCGTCCAGCACGCGGAACCGATGGGAATCTCGCTCGATGCCACCGTGAGCACGCCGGGCGGGCGCGAGCTGCGCGTGCCGGGGTTCTGGGGCGGGGAGAAGACCTGGAAAGTACGCTACGCGTCGGGCGAAACGGGGCTGCACGTCCTGCGCACGGAGTGTACGGGGGCTGACGATGCCGGACTGCACGACCAGCGTCGGGAAGTGCGCATCACCGAGTACCGCGGCAACAACCCGCTGTATCGCCACGGCCCCATCCGCGTCTCCGGTGACCGGCGGCACTTCGAGCACGCGGACGGGACGCCGTTTCTTTGGCTGGGCGATACGTGGTGGATGGGGCTCACGAAGCGCCTCCGCTGGCCAGACGAATTCCGGCAACTCGCCGCCGATCGTACGGCGAAGGGCTTCAACCTCATTCAGATCGTGGCCGGCCTCTACCCGGACATGCCCGCGTTCGATCCGCGCGGCGAAAACGAGGCCGGTTTCCCCTGGACGCGCGATTACCGCGCGATCAACCCCGCCTACTTCGATCGCGCAGACGAACGGATCGCGCACCTGGTGGACAGCGGCCTGGTGCCCTGCATCGTGAGCGCGTGGGGCTATCACCTGCCGTGGATGGGGGTCGAGCCGCTCAAGCAGCATTGGCGGTATCTGGTCGCCCGCTACGGCGCGTATCCGGTGGTCTGGTGCCTGGCCGGCGAGGGGGCGATGCCGTACTACCTCTCCAAGTCCAAGCAGGTGGACAAGGAGCGGCAGATTGAAGGCTGGACGCAGATCGGCCGGTACGTCCGGCAGATCGACCCATATCACCGCATCGTCTCGATCCATCCGATCGACACGGCCCGCCGCATGGTGAGCGACCTGAGCATCCTCGACTTCGATATGCTCCAGACCGGCCATGGCGACGCCGCGAGCATGCCGGGGATGATCCGGGCGCTTCGGGAGTCGCGATCGGCCACCCCGCCGATGCCAACGGTGAACTCCGAGGTGTGTTACGAGGGCATTCTCGGCCGTTGCCATGAGGAGATTCAGCGCTTCAGCGTCTGGGGCGGCTTTCTCTCCGGGGCGGCCGGCCACACGTACGGTGCTAACGGCATCTGGCAGGTGAACCGCAGGGAACAACCCTACGGCAAGTCGCCGCACGGAGGGGATTGGGGGCAAACCCCGTGGGACGAGGCGATGAAACTCCCCGGTTCGCGGCAGGTGGGCCTGGCCCGCAAGCTGCTCGAACGGTTCGAATGGTGGCGGTTCGAGCCGCACCCGGATTGGATCAGCCTGGAGCTTCCGAAAGAGAGTCCGCTCCGGGCTTCGGGCAAAGAGGCGATGGCGACACCCTTCGCCGCCGGCATTCCGCGCGAAGTCCGCATCATCTACCTGCCCGCCGCCGGCACAGCCCGCGTGTCCGGGCTTGAGAAGGGCTCACGCTACCAGGCCGCGTGGCTGAATCCACCAAACGGCGATGAGACAGCCGCCGTCAGCGTTGATTCAGATGAAGGCGGTACGTGGCACGTGCATACACCGGCAGGCTCGTCCGACTGGATTCTCCTGCTGACGCGGCGCCCGGAGTAGACCCTCGGCCTGCAGCTACCGTGCGGGACGGGTGGGACGGGGGTCCATGTCGAGCAGAGAGGGAGCCGGCTGGAAGCTGGCCCGGTGACGATCGATCTCCGCGAGCAGATCGGCCACCACATCCGGATGATCTTTGGCCACATCGTGCGCCTCGGACGGATCCTCCTCGAGGTTGATCAGCAGCGGCGGATTGTGCGTCTTCGGCGAGTTGCGGTTCGGCCCGTATCCGTCGCGGGTGATCAGGTGTGCCTTCCATGGCCCCTTGCGCACGGCCAGCAGGGTACTGCCATCGTAATAGAAGTACGGTGCTGGTCTGGGCGGCGTCTGGCCCTTCAGGAGCGAAACAATGCTCCGGCCGTCCAGCGTCCGGTCCTCGGGAACCCGGGCGCCGGCGAGCTCGGCGATGGTGGGCAGCAGGTCCATCAACGAGGCCACTTCGCGCTGAACCGTCCCGGGACGGATCGTCCCCGGCCACCAGAAGATGCCCGGTTCGCGCATCCCGCCCTCCCACGTGCTGCCCTTGCCGTCGCGCAGCAGGCCCGCCGAGCCGCCGTGCAGACCCCTGATCAGCCACGGCCCGTTGTCGCTGCTGAAAACGACGAGGGTACTCTCGGTGAGTTTCAGGTCTCGCAGCGTCTGCATCACCTGGCCCACGCTCCAGTCGAGCTCCTC
>CAZQEN010000051.1:24200-29278 GCA_964591605.1 uncultured Planctomycetales bacterium
CGCCGCCGTTCAGCTTCTGGGTCAGCCACGGGCCGTTGTCCGAGGTGAACAGCAGCAGCGTGTTCTGCTCCACCCCCGCGTTGCGCAACGCCTTGCGGACTTCGCCGACGCTCCAGTCCAACTCCTCGACCACGTCACCGTACAGCCCGCGGGGGCTGGTCCCCCGGAACTGGTCGGACGCAAACAGCGGCACGTGCGGAAACGTGTGGGCAAAGTAGAGGAAGAACGGCCCGGCTTTCTTCTCGCGGATGAACTTCACCGCCTCCTCCGTGTAGCGCCGGGTCAGTGTCCTCTGGTCCGCTGGTTCCTCGAGCGTCTCCTCATTGTGCATGAGCGGCGTGGGCTTCATATCGTTGCTGTAGGGTATGCCAAAGTACGAATCGAAGCCGTGCCGCGTGGGAAGATACTCGGGTTTGCTGCCCAGATGCCATTTGCCGATGCAACCGGTCGCGTATCCCATCGTCTTAAGGACTTCGGCGATCGTTGTTTCGCTCGCAGGGAGGCCCAGGGACGAACCGGGAAACAGGACGCGGCGCTGATCACCGTACAGGCCGGTGCGGATGGGCAGGCGTCCGGTCATGAGGGCGGCCCGGCTCGGCGTGCAGACCGGCGCTGCGGAGTAGAACTGCGTGAAGCGCATGCCGTCGGCCGCCATCTGGTCCAGATGAGGCGTGCGGATGGTGGGATGTCCGTAGCAGCCCAGATCGCCATAGCCCAGGTCGTCGGCAAAGAGGATGATGACGTTGGGGGGCCGCTGGGCCCCCATCGACGCCGGCGCGGCAAGCCAGATGCCGGCGAGCAGCAGGGACATTCGGTAACGCATGAGCATACCTCCAGGTTGGGTGACCCCTGTATTTGAACGGCGCGCGGACCGGGCGTCAAAAGAGCCCGACTGATCCGCGGATGCGCTGTCGCCCGGGTGTAACCATTTTTCCGGGATCGGCCTGGGTAGGTCCCTTCTGTCGGACAGGAACTGGATGGGCGACGCACTCACCCCTTCGCAGGTCCTGCCCGGCAGGCAGGACCTACAGAACCGCACCCGCACGCGTTGCCAGACGCCTTCGCCTCAGACGCTGTTTGCGTCTGCTGCATCCGGTCCGCGGGTCGCTTAGAATGGGTATCCGATGTCATCTCTGCCGCGAACACCTGAGCCCGAGTGGATGGACGATCCGCAGGAAGCGCTCGTCTATTCACGGGCGGACTTCCGGGAGGTCAATGAGCGGTTCGTCACCGATCTGCTCGCCGCACACGGCGCGCAAACACCGCCGCTGCTGGCCCTCGACCTGGGATGCGGCCCGGCAGACATTCCCCTGCGTCTGCGGGTGCAGCGTCCCCGCTGGCGGATGGTGGCCATGGACGCCGCCTGGGCGATGCTGAAGCTGGCCCGCGACGATCTGCGGTTCGAGGACGCAGGGGGCCTGTTCCTGATTCAGGGGACCGCGCAGCACCTGCCCATCCGAAGCGGATGCATCGATCTGATCTTCTCGAACAGTCTGCTGCACCACCTGCCCGATCCGCTGCCCTTCTGGCGCGAGATCGCCCGCGTGGCGGCGACCGGGGCATCGATCTTCGTTCGTGATCTGATGCGGCCAGCCAGTCAGGACGAGGCGAAGCTCATCGTGGAACGCAACGCGGGGAACGAGCCCCCTTTGCTGAAGGAGGAGTTCTACCGATCGCTTCTGGCCGCCTTCACGGCGGAGGAGGTTCGCCGGCAGCTTGAGACGGCCGGGCTCGGCCAGCTCCGGGTGCGGCCGGTGACCGACCGGCACATGGACGTCGACGGACATTTGTGATGCTCGTTTGTCCGTTGACAGCGGTCTGTTATCGGTGATTGATTTGATCTCCCGCGTCAACAACAACGGACTGCCGACAACTGACCACTGACGAGGATGAACATGATCGATCTGCGCAGTGACACCGTGACGCGGCCGACGGAGGCCATGCGGCACGCGATGGCAGCGGCCGAGGTGGGCGACGACGTGTTCGGCGACGACCCGACGGTCAACCACCTCGAGCAACGTGTGGCCGAGATCCTGGGCAAAGAGGCCGCCGTGTTCATGCCAAGCGGCACGATGACGAATCAAGTGGCCCTGCGCACGCACACCGAGCCGGGCGACGAGGTGCTGCTCGAGGCCGAGGCGCACGTTTACTACTACGAGGCGGGCGCACCGGCCGCTCTCTCGGGCGTGATGTGCCGGCTCCTGCACGGACGGCGCGGGATCTTCACCGCGGCGGACGTGCGCGCGGCTTTGCGGCCGCGCGGCAATCCGCACTACCCGCCCACCAGACTCCTGTGCGTTGAAAACACGCACAACCGGGGAGGCGGCAGCATCTGGTCGCTCGAGGCGGTGGCCGAAGTGACCGATGCGGCGCGCACGGCGGACCTGAAGTGCCATCTCGACGGAGCGCGGCTCTGGAACGCGTGCATCGCAACCGGCATCCCAGAGCGGGAGTACGCGCGGCACTTCGACTCGGTCAGCGTGTGCTTCTCGAAGGGGCTGGGCGCCCCCGTGGGTTCCGCCCTGGCGGGAAGTCACGAGTTCATCGCCCGGGCGCGGCGGTTTCGCAAGCAGTTCGGGGGCGGGATGCGCCAGGCGGGCATCATCGCCGCCGGCGCGCTGCACGCCCTCGATCATCACCGCCAGCGCCTGGCGATCGACCATGAGAACGCCCGGACCCTCGCGGAGATCATCGAGAAGACGCCGGGGCTTTCCCTGACCCATCCGGTGGACACCAACATCCTGGTCATCCGCGTCGAACGCATCACCTCGGAGACGTTCATCTCGCGACTCCGGGAGAACGGCGTCCTGGTGACGCCCCGCGCGGCGGACACCTTCCGGGCGGTCACCCACCTCGATGTCACGCGCGAGCAGGTGCTCGAGGCCGGCGCGGTCATGGCCCGGCTCGCCGCAATGTGACGGCGGCCGCTCCGGCAACGCGGTCGGTCAGAATCGCCCGTCCTGAATCAATCCAGACAGTCTGTGTTCAGCGGGCTCAAACCGTTCAGGCACCGCTGGAAAGCGGAAAAATCGGTGAGATCGACGTCGTTGTCGAGGTCCAGGTCGAATCGCGCGCAATCCACCCCGACATCACCGGGGAAGGTCACGTCCGAGCCGTTCAGGCAGAGCAGATACGACTCGACGTCGATATCGTTCACCAGATTGTCAGCGTTCACGTCGAAAGTGAACACGATGATCCCGTCGGACGAGCCGATGTCGCTGACCTGGTTTGTCGCGTTCGTCGCGCGAACATCCCAGATGCAGGTGTGGCCGAAGATGAGCGGCAGCGCCGACACGGTGGCCTGAGTCGCCAGGCCGGCATCGGTCCAGTCGGTGATGACCGGACCGGCGGCGTCGCGGATGCGATACTCGTACTTCTTAATCCCGCTTTCCGGATCTTCGGCGGCCCAGGAAGCATGCAGGACCGACAGGCTCGGGTTGTGGACACCGTCGTCTGTCACCACCGGCGTGGTGGGCGGCGTCTGGTCCGACTTGAGCACCCACCGTGCGGCGTCGGCGCTGGTCAGACCGGTGTCGGGCGTGTTGTTGGCGAGGCGCACGTAACCCGTGCTGCCGGCCTGGAACGGCAGATCAGCCCCGACGAGGAACCAGCCGCCCTGGTTGGGCGTGGGGGAGTACTGATTCTGCACGCTGGTAACCGAGCCGCCGTCGTAAAAGACCTTGTACGGCGCGCCGGTCGTGCGGTTGGCGCCGATCTGGTAGTACACGTACACATCATACAGCCCGGTCACGGGCAGGTTCGGCGTCCAGGTGCAGCTCCGCGTGGCGCTGGCCTCGCTGGTGCTGCCGACACCGGTCGCATAGAGGTAGTTGGTGCCGATCTTGGGCACGTCGGGGTTGCTGCCCGCGCTCCAGGCGGCGCCGCCCGGCGACGTGTTGGCCCAGCCCGGATCGGTATTGTCGACGATGATCTCCGTGATCGGCGCAGTGGTCGTGAAGGCAACATCGGCCGACTGGGCGCTGCCGTAGGCATTCGTGGACAGGACCTGATAGTGGTACGTGGCCTGCGGCGAAAGGCCGCTGAGCAGAACCGAGTGCGCCGTCACCAGGCTCGAATCGAGCGGCGTCTGGCTGCCGTAAGCGGCGGTGAGGCCGTAGTTGACCTGGCTGGTTGCTGGGGCGGCGGTGGTCCAGGTGATCGTGGCCGTCCCGCTCGTGATCTGCGTGGCCTGCACGTCGGAAATCGTCGGCGGGCCGAGCGTGCGGAACGAGAATCCGCCGGAAAACGTCTGGCCCTGGGCATTGGCGGAGACCGCCCGGTAGTTGTACGTCGTGTTGGGCGACAGGCCCGTGACGTTCACCGAGTGCGAGAACACCAGGGCCGGATCCACCGGCGTCGAGCTGCTGTAGCTGGTGTCGAGACTGTACTGCACCTGCGAGTCGGAAGCCTGATCGGTCGTCCACGTGATGGTGGCGGCATTGTTGGTGATGTTGCCCGCGGCCACATTCGTCATCGAGGGGGGCGGATTGGCCCCGCCCAGGGCGAGGTCGAGCTGGTACATGTTGCCGGTGACCTGGCCGATGGCGACGGTCACATTGCCCCCGGCGCCAGGCGCCCCGGTCTTGGTCGCGCTGACGCTGTAGGTGCCCGGCGGCACGTCGATGAACGCGTAGAAGCCGGTGCCATCCACGTACATGCTGCGGCTGACCGGCCCGCTGATGTTGACCTGGGCGTGATCGGCCCACTGGCCGTTCTGCGTCACGGTGCCCATGATGTGCCCGGTGGTCGGGTTCGTCTTCCACGTCATGACCGGGATGCTCACGGGGCCCGGCGTCACCTGCGAGACCAGGCTCGGCGCAAAACCGGCCCACGTCCCGCCGCTGTAGGGCACACGATATGAATAACCGCAGAAACCGTGGGCATAGTTGCCGGCCAGCGAAGCGTTGCGGGTCTGCTGCAGTTCAAGGATCGCATTGCTGAGCGAATTGAGGTAAATCCCAGGCCCGACCACCATGTGACGGTTGCCCTTGCGGTCTTTCTCCCAGTTCATCCAGCGGGTGTAGTCATTGGGCAGGCTGGCCCAGTTGTAGTAGGTCATCGGGAAGGCCACGTCGATG
>CAZQEN010000052.1:0-28909 GCA_964591605.1 uncultured Planctomycetales bacterium
ACCCCCACCGGTGAGCGACATCGACAGCATCTCCGTGTCAATCACGTCGAGATGGCCATCGATCGGGCGCGTACCGGGGTATTGAGTCGAATCGTCAGACGGGTTCGCGCGCTGCACACTGGCCGGTCCGAACAGAACCAGATTGGTATCGCGCACGCAGTCGAGACTGGTGTCAACGCCGACCAAGGCACCGGTGGGCATGTTGTCGTTGCCTGCCGGGGTCGTGTCCACCCAGTGTGCACCCGGTCCGCCGTCAGCACAGGGCTGGTCGGGCTGGCAGGTGGTCGGGTCACAAATCGTGCCCTCGCCCTGGAACTGACCGCCCTGGGCCTCGCACTCCACGCTTGTGGTGACGATGCAGGCACCGCCCTGGGCCGTGAGGCAGCAGGCGCCGGGCTGCGGGAAGGGATCATGTCGCGCCGAGACCAGGTTGCCGACATGGATCCCCTGGCCCGCGATGGGCGAGGTGTAGAGCGGGATACAGATGTTGACGGGATGGAAGTACATCCTGTTGGGCGGCACGCAGTCGATGACCGCCTGCACGCGCAGCGCCGTCTGGTTGTAGAGTTTCTGGGTGCCCGTATCGATCTCGAAAAACACATCGAAGAAGCTGTCTGCCAGCGTCGGATCGCCCGCCTGTTCGGCGATGGCGCCCCGCGTGGCGGCCAGCGGGATCGCGCCGAGGCCGGCGCCGGCGGTCAGGGTCATCCCACTGCCGGTGAGCGACATCGACAGCATCTCTGTATCGATGACGTCCAGGTGCCCGTCGATCGGGCGCGTACCGGGGTACTGAGCTGAATCGTCCGACGGGCTCGCTCGCTGCACGGTGGCCGGTCCGAACAGGACCAGGTTGGTATCGCGCACGCAGTCGAGGTTGGTGTCGATGCCGACCAGGGCACCGGTGGGCATGTTGTCGTTGCCTGCCGGCGTGGTGTCCACCCAGTGCGGCCCCGGGCCGCCATCCGAGCACGGCTCGTCGGGGGCACAGGTGGTGGCGGTGCAGAGGGTGCCCTCACCCTGGAACTGGCCGCCCTGCTGCTCGCACTCCACGCTGGTCATCACGACGCACGCGCCGCCCTGTTCCGTCAGGCAGCAGGCGCCCGGCTGCGGGAAGGGATCATGCCGGGCCGAGACCAGGTTGCCCACAGGTACACCCTGGCCCGGGATCGGGGAGGTGTACAGCGGAATGCAGATATTTACCGGGTGGAAGTACATGCGGTTGGGGGGTACGCAGTCGATGACCGCCTGCACCCGGAGCGCGGTCTGGTTATAGAGCTTCTGGCTGCCCGTATCGATCTCGAAGAACACGTCGAAGAAGCTGTCGGCCAGTGTCGGATCACCCGTCTGCTCAGCGATGGCGCCCTTCGTGGCGGCCAGCGGGATTGCGCCCAGTCCGGCGCCGGCAGTCAAAGTGACCGCGCCGTCCGTGAGGGACATCGACAGCATCTCCGTATCGATGACGTCCATGTGGCCGTCGACCGGTCGGGTACCGGCATAATTGGCCGAATCATCGCTCGGGCTGGCGCGCTGGATCGTGGCCGGACCAAACAGGACCAGGTTGGTGTCGCGCACGCAGTCGTTATTGGTGTCGATGCCGACCAGGGCGCCGGTAGGCATGTTGTCGTTGCCCGCCGGCGTGGTGTCCACCCAGTGCGGCCCCGGTCCGCCATCGGAGCACGGCTGGTCCGGAGCGCAGGTGTCAGGAGTGCAGGTTGATCCTTCTCCCTGGAACTCACCGCCCGCTGCCTCGCACTCGACGCCGGTCATGTGGGTGCACTCGACGCCCAGACAGCAGGCGCCTGGTTGCGGGTAGGGATCATGCCGGGCTGAGACGAGGTTGGCGACAAGAACTCCCTGGCCCGGAATCGGCGAAGTGTAGAGCGGGATGCAGATGCCGGTCGGGTGGAAGTAGAGCCGGTTGGGCGGCACGCAGTCGATCACAGCCTGGACGCGCAGCGGCGTCTGGTTGTACACGCGGTTTCCACCGCCCAGATCGACTTCGAAGAAAACGTCGAAGAAGCTGTCGGCCTGGGTGGGATCACCCGGCTGCTCCGCGATGTTGCCCTTGGAGGCCGCGAGCGGAATCGCCCCGAGTCCGGCGCCGGCGGTCAGGGTGACCGCACCGTTCGTGAGGGACATGGACGCCATCTCCGTGTCGATCACGTCGAGGTGGCCGTCGATGGGGCGGGTGCCGGGGTACTGACTCGAGTCATCCATCGGGTTCGTGCGGTTCACACTGGCCGGTCCGAACAGGACGAGGTTGGTGTCGCGCACGCAGTCGAGGTTGGTGTCGATGCCGACGAGAGCGCCGGTGGGCATCACATCGCCGCCGGCCGGAGTGGTATCCACCCAGTGCGGGCCGGGTCCGCCGTCCTGGCAGGGCTGATCGTTGCAGCCGGGAATCAGGGTGTGCACACAGCCGTTCACTGTGCAGACATCATCCGTGCAGGGGTTCCCATCGTCGCAATTGGGCGGGTTGCACGGGGTGCCCGGAGTGACGAGATCCATGCGGCTGGGGCCGCTGGACGGAATCCAGCTCTGTCCGCCGTCGATGCTGAGCTCGGTAAAGATGTCGAAGAAGCTGTCGATCTGGAAGTTGCCGCCGGGAAGCTGGGTGATGGCGACTTTCCCCAGCGAAGGCAGCGTTGGGCTTTCACGGATCATGAGACCGGGTGGCAGACCGCCGCCCTGGATGTCCAACTGGAGCATCTCGGTCTCGAACATGTACCTGCTCGGGCTGACCGGCGTCGGCGGGTGCACCATCACGCCGACCTGGCAGAAGGCGTTGATGTGTACGGAGCTGAGGCCGCCGTCAGGGGAGAAGTCCGCCTGGACGAACGAGGCGAAGTTGTGCGTCGCCGGGGGGCCGCCCGGAGGGGGTGGGGGCTGGCAGCCGGCGAAACGCTCGTGCTGCGGCTGGCTCATGAGGTACTGGGTGCCGTACTGCTGGTGGAGCGGCTGGAGCGTCTGCACGTACGCGCTTTCCTGAGGCGGCAGGCAGGGTGTGGGCGCGGTCGCGCCGGTATTCTCGCAGGCATCGCCGCGGCCGTTGCCATTTGTATCTTCCTGGCCGGGGTTCGGCGTGAGCGGGCAGTTGTCAACGTCATCACCGATGCCATCACCGTCAGCGTCGGGGACCAGTGGAGCCCCTTCCACAACCACGTTGTCCACCCGGTTGGTGCCGGTTGCAGCGCCGCCGACGTCGCAGCGAAGCCGGAGGTACAGGTTGGGTGCGTTGTTCGCTGCCGGGGGGAGAGGGATCGGTCCGAACGCGGAGGCCGGACTCGGGATAGTCGAACTCCAGACCACCTGATTGACGACGTAGGACATCACCGGATTGTAGATGAAGCCATCCGTGCTGAACTCGAGCGTGAAATTCGCAGGACCCGTGCCACTTCGGGTCTGGTCCCAACTAACCGTCAGGCCGGCGTAGCCGGCTGATGAAGCCCGGAACTGATAGAAATCTGCAGGGCTCCAGTTGTTCGAACTGAGCGAACGGAGAGAGCCATTTCCCGCGGGGGAAGTCCACGCCGTCGCGGTTACAACGTGGAAGCCTGTGGCCTGCGCCGTTCCGGCCTGAAGACCGCCCTCGGCCGGCAAAGGCCCGACGGTCTGGCCGGGGACATTGAAGGTCGAGATGAGCGACTCGAACGTCCACTGGGCGAGCGTGTCGCCCCGGGTTACCTGGACACCGAGGACTGCAAAGGAGGCACAGCCCACCAGACACGCCATCCCGATCCTTGCCGAGTTCAAGCGATGCATCGTAGCCTTCTCCATGACTCTTCCCAGTTTCCTGCCAAAGTGCCCGGCGTCGGGTGTTTCCCCCTGCGCCTGTTCCCAGTGTCCACTGCGGATTCCAACGCAAACCGGGCAAGAGCCCGAATCGAGGCTGGGGTACTGGACAACAGGGAGCTCCGAACGCTCTGAAACATAACCCACGTCTGCGCCTGGGGCTTCTCTTAGATTGCTAATCTGCGATGGGGGCTGGGTGGGCCGACAAGCTGCCCGGGGAGACGGGTCACCGTCCGCTCCAAGTCGCTTGGGGCATGTGGGCCTGTCACCATCCCTCGCTGCGCGACGAGATGGGGTACTCGTTTCGCCAGTACCGAGTCTAAATCCTTGAAATTACAGTATTTGTTGGTCATGCGTCGGGGTCGGGAGCCGGCGGCTCACGCCTGAGCCAGCTCGGCCTGGAGACGCTTGACCCGCTCGGCCACCAGCAGGGGCAGGGCCACCACGATGGGGGGGTCGGTCAGTTCGGGAGGCCGCAGTTGGATGCGCGCCGACGTGGCGATGCCCGGCTCGCCGGGGGTCTCCGACAGGCACATCGCGCCCACCCGGAGGCTGGCGAAGTCCGGAGCCAGCAGGGACAGGATGCTCTCGACCGTCTGGAAGGCCACGGCCGAGACGTGGGGCACTTCCCGCGAGACGGGGCCCATCGTGAATTCCCCTGCTCCTCGGCGGACGGCGCAGATCGGCGGAAATGACTGGGGGATCGCGGTTGGAAAGAGGCCGACGAACACGGGCCCGCATGGCTCCGGGGCCTCGATCCAGCCGTGGAGGAGGGGTTCGTGGTCGCCGCAGCATTTGTGGGTCATGATGAACTCAAGACAGGCGCGCAGCTCGTCGCCGGACTCGTCGGCCCGGACCAGTTCCCGAAACCGCATCGGCGCAATGCCCACGAACTCGTTGAACAGCGTCGTGAAGGTTCCGAGGCTGTTGTATCCGACGTCCATGCAGACTTCGGTGATCCGCCGGTCGGTGGTCAGGAGGAGCCGCTTGGCGGCGGCCATGCGCAGGGCGGCCAGGAAACGGGCGGGGGAGATGCCCGTCACCTCACTGAAGACGCGGCTGAAGTGGAAGGGGCTCATGCACGCCGTCCGGGCCAGGTCAGCCAGCGCGAGCGGCTCAGCGAACCGCTCGTGCATCGTGAGGATGGCCTGCTGCACCCCCTCGCGATGGGCGGTGGTCGTGCTGAGGCGGTGTCCGCGCTGCTCCGAATCGTTCTGTACAGTCTGCATGGTGCCTATTCCTCCCATTCGCAATGGCCCGCGTAGGGCTTGAGGGCTTCGAGAAGCTCTGTCGGGACATCCGTGTGTACGAGGTGGTCGCCGTCGCGGCGCATACAGGCCACGACTTGTACGCCTCTGGCCACGGTCACGGGCCGGCCGTTCTCGACGCGCAGATACTCGAAAGCCAGCTTGAGGCGATTGCCTTTCCTGGCTTTCAGGCTCATGCGGATGAGAAGCTCGTCGAACGCGGCCACCTCGACCGCGAAACGGCAGGAGACGCGCACGGTCACCAGGCGCAGATCCTGGCGGAGCTGGGCCAGGACCCCCGGTGCGTGCTCGCGCAGGAACAGTTCGCGGCAACGGCCCTGCCAGCTCAGGTAGTTCACGTAGTAAACATTGCCGAGCAGATTCGTGTCTTCGAACGTGACCACGTGGCGGTATTCGTAGGCCTTCGGAGATCTGGAAGAATCGTCGAGTCGGCCTGGGCGGGCGGCTTCACGCGGTGACGCCAATGGCTTGCTCAGAACCGTGGCGATGAGCGGGTGCTCATGGCCCTGCACCTGTAACAGGTACGCGGCCGCCCGCGCCGCGCCGACGGAAATGATGTGCGGTTCGACGGGGCGGGCCGAGCCGTTGCGTCTGGCCGGATGCGTGCGAAGGGTGAGCGGCGTATCCGGCGGGAGGCCGGCTTTCTTCATGGATTCGAGCACGGTCCAGACGCGTGTGGCGGCCGTGTCGAAGCCGTCGCCCGTGATCTGGCACATCTGCTGAGCCAGTCGGCACCCGGGCGAACCCAGGAGTGCTTCCCAGTCAGACGGAGCCCGTGAGACGACCGGCTCGAGATCGCAGCCCAGGAGTCCCTCACCGGAAACGCCCAGGAGCAGACCCTCGCCGTAGGCGAACGTGACGGAGCGATCGCGAGTGCTGGCGGGCTCGGGTTTTCCGTCGGGTCGGTAGGTGACGGGCGCAGCGCTCCCTGCAGCCGCGGTTGGGCAGGGTTCGGCGACCTGGGTTGAGAGGAACTCGCGTTTGAGGGCGTCGGCCTGGTCGCTGTCCCGGGCGCCGGTCTGGCCGATGACGACATCGAGGTATCGGCCATTGAAAACGCGGAACAGTTCTCGCTCCAGGTAGGGCCGCAGAAGCGGCGGTGACCAGGACGTGTGCTTTTTCAGCGGCTGAGTGGCCTTAAGGTGCAGGCCCAGCCAGGACTCGACGACGGTGCCGTCAGAATCGAGCAGGTCCAGGTCGTAAATGAACAGATCGCCGCGTCTCTGGCGTTCGACGGCCCGGACACGGCAGGGACCGCGCGCGGGACAGGCAATGCGGATCCGGTCGACTGAAACGGGCAGCACAACCTTGTGCGGGATGCACGCCTGCACCGCGTGGAGGGCCGCGTCGCGCACGCCGGGATCACCCAGGCGGCGTTCAGCGGGGTGGGGGCTGGCGAACCACTCAATGGTGCCGTTGCCGGCGATGTCCGCGAGACACCGGGCCGCGCTCAGTTGGCGGTAGCCCTCCAGGCGCTGGAAGCGGCCTTTCTGGAACAGATGCTCGCCGTAGAGGTCCCTGGCCGGAAGCAGCGGCAGACGGCCAGCGTCTGGATCACCAGCGAAACCCGGATTTCGGATTTCGGATGGCGAATTGGGTTGCGGCTTGGGTGTCGTCGCACGATCGGCAACCGGCCATCCGCCCTCCGCCACGCTCAGGTCAAACCGACAGGTGGCCCGGAAATGATCGATCTGAAAATCGGTCTGGCTGGTGCGGAGGACGACTTCCACGCAGCCCGGCTGGCGGACCAGCGCTGCGACGCGCAGCGTGGTGACCTGGTCTTCGGGGACGATCACCGGGCGAAGGAACTCGACGTGCTCGAACGCCGGCAACCGGTCGCAGACGGTCAAGGCGCCGGCCGCCTGGGCCATGGCCTCCAGGCCCATGACGGCCGGGAACAGCCGGTCGGCCCCGAGCACGTGGTCGTTCATGTACGGATCCGAGCCGTTCGAGAGCCGGGAATCGACGACCAGCTCGACGCCGGGGTAGTAGACCCTCTGGTCCTCGAGGAACCGGCCGCGCGGGAGAGCGGGGGCGTCCAGCCGGAGGGTGGGCGGCGCGCCCATGCGGCCCGAGACGATGACGCAGGGGGCAGCGCTCTCGCGCAGCAGGCGTCGGAGCACGGCCACGCCCTGGTCGGGGGTGATCGGCGTGATTCCCTCCTCAAGGAGGGCGCCGACGCGGCCGAGGCGTTCGCCCATGCCCACGCCCGACCAGATGGACCAGTCCAGGCAGAGGCACCGACACCCCGGATGCCCGTCGCCGAACCGCCGGGTGAGACGCCCGAGCCACTCGTTGGCCACGGCGTAATCGGCCTCACCGCGGAATCCCGTCCGCGAGATGAGCGAGCCGAAGGTGATCAGCAGTCGGAGGCGGCCGGCATCGAGCCCGGCCAGGACGTTGCGCAGGCCCTGGACCTTCGGGGCGAGCGTCCGCAGGAAGGCGGGCTCATCCAGGTCGCGAATCAAGCGGGGTGTGTTGTTCCCGGCGCCGTGCAGCACCGCGGTGATGGGGCCCAGTTCTCGCTCGATGACGGCGATGCCTCGGGTGACGGCGGCGGCATCGAGCACGTCCGCGGTGGCATAGTGAAAACGCACACCGGCGGCGGCGAGCCGCTCCAGGTTCGCCGACAACTCGGCGTCGGAAGCCGGGCTCGAGCGGCCCAGGATCCCCAGGCGGGCTCCGGAGTCGCGGGCCAGGGCCAGCGCACATTCCGCGGCGATCCCCTTTCCTCCGCCGGTCACGAGCAGGACGTCGCCCCTGGAGAGCGGCAGCGGACCGGGATGGTCTGACTCGCTCAGGACGCGCAACCTGGGCTCATACCGGCAGCCCTGCGCGTCGTAGCGGGCCTCGCCGTAGCCTCCGGCCGATGCCGCCTCCTCCAGGACCCATGTGGCAGCTTCGGGATGTGTGAACGGAACGTCCACCACACAGATGTTCAGCTCCGGCGCTTCGAGGCAGAGGCTCCGGGCGAATGCCGCGGCGCCTCCGTCCTGCTGGACCAGCACAAAGCTCGCGGCCCCCGGTGCGCCCAGGACTCTTCGGACACCTTCCAACAGGAGGGGAATACATTGCTCATCCGGATCGGCCGGCAGGCAGACGATCGCGCCGCCGCCCGGCGCATGGGCAAAGGCCGACGCCAGCCCGGCCGCAAGCGGATGCCCCGGCGGAGCGGTGACGGACCAGGTGCCCTCGGGTGAGCGATGCTCGCGGGTGGAGGGTTGCCGCGGACATTTCTGCCAGTCCACCGTGAAGGCCCGGACCCACGTGTCGACGCCCGGCGGAATCCGCGCCGGCTCGGTCTGGCGGGCCGAGGGCGCTGTGCCGCGCAACTGGTCGAGGCTCCCGGCCGCCTGGCCGACCGTGGCCTGGGCGAACTCAGTGGGCGAGGACGGGCGGGGGAGCCCCAGCCGCCGTGCCGACTCGGCGATGATCTGCCCGACACTGATCGAGTTGAGATGCAGATCGCGGAGGAGGTGATCCGACTCTCGGATGCTCTGTGCGGGCAATTCGAGTCGTTCCTCCAGCACCTGCCGGAGCACGTCCAGGGCTGATTGCCGTTTGTCGATCGCCGGTTGCCGATGGTCCGATGCTGCGCCGGCCGCGGGGGTGTCGACCTTCGGTTCCTCGATTTCCGGATCGTCATCCGGCATAGCGGCAATTGGCAACGGGTCGTCGGCAACGCTCTCGCAGGGATTCGCGAAGAATCGCAGCGGCCTGTCGAGGTCGAACGGGCGGCAGAAGCGGTCCGCGAAAAGCCGGCTCACCTGAACCGGCAGGCCCAGCACGAACGCGGCGCCCACCGCATGCAGCAGGCCGCGAAGGGATGTGCCGCCGACCTCCAGGGAAATGACCGGAACCCGGCTGTGGGCGGCTATCAGGCGGTTGAGCACCTCGCCCGCGCCGACCTCGATGAAGAGGTCGGTGTCGGCGACCAGCGCATGGGCGGCCGTGCTGAAGAGCACCGGCGAGACCACCTGGCGGCACAGCAGATCGCGCAGGTCGGCCTGCGGGTCGAGGACCCCGCCGGTGACCGTGGAGACCACTGTTCTGTGCAGAGGGACAAAGGATATGCCTTCGAGCTGTTTGTCGAGCACGGGCACCGCATCGGCGATCAGGGGCGAATGGAAGGCGTGTGTGGTCTGCAGGACGGATGCGGTCAGGCCGCGAGCGCCGGCCCGCCGGACGAGCTCGTCGATGGCGGCCCGATCGCCCGAGACGACGGTCTGCTGCGGCGAGTTCAGGCAGGCCAGGCAGAGCGTCGGGGCGGGCGCGTCGGCCGGCCAGGATGCGCCGACGCCGGCGATGAGCTCGCGGACCTGCTCGGCCTCTGCGCCGATGGCCGCCATCGCGCCGGGCCGTCCGGCCCGGTCCATGGCCCGCCCGCGGGCGGCGGCGATGCGAAGGAGAGCGTCTTCATCGATAGCGCCGGCCCAGTGCAGGGCGACCAGCTCGCCGAGACTGTGACCCGCCGCGTGGCTGGCCTCGATCCCCAGGTGGGCCAGCGCGCCGAGCCCGGCCAGCGAGGCCCGCACGGTCGCGGGCTGCACGATCTCGCCCAAGAACGGCTGGTCGGGGACGGATGCGGGCACACGAGCCGGATTCGGCCATTCGTCATCGGTAGCGTTCGGGGTCCGGGGATCGAACAGAGTCCTGACGAATCCAAACCGCCGCTCCAGCGCGCCTGCGTCGGCCGGAGGGCTACCGCCTTGACCTGGGAACAGGAAGCTCAGACGCGGCGGAAGCCGGCCGGCCCGGCCGTTCGATCCGCCGGCGACAGGGCACGCGATAAACACGCCGCTGCCGGTATCCAGGTGGCGGTTCTGCCCGCCGCGAAGGATCGAGCGGGCCAGCTCAACGCGCTGGGCGAGTTCCTCGGGTGTGCCGGCCACGATGGCCGCGCGGGCCGGACCGGATTCCAGCGTGCCCGATAACTGTGCGGCCAGGTCTGTGAGTTCGGCCTGAGAGAGGCGGGGGGCCAGGAGCGAGATCGCGTCGAGCCGTGCGAGCAGATCGTTCCGGTCGGCCGCGCTCAGGCACAGGACCTCCGCATCCTGCGTGCGGGCGGTGGCGGATTCTGCGGGGCTGACCCCGGTGCGGCGCGCGGGTCCGGGCGATTCGACAACGATGTGCGTGTTGATCCCGCCGAAACCCATGGAGCTCACGCCGGCCCGCCGAGGGCGATCCGCCGGCCAGGGCATGGGGCGGTCCAGGACGGCCGGGGCCGAAGGATTGCCGGCCAGCTCGGGGTGCGGCGTCTCGCATCCGGTGGTCGGAGGCAGCAATTGCTGGTCAAGAGCCATGATCGCCTTGATCAGCCCGGCCACGCCGGCCGCGGCCTTGGTGTGGCCGATGTTGGCCTTGACCGAACCGATGAAGCATTGCGGATTTCGGATTTCGGATTTCGGATTCGCCTCATGCGCAGACATCGTCCTCTCGTCAGAACTGCAATCCGCAATCCGCAATCCGCAATCCGCGATTCGTTCGCTCCGTGCCCGTGCCAGCGCCTGGATCTCCGTCAGGTCGCCGACCGGTGTTCCCGTACCGTGGCCCTCGAAGTAGGTGACGGTGTCGATGCCGAAGCCGGCGCGCTGGTAGGCGCGCCGCAGGGCGAGCAACTGGCCCTCGACCTCGGGCCGGGTGATGCCGCCGGCGCCGTCGGAAGAGACGCCCCAGCCACGCAGAATGGCGTAGATGCGCCGGCCCTGGCGCACGGCGTCCTCGTGCCGCATGAGCACGACAAACCCGCAGCCCTCCCCGGGCAGAAAACCGCCGGAGCGACGGTCAAACACGCGCATTTCATCACGGGCGAAGGCGCCGACCCGTGAAAAACCGACGAGTTCGAACGGGTCGAGGCTCAGATCGACGCCGCCGGCGAGGGCGACATCCAGATCACCGGACTCCAGCGCAGTGGCGGCCGAGATGACGGCCAGCAGCGACGACGCGCAGGCGCCGTCGAGCGTGTATCCGCCGCCGCGAAGATTGAAATGATTGCAGATCCGGCCGGCGATGACGTTGGCCAGTCCGCCGGCCAGGCTTTCTTCCGTCGTGGGGCTGAAGGGCTTGAGGTATTCGCTTTCAAGCTGGGTGAGGATGCTGTGGCGCTTCCTTCCGGCGACCCCTTCGCGGGCCAGGGCATTCTCGGCGACGCGGCGGACGAACGGCCAGCGCAGCCGCAGCGTGGAGGCGCGGGAGAACTCGCCGGTCAGGCTGTTTCCGACGAGCACGCCGGTGGATTCGTGCGGAAGCCGCTCACCGTCAGGGAAACCGGCGTCGGCCAGGGCCCGCGCCGCGATGTCCAGGGCGAGCCAGTGGGCCAGATCCACGCTGCGAAAGGTGCTCGACGACACGCGAAAATGCATGCGATCGAACTCGTAACCCTCAATGAGGGCGGCCTTCTGGAGATAGGTGGTGTCGGTGCGGGCCGGATCGGCGGAGTAGTAGTCTTCGAGGCGGAGCCGCTCTCGAGGGATGCGCCGGAACGCGCGCCGGCGGGCGAGCACGTTCTGCCAGAGATCAGAGGGAGATGAAGCGTCCGGGAAACGACAGGCCATCCCGACTATCGCAATAGAGGGCATCGTCGACTCACCCCCGCTCTCATTTTCCGCGACTCTTGTCGGTCTCGACCTCAGCTCGAGGCCGCCAGATGCACCCCGCTCGTTCCGGGTGCGTATGAACGGCGTACACCCGCCTGAGCGAACCGCTCGCGAATACGCCTTCTCCACGTTTCATAGGCCGGCTCCCGGCCACCCGGGCCGGCGTCGATGTCCGGGTCGGCGGGGTCCGGCGGCAGATCCTCCAGTGCCTCGTCCGTGACGGCGGCCGCCTCCGCAGTGGTCATGCCACAGACGATGTCGCACGCCAGATCCGTATCTGCGGCGGGGTTTCCTGCCCGCTGACGGGCCTTCGCCGCGAAGGCGGCCCCCTGCCGCATGTCCGGGCGGAACGCGTCCGCCTCCCGGCACAGTTGGACGAGGGTGTCTTCGCCAGCCCCGCCCGCGTACGTGCAGGCCAGGCCCAGCCCGCTCCAGAGATCCGCGTGCCGATCGGCGGGTATGCCGTCGATCAGTTCCACCACTCGGGCTGGATCACCTCCGGCCACAAACCACAGACACCGGCCCAGTCCCTGGTCAAATGCGCGCCGCTCGTAGCCCCGCAATCCTGAGGGCTGTGCGTGGTCCAGAAAGAACTCCCGCCAGCGGAAGAAGCCCTCGTGGAAGCCGTATCCATCGACGACCAGCCACCGGAAAAGCCGGTCGAACCGGCCGAGGTACACAGTCACGCGCCGGCGCCAATGCGGAAGACGGGCCAGTGCCCATCCGGCACCCACGTGGGCCATATAGACGTGAGGCGAGGCGGCGCCGTGCATGAAACGTTCCAGTCGGCTCCTCCGCCAGGGCGTGATGCCGTCCAGAAGGGCGAATCCCATGGCCGCCCCCTCAAACGCAAAGCCGCGAAACTCCGGCGCGACCCGTTCGAGCGAAACGGCGATCCGGTCGGCCCCGCCGGTTTCGAGGGCGGCCAGGTACCCTTCGATGAAACTTCGGCCTCCACATTCCAAACGCTGGCAAACCCGTGGATCACCCACCCGGAAGCCGCGCACCGCAAAGCTGGCTTCATCCGGAGAGATTCCCAGCGCGAGCCTGCGCAATCGCCCAACCATGGTGCACTTCTATCTGGGGAGATGACGAACTCCAGGACGGCGGCTGCGGTATCACTGAACAGAGAAAAGCATTACTCTGAAATGCGGCCCGTTCCGTCCCCAGCCCTCGCAACGTGACAGGGTCCATCCTACCATCGCGATGGGCCGCTGCAAATCGAAAAACGGTGCTTTTTGTTGAATTCGTCGAGGCCGGAGCTGATGGGGCCGGGAGCCGGGGGGCGGGAATGGGGGTGCGCCCTCCGGGAACGTCATTCAAATTCTCTATCTTAACAGACCGCCTGCAGTCGGCGAGGGACGTTCGATGGGGGGTGCACTTGCGTCTTCGTGGACGGCTCCGAAAGGGCGAGAATGACGAAGTCCGACGGGTGCCGCACCGGTTTGACGGGCGGGGGGGGCTTCCATAGCATTCGGACTCGACCGGATCGCATCTTCCCTCAGATCGAGTGCCCGTACTGTGATGCCCTGGCTTTACCGTACGTCCATCCAGCATCCACGGACGGTGATCGCGATCGCTCTGGGCCTGACGCTGGCGGTGGCGCCGGGCATGTGGCGCCTCACCCTGCGGACGGACGGTCACGCCCTCATCCCGGCCGACGCACCTGCCATTCAGATCGACCGGAGCATTCGCGGTCAATTCGGCATTGAAGACCTGATCGTTGTGCTGATCGAGGCCAAGCACCCGGACGGGATTTTCAACGTCCAGACGCTCGAGTTGATCAAGTCCCTCACCACCGATTTCCAGAAAATGGAGGGTGTCAATCCGGTCAACGTCAGCAGTCTCGCGACGGAGGCGAGCGATCGGATGATACCGGGGACCCTGAAGTTCCAGAAGCTTCTGGACCCGCTGCCGAGCACGCCGTCGGAGCTTCGCCGTCTGCGCGAGGATCTGGAGGCGATCCGTCTGTACACCGGGACGGTGGCCTCGGCCAACGGAAGGGCCGCCGCGATCTTCGTCGGCGTGCCCGCGGGAGCCAGCCGCAGCGAACTGGCCCGCAGGATCCGCGAGCGAATCGATGCCCGGGGTCCGCTGCCGGACACCGTGCGGTTGACCGGGGCGCCGATCGCCGAGGCGCTGCTGGGCGCTCAGATTCTCGACGACCTGGGCGTTCCCGACCGGCTGCTGGGAACGCAGGCGACGGCCATCATGGCGCCGGCCGCGTCGAGCGGCGAGCGGCCCTCCGCGGTCGTGAGACTGCGGGACTTCATCGCCCGGCACGTCGGACTGGTGCCGATCACCATCGTGATCATGGCCGGCGTGTTTCTCGTCAGCTTTCGGAGCCTGGGGGCGGCGCTGCTGCCGCTGATGGAGGTGGGGGCGTGTCTGGTCGTGGTGTTCGGGCTGATGGGGTGGTTCGGCGTGCCGGTGTACCTGACCATTGCCATTCTGCCGGTGATCCTGACCGTCACGGGCGTGACAGACGAGGTGCACGTCTACAGCCGCTACTTCCGTATGCTCCGCGAACGGATTGCCACTGCGGATGGCGAATGGCGGACTGTGAATTGTGCACCCAACGACCAGATTGCGTCCGAGTCACCCTTCCATTCGCAATCCGCAATTCGCAATCCGCCATGCGGCTTCATGGGCCAGCCTCACGCGCAGGCAGTTCGCGACACCATGGACGAGATGTGGCGGCCGATCCTCCAGACGGCCGTGACGACCGCGGTGGGGTTCCTCTCGTTTGCGATCTCTCCGATCCAGCCGGTCCAGGCGTTTGGGATCTGGGCGGGCATCGGATCGTTGTTCTGCATGCTCTGGTCGATGAGCGTGATTCCCGCCCAGCTCGTGCTGCTTGGACCGCGGATCGCCAGCAGAGTCGAAAGTCGAGCGTCCCAAGTCGAGAGCGGGCGGCCAGGAGGTCCGATCTTCGGGCTGTCGCGGCTGTTTGAGCGCCTGGGTGCGGCGGTGGTTCGGTATCGATACGCGGCACTCGCTCTGGCCGGCCTGCTGGTGGCCCTGACCCCGCTGGGCCTGCGGCGGCTGCACGTGCAGGACAGTTGGATCGACGGCTTTCACCCGGCCAGCAGTTTCCGCCAGGCGACGCGGGTGTTCAACGAGCAGTTCCTGGGGGCCCACATCCTGCAGGTGTGCGTGGAGGCCCATCAACCCTCCTACCGGGGCGAGCTGGATCCCTCGGCGGTGGATCGCGAGTTCATCCGGCTGCCCGCTGACGTGGCGGCGGATCCCGCGTCGCTGATCGGGTACCAGATCACGCTGGTGCGCGAGCGGCCGATCGTGATCACCACCGGTCCCGGCGCCGGGCAGCGGCTTCCGGTCCAGTGGCTTTCGTGGGTGATCGGGGCATCGCGGGAGGGTGACCGGCTGGTGCTGACGACCTCGCAGAACCGGGGCCTGCCCTCGCCCGTGCTGCGGCTGGAGTCCGGGGACCGGCTGCGACTCCAGCTCGAGGCCAACGCGTTTGCGACGCCGGCGGTGCTGCGGAAGGTGGAGGCGCTGGAGGCGTTCCTCGCCCGCCAGCGCGACGTGAAGGTCGGGGGCTTGCTCGGCCCCGGGGCCTACCTGTCCACGACCCGGTTCATGGCCAACGCCCGCAAGGAATCGCTGCGGAGCATTCCGGACGATCCCGAGCGGATTGACCTGCTGTGGAAGCAGTACAGTTGGCTGCGCGGGACGGAGCGGCTGCGTCAGGCGGTGGACGAGCGCTTCTCACGCGTGCTGGTGACCGTGTTCATGAATGACGCGAATTTCGTGGACACGGCCCGGCTTCTGGAGCGGCTGCGGACGTACGAGAGGGCGGAGCTTGCGCCGCACGGCCTGTCGCTGCGGTTCGCGGGGGATGTGGCCGTCAGCCAGGCGCTCATTGAGGCGATCGTGAGCACGCAGGTTCGCTCGCTGCTCGGCTCGCTGGTCGGGGTGTTCCTGGTGACGGCGCTGCTGGGGCGGTCGTTGCGGTGGGGGCTGTACTGCGTGCTGCCGTGCTGCGTGGGGGTGCTGCTCAATTTCGCGGTCATGGGGTGGGTGGGCGTCCCGCTGGGGGTGGCGACCTCGATGTTCGCCGCGATCACGCTGGGGATCGGCGTCGATTATGCGATTCACCTGCTGGAGCGGTACCAGGCGGCCCTGTCCGGCGGACTGGGCCCGGAGGCCGGGCTGGTGGAGGCGGTCAAGGCGACTGGCCCGAGCGTATTCATCGATGCGGTGGCGGTGTCTCTGGGATTTGGTGTGATGACCCTCTCCCAGGTGCCCGCGAACGCCCGCCTGGGCGGCCTGGTCGTCCTCAACCTCCTCACCTGCCTGGCCGCCACGCTCCTGGTGCTGCCGGCGCTGCTGAGCATCTGGCGGCCGAGGTCCCCCGACAGCAGGAAGTGAGTCGCTCCCTGGTCATACCGGAAGGTTCTGACCCCGAACCCTGAAACGGGCTGGTGGCCATTCTGCCCGGTATCACATATGATACTGCGCATGGTGACTCGCCCGGTGGTGGTCATGGACTCGAACGTGCTGGAAGCGGCGATGCGGTCCCGCAGGGGTGCGTCATTCGCTCTCCTGCGTCTGGTGGGCACCGGCGCCTTTGACATCGCACTATCGGTACCCCTCGTTCTGGAATATGAGGAGGTCCTGACGCGCGAGGTCGGTTCAGGCAGCCGCCAAGCGTCCAGGGTCGAGGACATCATCGATTACGTGTGTACGGTTGGAAAGCGGCAATCGATCTTTTATCTCTGGCGTCCATGCCTGCCGGACGCCGACGATGATATGGTGCTGGAATTGGCCGTGGCAGCCGGCTGTGAGGCGATCATCACGCACAATCGACGGGATTTTGCACCCGCGCGGGGTTTCGGGATACGCGTGCTGTCACCGGCAGAGTTTTTAGATGAACTCGGAGATGTTCGATGAGTACGATGAGTGTGCGATTGCCCAACTGGCTGCACAAGCAGCTTCGTGAGTGTGCCCAGCGAGAGGGGATATCGATTAACCAACTGATCAGCACGGCCGCCGCCGAGAAACTGGCTGCCCTCATGACCCAGGAGTACCTGGAGAGCCGGGCCCGTCGAGGCAGCCGCCAGCGATTCGAGGCGGCTCTCGCCTTGGTGCCCGACGTGGAACCTTCGCCCGCCGACCGCACCATGCCGCGTGCGAAGCGCGGACGCAAAAACCGGTCTACCCGCTGACGCCGAAGCGGGCTTGCAGGTCCGACCTGTTCGCCACGGCGACTCTCGCTTTCGGCGGACCGGGCCGCACCCGTGATGGGCGAGGGTCTCGCTCAGCCCGTGCACGTGTGAAAGAATGGCCGGACCCGATACAGAGGCGATGCGAAGCGCATCCCGAGAGCGGCCCTTTCACTCCCCGCACGCCGCGCGGGTGGCCGCCTGGTCGAGGCCGCTGAAACAGAGCTGGAAGCGGGCGAAGTCGGACAGGTCGACGTCGTTGTCGCCGTCGCGGTCATTGGAAAGGCAATGGGAGGCGGCGATGACCCCCGAACGCGAGGCGCAGTTCTTGAAAGCCGCCAGGTCGGTGATATCGACGTCGCCGTCCTGATCCGAGTCAGCCCACACGATCGCCGGCGGGCAGCCGGACGAATCGACGGGCAGCGCCGGGATGGTGTTCGGGCACAGGTCGCAGCCGTTGATCACGCCGTCGTTGTCGGAATCGGGCTCGTCCTGGTCGGGCACGTTCTGCATTTGCTCTCGTCTTGCGATGACCTGCTGCAGGCCTGTTCGGTGAGCCGGTGTACCGGCCGCCACAGGGAGCGGCAGCTACGCAGGAACTCTGTTGATCCCGCTCCGCCGGCGGCGCTGGCGGACGATGGCCACGATCCAGAGGGCGCCCAGCAGGCCGAAGGGAAAGGCGTAGATGAGCAGATCCCACGCCCCCCAGCCGGGAGGAGTGGATTCAACCTGGGCCAGGACTTCGTCGATGCAGCCGTCGGCGCGCTTGATCTGGAAGCCGACGCGCCACTGACGCCGCTCGTCGAACAAGGGGCGCAATTCGTACTGCATGCGGTTGCGGAGCGTCTGCCGCCGGCCGTCGTAGCTCGCCCGCGCGAGCCGGCCATCGATCGGCTCGGTCCACATCGAGACGCCCGCCGGCTCGGGCGGGAGGCCCCCGTCTTTCGTCTCCAACACGACGTAGAAGAGGGCCTCGCCAATGTCGGGATCGGCCCACACGGAGACGACGGACGGGCCCGCCTTCGCATCCATGATGATCGGAAACGGCGGGCCCTCGTGCGCCGCTGCGCGCTGCCCCCCTGCCGCGCAGAGTCCGGCGGCCAGCGCCAGCGCCGATCGCGAAAAGGCGAGTCGAATCCAACCTGAACGCACCTTCAGCCCCCCAGAAACGTGCCGCGCATGTCCATCGGCTGGGCCATGATCCACGCCGCAACGGCGAACAAAAGTCCGTGCAGCACCGCGAACGGCAGCCACGCCGACCAGACGCGCGTCGATGTGACCTCGTGCGCGACGGACCACGCGACCAGCCAGGAGCCCACCAGCCCAAGGCTCAGGAAGCCCAGCTCGATGGGCCACACCATGGTCGCCGGCAGGCCGCCCAGCCGCCAGAGCGGCTCGCCCAGAAGCGGGGTACCCGTGGCATGCAGCACGGCGTTCTGCGTCACGGGAACCACGGTCAAAAAACCGGTCAAGAAGTGAAAACCGTAGTGCGCGAGCCATACGCCGAACCCGATGGGCACGAGCGAGCGGGCAAAACGCGTCGCGATGGCCGTCAGGGACTTCTGTGAGCCGATGCCCCGCCGCGTGGCCGCCGCCGCCGCGCCGAGCAGGAGGGCCGGCTCGATCACGAGGGCCGCTGCAAACAGCCCCGCGAGAATCGGCCACTCGACGTGCAGCCCGAGCCTCCGGGCAACCCACTGCTCGAGCGCGTAGACCGGGCTGATCATGGCGAAGGCGTTGAGCAGCGCCGCGAATGTGAACACCGTCGCCAGAATGCCGAAATCCAGGCGGTTCTCGATGCGGCGCAGGCCGGAGCGCGGCCCCGTCAGCGTCAATTCATCACCCGGCACCCGCACCAGCAGCCCCACGTTATCGTGCGGGCACGCATAGACGCAGTCCAGGCAGAACGTGCAGTCGATGTTACCCACTTTTCGAGGTTGAAAGAGGGCCAGTTCGCATCCCCGCTGGAGAATCGGCAGCGCACCGCGGTCGCGACCGCCGTCAGGCGCGGGCGCTGGACCGGGGCGGCCGCGGATGCAGTCCTTCGTCCGGCACGATGCGCAGGTCTCTTGATCCCGGACGGTGATTTCAAGCGGCGCGAGCGTGGAGGACAGGAAATTGAACTGGCCGACCGGGCAGACGTACTTGCAGAACGAGGCCCGGCGAAACAGCGAATCGACGAGCGTCGCCGCGGCGAAATAGCCGACGATCAGCACGCCCGTCCACCACGGATCGGCCCAGAGGTCAAAGAGCTCATAGAAAAACAGAACCGCCACCAGCAGCACGATCGAGGGCCACTTGTTGCGCAGCCAGGGCGGCCATTCCCACCGCGGCGACCACCGCCGTCGGATCAGATCGCGGGGCAAGAGAAAGGGGCAGGCCATGCAGAAGAAGTTACCACCCAGCAGGATGGCCAGTACGACCAGCCCGCGGAAATGCACCCACGTGAGCAGCGTCGCGAGATTCTTGGGGGCCAGGCCCGGTCCCCAGAAGGCGTGGGCGATCATGACCGCGCTGACGAGCCCGAGCAGACTCTGGAGCAGCAGCCGGGAACGGCGCCACTTCAGAAAGCCGCCCAGCAACGGCAGACGCAGCAGATCGAGCCTGGCCGCGGGGATCGCACCTGCGCGGCGAAAAGCCGGCTGCTGCTCAGCGGGCTTTGACGCCAGGCACGTCGATCTTGTGTTCGAGTCGCCGTCCATCCTGCATCTTCGCGGTCACCAGGAGGAACCAGTCGCCGCCCATGGTGAATTCGAGCGTGCCTCGATAGCGCCCAGGCTCGCTCTCCTTCAGGTCGGCCAGCACCGGCTTCATCCCGGCGTGGTTCATGTTGCCTTCGACATGAAGCTGCGCCCCCTCGATCGGCTTTCCGTCGGGCTGCGTGAGCCTCAGGTTCACCTGGGCGTCGCCGACGGTGGGGGGGGAGGGGAGAATCTCCATCTCGAACCGGGCCTGCGGCGCGTCCGATCCGTCCCGCCGGCAACCCCCCCAGGGCAGCAGAATCGCCAAAATCACGAGCGTTGCGGCAACCGAGCGGCTGACGGAATCGCTTTTGACCGTCATCAGCAGACGAGCCCGATCACGTGAGCGCGACGCGCGGGTGCCAGGCACAGGAGCAATGATGGTGAGCCTCCTCCTCGGCCGTGGGGAACATGTGATCGAACATCGCGATGACCATCGGGATGAAGACGATCGCATTGTAGAACAGGTGCAGCTCGACGCGCGGGATCCAGAGCTGGGCGATGCTGACCGGCACCGGGGATCCGAAGAGGTTCCTCTGAAGAATGGCCTGCCCCTGGAGGAGTCCGTGCTCGATGTGGTGCCAGAACTGGATCCAGAACGCGATCATCCACCAGGTGTAGGAGCGGCCGACGAATCCCTTGCGCAGAATCCACAAGCCGATCAGCATGACCAGGGCGTAACCGTAGTGAAGGACTTCGGAGCTGATCAGCCAGGGCATCCACAGACCCAGGACACCGCCGGCCTGAGGCCGCGGCCAGTGGAGGATGTAGACCTGCACGGCCTGGGCGAGATGCTCAGCCCAGTGGGCCAGCACGATTACCATGAACGATTGGAGTGATCGCTTGTGAAGCGGGCCGTTGAGCCGCTCCATCCAGGTCATCTGTGTGTCCGCACGCCTGATGCTGCACGCTGTGGACGTTGACATGTCGGCGCCCCTCGACCGGCCGGGGTTTTGAGAAACCCGGACGCCCGCTCCCAGATTGCGGTCCGCCCCCTGGTTTGCCATTCCCTGACGCGCAGAACTGTTCCCGCAAACCTGAGGCCCGAATGACGACTTGCAGTAGTTACTGTACCGGTAGCCCGATGCCAAAACAAGCTTTTTTTCGACGCCTGCAGATCCGTAGCCGGCTTCACGGGCTGGATGCCGGCACGGGCTGCGGACGTGCCCGGAAAGGAATCCGAATCAGCCGCCAGACCTCGGCCTCCCGGATGCCGGCCCGATGAGCCACGGCCCGCATGATCGGCAGCATCGCGCAGTGGATGAACAGCGAGTAGAACATGGAGTAGCGGATCTCGAGATAGCGCATGATGCCGTCAAGAACGGCGATCGAGAGACCCCAGGCGACCCGTCCGCGCGGCGTGGGCGGCGAGGCCTTCGGGTCGGGCAGCATCACGAATGTGAACAGGGCGAACTCTGCGCCGGTCATGGGGCCGAGGACGAACACCAGGCCGCCCTGGCCCGCGGCCATGCGCAGCAGCCCCATGAGCGTGTAGCCGCCCATCCAGGCGAGCGCCAGCTCGAGGCGCTTGATCCGCTTCATCATCAGCAGGCCCAGCGCGATGATGATAATCGCGATGCGGTAGTCCGCTCCCCATTGTGAGCCCGGCGCGATCGAGGCCACGCCGTGCCCCAGCAGCAGGATCATCACCAGCCCGAAATTGGACGGGTTGAAGAAGTTCTGCCGCCCGTAGGTGAGCAGGTACTTGGACAGAATGGCCCAGACGCTGGCCACGACGAAGACGCGCCAGTCATAGCTTTCGAGGAGAATGCCGATGCTCATGGCCGTCAGATACGCTGAGATGGGCACGAGAATCTGCCGGTAGAGGACGGCCGAAATGATCATGTCGAGGAGGCACGCCGTGCCGATGGTCAGGCCAAGCTGGAGCGGGCTGCGGTTGAAGTAGTAGGCGGTCTGACCCAGGATGGTCCAGAGCGTCTGGGCGGCGGCGACCATGACGCGGGGATCTTTGAGGCTGGGAACGACGAAGGTCCATCGGCGAGGAATTGCGGATTGCGGATTGCGGATTGCGGATTGGGAGGGGGCGGGAGTAACGGCGCAGGCAGACGCAGAAGCGTTGTGGGCGCTGTCAGCGTTCAAGACGTCAGGTCCGTCCTGCTTCTCATTCCGCAATCCGCAATCCGAAATTCTCAATCCCATATCAGTTCCACACCCACGCCAGATCGGTCATCGGATGGTCGAGTTCGCTGCGGCTGCGATCGAGCTCTTCCTCCAGCCGGTCCAGGATTTCGTCGTTGCTCCAGCCATACCGGCGGCGGATGGCGGCCTGAAGATCGTCGTCGTGGCACAGATTCTGGGCGATCTGCCACCACGAGCGGGCCACGCTGAGGCGATCGGCCTTCACGCAGGCATCTCCCAGGAGCATGGCGAGCGTGGCCTGCACGCGCGGCGAAACGCCGCCGAAGCGACGGCCGATGGCCACGCACAGGCCGATGTCCTGGGCGGCGGCATCGGGCGGCGTCCTGGCCGACTCGGGCCACACCAGCCGCGACGGGCGGTGCAGGTGGTTCAGTCCGCGGGCCATGAGCGCGGGGATGTAGCCGGGATTCCCCTGGTCGATGATCCCGCTCAGGATATCCACCGCCTGCACGCTGGCCGGCGCCTTGATCTCGAGCGCCGGGAACAGCAGCATCTCGTCCACCCAGGCCAGGGCAAGCTGGAGCTTCGTCTCGCGTGAGTTGTGCTCGCGCACCAGTTCCTCGAAAAACGCGATCGGCTGCCGGCTCAGTTCCGGCGGAAACTGCGGCGTGAGGTGGCCTTCCCGACGTGCCTTCTGGAGGAACTCCCTCCGGGCTCGGAAGACGACCACGCGATAGGCGTTGGCCAGCACGAGGCTGTCCGGATCGCGGCGGATCCCCTGACGCATGAGGTCCAGCGCCGCGGGCACATCGCCGCGCTGATACGCACCCAGCCCCTGCTGCACCAGACGCGCCCCGTCAGAAAGCCCTTCGCCGCCCCCCCCTGTGGGGGCCGGGTCCGTGCCGACCGAGCCCGCATTCCAGATGGCCTCGTTCAGCCGCTTCATGTCCTGCAACCCCACCAGCCCCGACGCCTCCGCCGTCAGTCCCGGCGGGACCGCCGGCAGATCGAGCAGGCCCACCCGCCACCAGGCGATGGCGGCGATCGCCGCGATCAGCAGCAGACCGAGCACCCAAACACGCTTCTGAGACGTGAGACGCGAGACGCGAGATGTTTGACCGCGCAGGTGCACGTCTGGCGTGTCATGTCTCACGTCGCACGTCTCGCGTCGTGCGTCGTTCGTCGCTGTCTTGATCGCGTCCGTCATGCCACTGTGCTGTCCCTAACGCCTCTTCGGAACGCGGGTGGCATGGGCAGCGTACTCGCTGCCCGTGTCCGATCTCCACAGGCAATGATTACATTGCCCACGCCACCCAGCTCGACGCTCAAGCCATTTCCGGAACATGACACTACATCATCTCTGGCTGGCCGCCCTCGATGACGGTCACATGGTGGTTGATCAGTGCCCGGAACTTCTCACCGGTGATTTCCTGCACGCGGCTGCTGGGCCACGCGATGATGATCCGCTCGACGGCGGCCGGATCGGGCACGCCGAAATGCACCGCGTATTCCGATTGCGAGGCGAAACCCATTCCCCCCTGTACTTCGCGGATCTGACGGCCGCTGCGCGTTTCCAGCGTGACGCGGGCCCCCACGGCATTGACGCTCGAGGCCAGCACACGATTGCCGACACGGACGCCCAGGTCCGGCCGGCCGCGGAGTGTGATCCGGATGAATCCCGGCCGCCGGGCAGAAGTTGCAGTCTTGCCCGGCTCAAACGAGGTGTTCACGTAGTAGCACGAGGGCGCGCCCTGATTGGCCACATACATGTCCAGCGCGCCGTCGAGATTGAAATCCGCCACGGCGATGCCGCGCTTGTTGTGCGTATCCAGCAGTCCGGCCGCCTCGGCCCGATCGACGAACTTCGGCTCGCTTGACCTGGCCGGGCCGCCCGATCTGTGAGCGGCGGCCGAGATCTGCAGGAACAGCCGGATTCGCTCGCGCCCGGAGATGTCGCGGGTGCCGATCCGAGGCCAGTCCCGCGAATCAACTGTCTGGTTCTTGGTCTGGGTGATCATCTCCTGGATCTGGAACCAGTAGTTCTGGTCGAGATCTCCGGTCACGAAGCCGTTGGCCGCGGCGATGTCGAGCAGCCCGTCGTTGTTGAAGTCGGCGAACTTCGCGCACCAGCCCCAGCCCCCATCCATCGTCCCGCTTTCCTTGGCGATGTTGCGGAAGCCCCGCCCGCCCGGGCACTCGAGATCGACGCAGTTGAGCCAGAGCATATTGCCTTCGTCGGTCTTGTAGCGGCGTTCGAGAATGTTGGTGACGTACATGTCGAGATAGCCGTCATTGTTCACGTCGCCCATGTCGACGTTCATGCCCTTCCACCAGTCGTTGCCCACGCCCGGATGCCCGCGGGGGTCGACGACGAGGCGGAACCGCGGCGGATTTTCGGTGGCGCCGGTGTTGAGGTAGAGCTCGTCGGGGCCGAAGTCGTTGGCCACGTAGACATCCGGCCAGCCGTCGTTGTTGAGATCCCCGGAGCCCACGGCCAGCGTCCACAGGGTCGCGGTCATGCCCACTGCCTGCGTCACGTCTTCGAACGTGCCGTTGCCGCGGTTGCGGTACAGGACGTTGCGACCGCCGTTGCGGGCGTGCGTGAATGTTTCCTGCATCACGCGGGTGCTGACGGGATTCCAAAGGTTGTTGCGGACCATTTGGCCCGTTCGCGGGTCCTCAACCATCTCGGCGAAGTAGTTGCCGACCAGGATGTCGAGGTAGCCGTCACGGTCGTAGTCGAGGAAAGTCGCGCCGTTGCCGTACGCCCAGCAGTCGACGCCTGCCTGACGGCTGACATCGGTGAATGTGGGACCGGCAGGTGCGGAACCGGCATCCTGCCGGTCTGACCGGCTGGAAGCCGGTCCCACGCCGCTGTTGAGGAGCAGCGTATTGGCCTCGGCCCATTTGACGACGTACAGGTCGAGGTCGCCATCGTTGTCGATATCGCCCCAGACCGCGTGCATGGAAGCACCTTCGGAGTTGCCGCATCCGACGCCGGTCTGATCGGTGACGTCTTCGAAGGTCCCGTCGCCGCGGTTGCGGAAGAGGTGGTTGAGATCCCCTCGTCCCGAATCGGTCACGTAGAGATCGGCGTCGCCGTCGGCGTCGTAGTCCGCGGCGGCGACGGCGGCCCCGACGGCAGAGAGCCAGGGCATGATGTTTTCAAAGACATCGGCCAGGCGGACCATGGAATGGACGTTGCGACAGCCCGCCTGTGCGGCCCGTTCCTCGAACTGCACGTCGCACGCAGTCTCCACGACCCGTCGCGGCGCCAGCCACCCGTAGCCGGCCCAGAGTAAGGCCAGCATGAGCATCGCCCTGAGGATATGTGACATGAGTCCTCGCCGACCTGTTGCAGCCCCAGCGGGTCATGATACCACAAGCGGTAGGTCTGGCGGTCTCATTTTTCTCACTTTATCGCCCCGAAGTTTATCGGAGCTCCGGCCGTGCTGGGGGCCGAGTCTGGGATCGTGTGCGAGAAGCGGTCAAACCGAGCAGAGCCCCGACTGTCAGGGATCGGGCTCTTCAGCCTGATCGCAGACCGCTTCCTCATGGGTGCGGCTCTGATCGCGCTTCTCACGCACACTCCGAGAGAGAGACGGGCCGAGGGCGATGAGCCTTATGCCACCGGTCGGATGTCAGCCAGGCTGTAACCGCGGGCAGCGAGGACCTGGCCGATCTGGGCGTAGATTCCGGGATCGTCCGGCGTCCAGGTTCCCAGGCCGTCGACGTATCGGTTGAACATGCAGAAGGCGGCTGCGATCAGAACGGTGTCATGAATCGCCTTGTCATCGGCGCCCGCGGCATGGGCCCGGTGGATGTGGTCCGGGGTGACACACTTTCCCCCGCGCTGCACGGCCAGGGCCAGGTCGAGGAGCGCCTGGAGTTTCTCGTTGACGAGCGTATAGGCCGACTGGAGGACGACCTGGTCCACGGTCTCGCGCTGCTCGGCGGGTGACAGCTCCCGGGTGGTGGCCAGGTGCGAACGCGTGCAGAACTCGCAGCCATTCGCGCGGGACACGGATGCGGCGATCAATTCGCGTTCGGCCGGCGTCAGCGAGGACGGCCCGCGCAGCAGCTCCTGTGTGAATGCACTCAGATGCCGGGCCGTGGCCGGGTAAGCGGCGAGCGGGCCCAGAATCCCCGGAACGGCTGGGGGCAGATCGATATACGCCAATGGGCACCTCCACCCTGTGAGATGAGGAATTGCGATTCGGATTCAGCGGCCCTTGCATGTGGATTCTATCGCGGGCGGGGGATGGGACGCCAGATCGGGTGGTGCGGATGGCGGCATTACCGCGGTTTTTCGACGTCACCGCCGGAGAATCCGATTTGCCCGGGAGATGGGAGGGGGCGGTGATTTGTGAGGTCCTCTGCGGCCGAGGCGAGCCGACTCAGCAGGTCGTCATGATAGGCGATGGCGGCATCGAACCGACGCGTCACAACATCGAGGGCGTAGGGGCGGTTCTCGCGATTCCACAGGCGGATGTACTCCTCCCGGAGCTCCGCGTAGGCGTTGCGAATGGTACGAACGCGATCCGTGCACTCGCGGGTCAGCAGGAGCATCGCCTCGGAGGTCTGATTTTCGCCTGCGGCTTTCCGATAGGCGGCCGCGGCGTCGCGGCCGTCCAGGATGCGCGTGGCCATGAGCTCCATCCGGCGGGCGCCGAAACGGAACTGTTCCAGCACGTCTCTGTGCAACACTGCGGTGTCGGCGGCCCGATCCAGATGTTGTATTGCCTGGTGTACGAGGCTGCGCAGCGATTCGGCCTCTCGGGCGGCGGTCTGCTCGTCCCTCAGCCAGTGGGCGAAGTCAACCTGCCAGAACGTTCGGTCCATCATGCCGCCGAACACAGGCAGGCGATGGGCCGTGCCAAGCAGCTCCACGGCCTTCCCGAAATCACTTCCTTCTTGGCCGAACAGCACGGCTCCGACACGCTGGTTGAAAGCCTCGACGGGGGTGGAGGAGGCGTTCCACGCACATTCCGCGCCCCAGGCGATGCCGTACCAGCTCGGGCCGGCCAGGTTCTCTCCGCTGTCGTCCCACGTGGTGTTGAGCATGCCCAGGGCGCCCAGCTTCGCGCCATCGCGCACATAGTTCTGAATGTTGGTGACCGAGACCTGAAAGTCGGGCAGCACGCGGTTCCAGCAGCTCACGCCGGGGCACACGAAGAACTCATAGCCGGACTTCGCGAACGGGGTGATCGCGGGCTCGAATGATTCCCGCGCATCGTAGCCCCACGAAAGCATGACCGTGTCTTTGGGGATGTCTTTGAGGTGGTCGGGATGGTTCAGAATGATGTCGCCCCACATCATCATGCGCTTGCCGTACTTATCCCTGAGCAGGTCGTGGAGGCGCTGGAGGTGCCGGGTGTAGACGCCGCCCACCCCGATGCGGGCGGCGAGTTCCCGGGACGGCCCCGTCCCCAGCCCCTCCGTCTCGTCGCAGCAGACGTTGAAGAGCTTCGACGGGAGGAGCGGAGCCTGTTCGGAGTAGAGGTCGTCGAGCAACGCATAGGTCTTCTCGTTCGTCGGATTCAGGACCCACACCGTCTCAGCCAGGTCCTTGTACTTCTCGTGCCGCAGGATGCTCGTGAAGTGCCCGAACGACTGCTGATTGCCGATCACTTCCACGCCGCGCCGGGTCGCGTAGGCGACCAGACTTCGGAGCTCATCGGGCGTCAGGCTGCCGTCCGGGGGACCGATGTCGGGATGCTTGCTGAATGCATATTGCGATTCGAGGTAGTAGGTGAAGAAGTTCATCCTCAACAGCGAGCAGAGATCGATCTCCCGGCGGAGTGTCGCGGGCGTCGGGCTTGGGCCGCGCGTGATGTCGTCCGAGAATCCGCGGTAGCGCAGGCTCGGCCAGTCGCGGATCGATACGGCGGGGATGCACCCTGCGCTGAGATTGGCGCGCACGAGTTGACGAAGCGTCTGGAGCCCGTGAGCCAGCCCGGCGGCCTGTTTGGCGCCGATCGCGGCGAAGGCATCCGTGACGACCAGCGCGTAGCCCTCATCCTGCTCAGGCAGCGGGGCGACGGCGCGCTGCGCGTCCTGGGGTGTCATCGCCGGGGGGCCCAGCCAGAGCCGGTTCGGCGGGCCATCCACATTGGCTTCAACCTTCAACGTGATATCGACTTTGGTGCGCAGCAGAATCTCGCTACGCAGATCCTCGGCCGCCTGCGGGGCGGGTATGCCTCCGGTCACGCGAAGGACCAGCGAATCGTTGATGCTCAGGCCACCCTCCAGTCGTCGAATCTCCTTGGGAAACGGCACGAGCCGCAGCGTCTGGGGCTCCGGTAATTGTGCCCCGCGGCTCGGGAAGGATCCGAAGGCACACAGCGCGATCAGTCCGCACGAAGTCGCTCTGGTGGTCATGGCGTCCTCTTTGACCGGCTGGGATGCACCCGGCGGATCAGATGGAGACCTGCCGGCTGTTCAGGAGCATAGACCGTCATGGCAATGCTTCAAGTTGCATTCCGGGCTGTCGCCCGGCAAAGTGCCTTCGGCCTGACGGGGTACTCGGGCCGGGCTTTGCATATCGGCGCCCCAGTATGGGTGCCCATCGATCACGCGGCCGGCGGTCCGGAAAAGTTCACCGCCGCCATCCTACGCATTTGCCGGACGATGGCATACCCGGCAGCGCTACCGCACTTCCGCTTCAACCGTGCCCGATTTGGTGCGGGTCAAGGATGCGGTCGAACGAAGCAGCGGGGGAGTGAGGCCGGCGTGGACGAATGGTCCTTTCGCAGCAGCGGCGCGGTTCCAGGTGATTCCGGTCCAAAGGGAGGTCCGGCGGTCTTCACCGTCGGCAGGATTTGTTGGACAAGGTCAAGAAGGGGAGGATACTGGTTGTGTGATTCGGAGGGCTTGAGGGAGCCACAACAGGGGCTTCAGGAGGGGGTTCTCACAAAGAAAATGCGGTGCCTCGTCAAAAGGAGCGCCGCTTTCTGGTCGGGGCGCGGGCCGAGGGCCGGCCCGCGCCCGATTCGGGTTCGTCAGCGGGTCAGGCGGACGGGGGCATACACGAAGTGCCCCAATCCTTCCGAGCTGGTCTCCGCGGAGCAATCCACGACGGCAGCCGGCTGGATGATCACCCGCTTCTTATCCATGGCCTTGGTCAGGTCAACGTCCAGGATGCGGATGCCCGCGAACGCGACAATGCGATACATCGCGTTGTTGCCGTTTCCCGATACCTGGTCGAAGATCGGGATGATGCG
>CAZQEN010000053.1:0-28670 GCA_964591605.1 uncultured Planctomycetales bacterium
CGTTTCGCCGCCCTCGCGGAGCATCCGCTGGCCCAGGGCCCGCGCCGCCTCCACAAACTGCGGATCATTGAGCAACACAAGCGGCTGGAGTGGCGTGAGCGTGAGCATCCGCCGCGCCGCGCATACCTCGCGCGTGGTCGCGTCGAAAACCAGCATGTTCGGCGGCGGCGTCGTGCGCCGCCAGAACGTGTACATGCTCCGCCGATACAGCCCCGGTCCCGTGTCGCGTTTGTACTCGGGCAGAAAGTTGTTGAGCGCCCGCCACATCGATCCCTCGGGCTGATACGGCTTCACGGGCGGCCCGCCGATGTCGGGCGTGAGCAGTCCGGCCAGCGCGAGTGCACCGTCGCGGAGTTGTTCCGCGCTGAGCCGTTTCGCCGGGCCGCGGGCCAGCAGGACGTTCTCCGGATCGCGCCCGCGCAGCTCCTTCGAGGCCCGCGAATCCTGCCGGTACGTCGCCGACAGTACGAGCTGTTTACAGAAGCGCTTGACGTCCCAGCCGTGATCGATGAAGTCCCGGGCCAGCCAGTCGAGCAGCTCGGGATGCGAGGGGGGCTGACCCTGTAGCCCGAAATTCTCGGCGGTGGCCACCAGGCCGCGCCCGAAGAACTCCTGCCACAACCGGTTGACAGCCACACGGGCCGTGAGCGGATGATTGCGGTGCGTGAGCCACTGCGCAAAGCCCAGACGGTTGCGCGGCGCATCCTTCGGGAACGGCGGCAGAGCGGCCGGCGTCTCACGCGAGACTGGATCTTTGGGCGCATCATACGCCCCGCGGGCGAGAATGTACGCGGGACGCGGCTCGGCCATTTCCTCCATCACCGGGATCTCGCGCACGCCGTCGAGCGTCTCACGCAGGGCGACGCGGGCTTTCCGCAGATCGGCGACGGCCGAGCGGACCTCCGCATCGACCGCGGAAAAGTAGTATTCTCGCAGCGCCGCCGCCTCGGCCTCGCTCCGCTGCGGTTTCGCGAGCAGATCGGTCAGTGATCGCCCATCGACGAGCTGAGCGACCTCGATCGCGCTGATCGCACGGCTGAAGATCCAGACCTCGTCCACCTCTCCGTTGCGAAGGCCGTTGTCGCGGAAACGCTCGCCGAAGTCGATCTTGCCCGAATCGGCGCTGTCGCGCGTGAGCTTGTCGCGCACGACATCCGTCTCCGCCAGCCGGCCGTTGATGAAAACCTGCAGGCCGGCCGCCCGGCTCGAGCCGTCGTACGTCACCGCCACGTGCGTCCACTCGCCCACCGGCAGCTTCGCGTGCGTGCGCACGGCGATGCAGTTGCCCGGCCACTCGCGGGCGAACATCCAGCGGAGCTGGCCGCGCTCGAGCAGCAGCTCATAGCCGCTGAAACCGGGGTCCGCCCCGACCGAGTTGTGGAACACCACCGCCCGCGGGTAGGCCTCCGCCGGTTTGAGCCAGAACGCCACGCTGACCGGGTCGTGCATGCGCCGGCACTGGCCGTGCGTGAGGCTCATCGCATCGTCGCCGGTGAGCTTTACGCCGTGTCCGGTTCGGGCGAGCACGAACGTGTTCGCCGCCGCGAGCGTGCCCGGCTCCGCGGGTTTCGCGGCGTTGCGGAGTTTTACCTCCAGAAGGTGTTCGAGATCGTAACAGCCCTGGAGATCGACAGGCAGCAGCGGACCGGTATGAGGCCCGGCGAGCCAGGTCCGGAAGACGGCCTCTCGCGATCGACGCACCTCACGCACCTTTTCTTCCGCGGCCGCAATGGCCTGGCGCTGCGCGGCCAGTTTCGCATCCTGCTCGGGCGTGGTCAGGGCGAGTACGGGGTAAGGAGGTATCCCAGTGTTGCCGTGCAGCAGCCCCCATTCATCGATGCTGTTGAAGAACGCGCCCATCGAGTAGTAGTCGCGCATCGTGATGGGGTCGTACTTATGGTCGTGGCAGCGGGCACACTCGAGCGTGAGGCCCATCAGCGCCGTGCCGATCGTGTGCACGCGGTCGGAGATGCCGTCCTGGCGGAACTCCTCCTCGACGCTCCCGCCCTCCTGCGTCTTGCGGTGCACGCGCAGGAATGCCGTCGCGAGCCGCTGCGAACGCGTCGCGCCGGCCAAAAGGTCGCCCGCGAGTTGTTCGGTGATGAACTGGTCGTAGGGCAGGTTTTCGTTGATGGTGCGAACTACCCAATCGCGGTACGGCCACGCGTTCGTGTCCAGATCGGCCTGGTAGCCGTACGAATCGGCGTAGCGGGCGGCATCGAGCCAGGTGACACCCAGCTTTTCGCCGAAACGGGGCGAAGCGAGCAGCCGGTCGGCGACGCGCTCGTACGCCTCCGGCGACGTGTCGGCCAGAAACGCATCGATCTCCGCCTGCCTGGGCGGCAGGCCCGTCAGATCGAACGTCACGCGCCGCAGCCACCGCTCGCGCGGGGCCTCGGGGGTGGGAGCCAGATTTTCCTTCTCCAGGCGGGCCAGGATGAACCGGTCCAGATCGCTCCGCGCCCACGCGGTGTCTTTGACCGCCGGGACCGGGACCCGATCGGGCAGCGGAATGAAAGACCAGTGCGGCTGATACTCGGCGCCCTGGGCGACCCACGCCTTGAGCAGTTCCTTCTCCGCGGGCGTGAGCGAAAGGTTGGATTTCGGCGGGGGCATGAGGTCGAGCTCATCCTCGGCGAAGATCCGCCGGATGGCCTCGCTCTCATCGGGCTTGCCGGGCACGATCGCATGCCGTCCCCGGCTGCGCTCCCGGATCGCCTCCTCGCGCAGATCGAGCCGCAGCCTGGCCTTTCGCGTGCCGCTGTCGGGCCCGTGGCAGACGAAGCATCGGTCCGACAGGATCGGCCGAACCTCGCGGTTGAAGTCGATCTTTGGCGCGGGCTCAGCCGACAGTGCGACCGCAGGGCAGAGGACCGCCGTCACACTCCCCAGCGCACGAACGACCATACCAACGCCGATTCTCATCGCACTCCGTCAGCCGACTCTTTGCAGGACAGGCCCGGTCCGCGGGCACTCCGACCACATATCAGATTAGCGGAATACGGCAGGGAGGGTCAACGTTGGAATGACGAATCAGGAAGTGGCAGTTTTTCCGGGATATGGGTTACGAGGAGCTCCGATTCTCGCCCGGCAGGGCGCACGATGGTTGCCAGGGACTTGAGTCCCTGGAAAGGAAGCCCAACAGAGACCTCTCCCCTCCTCTCCTCCGACCGTAGGGCGGAGGAGAGGAGGGGAGAGGGAATAGGGTGAACAGGAATCGCCGTTGCCAGGGACTGAAAGTCCCTGGCAACGCTCGAATGTCCTCCGGGCAAAGTGGTTACAGCCGTCCGGAGAATTGCCACACCCACGAATGACGAAACCCGAATGTCGAAGATCCGCCGTGGCGGCGTCTTCCGCCCGCGTGATGTGCACGGCGTCCTCAACCTTTCGCAGCGCTTCTGGCCCGGCTTGCCATCGCAGCGAGGTCGACGATCGCGGCCCGCCGGCCGGCCTTCTCCACGATATCGCAGATCATGTCGATCGTCCTGAAGTCGGGGTCGACCACACCGATGACGGAGGGGTGGCAGAGGAAATCGAAAATGAGCCGGTGCTCGATGACGTATTCGAGGCTCATGCGGATGGATTTCATGAAGTCGTCGAGCTTCCAGCGCCCGTTGCGGAACGCGCCGATGTCGCTGATGGGGCTCATGGGCACGTCGATCAGGCCCGTCGGGTAGACGAACGGCTGAGCGTCGTGCTGCGCCCTGACGATGGCGTCGAACACGTCCGGCGTGGGAATCCCCGGCCGCTCGCCGACCGGATGGGCCGGATACCGGCAGCTTACCCACTTGAAACCACATCGAAGAAGCATTTGCTGCACGTCGGGCCGCCCGCTCAGCCCCTCGACAAAGCCGCCCGGCGTGCGGAAGCCCGCCGGCGGGATGCCGAGCCGCTGCTGCATGGCCAGCGTGCAGAGCCGGATGTTCTCCTCGATTGTCTGCTCCACGGTTTGTCCCTCCAGAAGCCACGGACATCGCTTGAAGATGTACTGCACGTCCTCCTTCTTTCTGGCCAGGACGTATACGTGGTCGTAGGTGTGGTTGGCGACGGGGTGGCCGTCCCGGATGAGGCCGGAAAGCCACTCGACGTTCTCCTGTTCGAGGGCGCTGCCCACCAGGAAATAGTGGATCACCCCGCCCCGGTCCCTGACCCGCCGCCCGGCGGCGACGGCGTACTTTTTCGCCGCGTCATTGAGGTTGCCCTTCTCGTAGTCCCAGTGCGTGTCCTCCCAGCGGGGGAAATTGCGGGCCATCTCGAGGTCCATGGTGATGGCGACGAGGGCCTTGTCGTCGAGCGAGGCCGGTTGCGTGGATGTTGCGCCCTGCAGCACGCCGGGCGCGACGCCCAGCGTCGTAGCGAGGGCGCCCGCCTGCCTGAGAAACTCTCGACGGGTAGGCGGCGGCTCGCCTGGGCCGGGTCCATCTGCGAGGGGACAAGTCACGGACACGAGAGGTTCACGCGCGAAACCTCTGCCGGTGGCGCGGGCTCTATTCATGCGATATCTCCGCTCGTTGCGAGGTGGGCCGGTGAGTGTGCGGCCCGAGTACACGGATATGGCCGTCCGCGGTCCACGTGACGATCTCGCTGGCGCCGTCGGCGTTGAGGTCGGCGAGGATCGGGCTCCCCACCGAAGCCCCCAGCTCGACGCTCCAGACGACGCGGGGGCCGGTGTCGTCATCGCCGACGGCGTACAGGCGCCCGTGACTGGTGCCAAAGACGAACTCTTCGCGCCCGTCGCCGTCCACATCACACGTGGCCACGTCCGAGGCCGATGCCTGGAGCGGCATCTCCCAGCGCAGGTGTCCGTCACGGACACGCACACACGCAAACTGTCCGTTCTGACGGCCGAAGCCCATGCGCCACGCCCCGTCCGGCCCCCGCAGGAATCCCTCGTTTCCGGCGCGATTCTCGCCCGGCACGGGGATGGCGTACCAGCCGGGTTCGGCGCGGATCGACATGGCGGCCTGGAAATAGTGGCCCGCGGCCAGCACCACCGTCGGCCGCGCACGATCAGCGTTCTCGAGAATCACCGGGCAGGTGTAGAGCCCTTGAGAGGGCTGCTTGAAGATCTGCTGCGGTGACGTGGGGCCGAGCAGGGCGTCACCCGTCTGGGCATCGGCGACGCAGTAATAATCGGGGTTGGTGAAGACGAGATCCTGCTTTCCGTCGGCGTTGAGGTCGAACGCGGACGCGAAGCTGACGCTCGGACCCCAGTATCGCTCGAGGTTGGGTGTTTCGCCCTTCTCCCAGAGGATGGCGCCCGTCCGGCCGTCCAGCGCTGCGCTGCGCACGAGGGGCAGGCCCGCCCAGACGTACAGATCCGGCGTGAGCCGGCCGGTGAAATGAACGGTCCGCACGTAGGCCGGACGGCCATGTGGCAGACCGGCGCGGGCCGGGGGAGGGAAGGTCGTTTGCCAGAGCCGCTTGTTCTCGAGAGAGGGCGTCATCGCCTCGACGATCGGCGGCGACGACGCAGTCGCCGTCGTCAGCACCAGGTCGGTCCGGCCGTCGCCGTTCAGGTCGGCCATGACGGGCATCGAGCTCGACGTGTAGCGGGCGACGGTGTCGAGCCCGCCTGGCGTGAGGCTCAGCACGTCGATTGTCGGCTCCCGGTACAGGATGAGTTCGTTGGCTCCGTCGCCCAGAAGGTCCGCCGCGAGGAGAATGGGACTCGCCGCTCCCACGGTGGGGGGGATGGCCGAGAAGTCCGGCGCAGAAGGTACCGGAGGCGCGACCCAGGGTTCCAGCCTGACTTGGCCTGCCTTCATGGTGATGACAGACTCCCGGCCATCACGCCGGATGCGCGGCTGGCCGGCGGGGTTGTCAACCGCGGCTGCGTGATCGTCATGCCAGACCTCTCTCAACTCACCGCCGGTGACTTTGAGAAGACAGACACCCTGTGTGGCCGCCTTCGTCGGATCCGTGGATCGATTCGCGAGGATCTCGGCGGCGCCGTCCGCATTGAGATCGGCGCAGGTGACGGCGATGGCTCCGGGTCCGCGGTACTTCAGCGAGCCGGTGAGGGCATCGTACGCGCGGATAAGCCAGCCGCGCTCTCCCTCGGAATTGAACATGGACACCACGATTTCGAGCCGGCCGTCACCGTCGAGGTCGGGGTAGGGCGGCTGCGGCCACGTCGTCGCGACCTTTCCCGTTGTGACGCTCTCCGGCCAGCCATGGTGCCATGCCTTCTTCATCTTGCCGTCGCGGTTGAGGAGCACTTCGTGATGGTGAGAGAAATTGGCGATGCACAGGAAATCTTCGCGGCCATCCTGGTCGAGGTTGACGAACTGCACGAGCCCGTAGCTGCGGATGTTACCCGGCGAGACGTCCCAGCTTGCGAAGTGTTTGACCTTCCCGGTGAGCGGGTCGAGGAACCACATGCGGCTGTGGGTCTCGATGGCGAGTTCCCGGATGCCGTCACCATCGAGATCCGTCTGAAGCATTGTGGGGAAACAGGTGTACTCGGAAAAGTCGTAGCGCCACTTCTGAGCCGGCGGCTCGCCCGCCCGTTCGTACTCGAACAGGGCGACGTAGCCGTTGTCCTTGTCGGGGGGATACGCGTGCATGATGACGATGATCTGCTTCGACTTCACCTCCGGCAGGTAGTGTCCGGCGTAGAGGTTCCAGGAGTAGGACATGGGCTGTACGTCATAGCGCCAGATCACCTTCCCGTCGGCGAGGGACACAAGGACAGCCGCTCCGTAAGGCGCGGTGGGGCGCCCGCTGGTCAGGAGGACTTCGACCCGGCCGTCGCCGTCGAGGTCTTCGGCGGTGATGATGCCGGTGAAATTCAAGCCGGCCGGATGCGATTCCCAGACCCGCCGGCCGCTGGTTTCGTAACACTGCAGTTTGCCGGCGACCAGGCAGAGTCCCAGTGGTTGCGGGCTGTCGGGGCGGGATACGGGCACGACCGCCGCCCGCGTGCGGCCCAGGTTAAAGCGGGCGAGTTCTTCGGGCGGTGCCTTCATGGCGCCCGCCACGGGCTGGATCGCCGTCAGCCGATCGTTCTGGCGCGGTTCGGGCCAGTCGCCGGAGCCCGCAAACGCAGCCGCTCCGCACCACGAACCCGCCAGCAGCAGCACGCCGCACTGTCGGAGAAATCTCATCGGAGGCCGGGTGGCCCATCCGAAAGTCGCCGACTCGCCGTGGCGAGATGGGCGACGCGAAGATCCAAAGTGTGAGAAGGTGCCCGGCAATCCGATTCTCCCGATGGTGACGCCCGTCATCTGATCCACGAAACCTGGGTGATCAGATGGTTCAGCGCCGCAAGTGAAATCGCCGCGTTGGTCGCGAAACGCGGCGTTCGATTGGCCGGGAATGTCGCGAGCGTCGCATCGCCGACGAGAAAGACGTTGAAATCCTTCGACAGGTTCTGGTAGCCGGCGGTCGTGTCCTTGAAGCACATGTCGGCGCAGTAGCCCGTCAGCAGCACGTGACGCACCTCATTCTCGCTCAAAAACGTCCTGAACGGTTCGTAGCCCTCGGCGTCGTAGATCATCACGTCGTCGGGATCGACGTCGATCTGTTTGACCACCGGAATCGGCAATTCCCAGAAGCCCTTGGGGTCGTACCGATCCCCGGAATCGAGCCCGGGGAACTGTCGGAAGTAGTCAATGACCGGTTTCTCGCTCGAGAGGGTGAGCGTGGCCGGCAGCGGCTCGCCTTTGTACGAGAAGCTGTTGAGTTTCTCGTGCAGTTCACGGGCGCCCTCGGCCCGCTGCTCGGGCGTCGGCCTGGCCCGGAAGGAGCGGTAGAGCTTCCTGCGGATCGGATCCTCGCCGTGCGGCTGGCTGTACATGACGAACTTGACCTTGCCGCGCATGCGCTGAATGAACGGATTGAGCACTCTGACGATGTGGTCGTGGCTCAGGTCGTTCTTCTCGGGGGTGCAGAAGTCGGCCACCCCGGCGGGCTCGGGCGTGCGCCAGCCCTGGCCGTCGTCGATGCCCCATGGGTGAACGACAATCAGCGCGGTCGCGCGGCCGTTCAGGCGGTTGGGAATCTCGATAATGCCCCGGGCGTTGTATGAAAAGCGCCATGCCCGGACCGACAGATCCGCCCCCGGATCATCCACCAGGATCGGTGCTTCGTAATGGACGCTTTCACGCACGGGCTCAACGAACTCAGGCCAGTCGGCCAGGAGCGGCTTCGGGTCGGCGATCCGCCTGAGCTGGTTCTGATAGACGCGGGTGGGTTGCCTGTCTTCCGCCAGGCAGGCGGTGGCCACCAGGACACAGACAAACCCCGTCAAAGCGATCGGACGCATGGAAAGTCTCCACCAGTCGTGAAACCTCAAGCCCCTCCATCATCGCCACTCCGCCCCGTTCGACGCAAATGGACGCGTCCATCCCGCCCACACATGCACGGGGTCCGTGACAATCTGGGCTGGGCGGCAGGGGCAGCGTCGGCTTCGCTCAGCGAAGCTGACGCTGCCCATGCGAGCCTCCCCACGGGCGGTGTGCACTCGCATCGGCGAATGTCCCGGCGCGCCAGGACCCATGCCACCCCGCCGATTCTGTCATGGACCCGACATGCACCGCGCGGGCCCGCCCCATTTGCCGCACGCCGCCATGGGGCTACAATGGTCGTTTCGACCCGGGACGCCCCGCGTTCTCACGGGCGGGTCCCTGGGCAGTCTCTCCCGCCAGGACGGGTGTTTCCCGGCCACGACGTTTGGAGTGGATGGATGAACTCGCAAGACGTGTTTGACCTGTATTCCCGCACCGTCATTGCCAACTACGGGCGGCTCCCCGTGGTCATCGTGCGGGCCGAAGGCTCGCAGATGTGGGATATCGACGGCAAGCGCTATATCGATCTGTTTCCCGGCTGGGGCTGCAGCCTGCTGGGCTACTGCCATCCCCGCGTGGTCGAGGCCATCCGCGAGCAGGCCGGCCGGCTCATCCAGATCGACAACCTCTTCTATACCCGCGAGCAGGGACGTCTGGCCGAAATCCTGCACGAAAAGAGCTTCGGCGGCCTGAGCTATTTCTGCAACAGCGGCGCGGAGGCCAACGAGGCGGCGATCAAGCTGGCCCGCCGCTACTTCCGCGCCCCCGACGCCAGCGGCAAGCGGCGGGCGCCCGACCGATACAAAATCATCACCATGGAGCGCAGCTTCCACGGCCGCACCTACGGCGCCATGTCGGCCACCGCCCAGTCCAAGATCCACCTGGGCCACGAGCCGCTCGTCCCCGGCTTCGTCTATGTGCCCTACAACGACATCGATGCGGTGGCCGGCGCGATCACCGACGAGACGGCCGCGATCCTGGTCGAGCCGATCCAGGGCGAAGGCGGAGTCCGCATCCCCGATGACAGCTACCTGCCCGCGCTTCGCGAGTTGTGCGACGAGCGCGGCGTCCTCCTGATCTTCGACGAGGTCCAGACCGGCTGCGGGCGCACGGGCCGATGGTTCGCCTATCAGCACACCGGCATCGAGCCGGACATCCTGACGCTCGCCAAGGCGCTGGGCGGCGGGGCGCCCATCGGCGCCATGGTTGCCCGGCCCGAGATCGCCGAATGGCTCAAGCCCGGCTCGCACGCGACGACCTACGGGGCCAACCCCCTGGTCGTGGCCGCCGCGATCGCCGTCTTTGAAACCATCGAGCAGGAGAACCTCCTCGACACCACGCAGCGGATCTCCAGCTACATCCTGGAGAAGGCCGCCGCGCTTCAACAGCAGTTCGGATTCGTCGAGCGCGTCCGTGGCCGCGGCCTCATGATCGCCATCGATCTGTCCGTCCCGGGCGCGCCCATCGTCCAGTCGTGTCTCCATCGCGGGCTGCGCGTCAACTGTACGCAGGACACCACGCTTCGCCTGCTGCCTGCCATGACCATCTCCCCGGCCGAGGTCGATGAGGCCTTCGCCATCCTCGGCGAGGCGATGCAGGAACAGGAGAGCAAACTGACCTCAGCAAGCTCGGTCGAGCCGGTGACCCCATGACACATCCAAGCACTCAGCATGCCGCCGTCGCCAGTCAGTCCCCGGTCCGGAAGGCCAGCGATGTTCCCGAGTCGCTCCGGCGCATCCAGCACTTCCTGGCCATCCGGGACATCGCTCCCGACGTGCTCAAGACCCTCATCGACTTCTGCATCCGCCGCAAGTTCGAGTTTCACAGCGGGCAGTTCCAGCCGATGCTCCAGGGCAAGGTCCTGGCCATGGTCTTCCAGAAATCTTCGCTGCGGACGCGCCTGGGCTTCGAGGTGGCGATGGCCCAACTCGGCGGCCACGCCGTCAACCTGGAGGACCACCAGATCGGCATGCAGAAGCGCGAAGACACCCGCGACGTGGCCCGCGTCATCGCCTCGATGTGCAACGGCATCATGGCCCGCGTCTACAGCCACCAGAGCGTGGTCGAGCTCGCCGCGGCGAGCAAGGTGCCGGTGATCAACGGCCTGTCCGACTGGGCCCATCCGTGCCAGGCCCTGGCCGACATGATGACCATCCAGGAGCATTTCGGGAAACTCGCGGGGCTCAAGGTGGCCTATATCGGCGACGCGAACAACGTCGCCCGCTCGCTGCTCATCGCCTGCGCGAAGCTGGGCGTCTCGTACTCGATCGCCACGCCGCCGGGCTATGCCATGAATGACGGCACGCTGGAATACTCCAACAGCGTGGTCCGCGATTCGGGTGTCAAGATCACCGCCACGCACGAACCGGCCGAGGCCCTGGCCGGCGCCGACGTCGTCTACACCGACGTCTGGACGAGCATGGGCCAGGAGTCCGAGCGTGAGCAGCGCGAGAAGGTTTTTGCCCCGTATCAGGTGAACGCGACCCTGCTCAAACGGGCCAGGCCCACGGCCGTGGTGATGCACTGCCTGCCCGCCTACCGCAACCTCGAAATCACCGACGACGTCATCGACGGCCCGCAGTCCATCATCTTCCAGCAGGCCGAAAACCGCCTGCACTCGCAGCGCGCCCTGCTCGAAGTGCTGCTGGATCGCTAAACTTGCACCATGCCAGCCTCCCGCACGAAATCGTCGCTTCGGGCCGACGGCCGCCGGCCGGATCAACTCCGCCCGGTGGAGATCGTCCGCGGCTATACAAAGTTTTCGCCCGGCTCGGTGCTGATCCGGGCGGGGGATACGGCTGTCCTGTGCACGGCGAGCGTTGAGGAGTCGGTGCCCGAGTGGATGGCCGGCAAGGGCCGCGGCTGGGTGACCGCCGAGTACGACATGCTCCCCGGCTCGACCGGCCAGCGCAGGCCGCGCAGCCGCAAAGGCGTCGACGGCCGGGCGACCGAGATCCAGCGGCTCATCGGCCGCGTCCTGCGCAGCGTCGTCGATTTCGAGACCCTCGGCGAACGCTGCATCTGGCTCGACTGCGACGTGCTGCAAGCCGATGGCGGCACGCGTACCGCCGCTATCACCGGGGCCTACGTGGCCCTCGCCGACGCCGTAAACTGGCTCATCAGCCAGAAGCGGCTCGCCCGCTCGCCGATTCGTGAGGCCGTCGCCGCCGTCAGCGTCGGCAAAGTGAACGGCCGCCTTCTGCTCGACCTGAACTACGCCGAAGACTCGAAGGCCCAGGTCGACGCCAACATCGCCATGACCGCGTCGGGGCAGTTCATCGAAGTCCAGGCCAGCGCAGAAGGCGAAACCTACACCCGACGTGAACTCGACGCCCTGCTCAAGCTCGCCGAAAGGGGAATCCGCGAACTGATGGCATCCCAGGCCGCGAGTTTGAAGCGCAGAATTGTTCACAGAATCTGAGTTCTTGTTCGATGCGCGGACCGCGTCTCACTCCTGTGCACCAGACAATCCTGCTCGTCGTCTTGTGTGATCTGATACTCCTTATACCTTTGGCAGGGGTTCCCTTCGGAAAGCCCGTTCATCTTGAGTCTGCCGTGACTGCAGGCGCATGTCTGCCGATTCTTATCCTCGTTGCAAGCGTGAGTGCGGTTCGCATCTGCATCCGTAGTCGCATGGCCGCTCTGGCGTGTTTCACTCTTGCTGTGTTGCATGCGGCATTTCTAGGGGCTCTCACGCCGGCCACGGATTACTTTGGTGAGGGGCTCTATACGGGGCTCCCCGCTGTCGGATGGGGGCTGGCGTCGCTGGTGGTCACCACCGCGGGCATTGTGGGCTGGATTAATCCATATGACCAGAACCCGGCAGCTTCGTTTCCCGTCTGCGTCCGCTGTCGGTACAACCTCACCGGCAACGTTTCGGGCGTCTGTCCCGAGTGCGGCACGCCCATCGCTGGCAGGAAGTCGCAAACCTGAGATAATCAGGGCACCATGGACCATTCAGCCGCTGCAATCAGGGCCACTGGGGTGTTGAGAATGATGCCTTTGAAACCTGAACGCTCACCAGTGAGACGCCACGTCTCACATCATCTTTCTCACGTTCTTACCTTCGCACTTGTCGTGTTTGCCCCGCTGATCACCGGAGGCTGCGAGACGCCGCCGGGCGGCGCGGCGGGTGTGGGCGGTGGGAGTTCCACCGGCGGGGGGAGCACCACGGGCGGCGGCTCACTTTTCGCCCCCGCCCCCAGCAGCAAGGAGCGCTGGACCATCCGCGCCCTGCACACCAGCGCGCCGGGTCACCAGGCCTACGTGCTGCGACTGGCCGAAGAACTCAAGCGCGCCCCCGGCCTCAAGCCCAACAGGGTGCGTATTGTCGCCGATGCGACCGGCAGCTCGATCTACTACGGGGAGTACGTCAAGATCGCCTCCCCCGCCGAGCCCGACCGCCTGGTCTTTCCCGCCGACTATCAGCGCGACATCGACATGATCCGCCGACTGATCATCAATCAGACGACGCCGTTCTTCTACGCGGAGCCCGAGCTCGTCGACAAACCTCCTCAGCCCCAGGTCAGCGAATTCGACGTGTCCCGGGCACGGGGCACCTACACGCTCTACGTCGCCGTCTTCTACAACACGCCCGGATTCGACCAGCGGCGCGAGGCCGCTGAGCAGTATGTCGCCCTGCTTCGGCAGGAGGGCTACAGTGCCTATTACCGCCACGAAGACGTGCGCAGTTACGTCTTCGTCGGTGATTTCACCAACGAAGACATCGTTGCCGAACCGGGCGGGGCCGTTCACTACGGGCCGCGCGTGGAAGCCCTCATCAATCAACGTCCCGAGGAGTTCCGGCACCTCACCGAGAACGGCCACCTGGTCAAGTACCCGACGCCCAGCGGCCAGTTGGCGCCGCCGCAGTCGTATCTGGTGCCCGTTCCCCGGGAGGGCGGTGGGGGGGCTCCCGCTCCGCGCGAGCGCCCGCCCGCGCCGTTCCAGCGTCCGTGACCATGCCGGTCCATCAAACTCGGTGAGTGACCTCACGGTGTTGCAGGCAGGTCGGTTGCACCCGGCGCCTGCAGAATCTGGCGGAGCAGACCCGGCCGTATGCGTGACATTCTCCTGGCCACCGCAAACGTCAAGAAAGGCCGCGAGATGATCGAGATTCTCGGCGGCGGGGGGGACGCGCTAGCGGTTCGCTGGCGGATGCTCCGCGAGTTCCCGGACTGGCCACCGCCGGTCGAAGATGCCGACACCTTCACCGGCAACGCCGCCCTCAAGGCCACCTACTACGCCCGGCAGAGCGGCCTCTGGACCATCGCCGATGACTCGGGCCTCGAGGTCGACGCCCTGGGCGGCCAGCCCGGCGTGCGGTCCGCCCGCTATGCCGGCCAGCCCGCCAACGACGCCGCCAACAACGCCCTGCTCATCGAGCGGCTCCGCGGCGTCTCTCCGGAGCGCCGCACCGCCCGTTTCCGCTGTGTCGTGGCACTCAGCGACGGTCAGCGGATCCTCGCGACGGCCGAAGGCGCGGTGGAAGGCCGCATCGTCGATGCCCCGCTCGGCGACAATGGATTCGGTTACGATCCGCACTTCTGGCTTGACGCACGCGGCATGACGATGGCCCAGTTGGCGCCGGATCAGAAGCACGCCATCAGCCATCGGGGCCAGGCCCTCCGCGCCCTGCGCGAGCAGCTCCGCCCGCTGTTGTGAAGCGGGAGCAGAGAACTCGCTTGCGGCAGGTCCTGCGGCAGGTCCTGCCTGCCGGGCAGGAGCTCGTGGCGACGAGCGCTCCCGCTCAGGTCCCGCCCGGCAGGCGGGACCTACCAGCGGGCCCTACTTTCGGACATCGACGCCGAGGACATTGGCCACCGCCCGCTCCCGGCCATCGCTGGGGTCGTTGAGGATGCGCAGCTCGGTGGATTTCGGGTCGCGCAGCACCATCACTGAGCTGCCGCCGCCGTCGAGGTTGAGCGCCGTGTGGCAGCCGAGCCGGATCATCTCTTCGGACAGCTCGGCGTAGCTCATGCCGACCGAGACGCCGGGTTTACGCCCGTCGACCACCAGGATCGTGAGACGCGTACACTTTTCATTCAGTCCGACCACCGTGCGGGGGTGCCGGGCCTTGAAGTCGGTGAGAACCGGTCTGCCGTTCTCGACGAGCATGCGGTTTCCGGCCACCACCGACCAGGCATCACGCGGCGGACGCTCAATGGTTTCGAGCCTGACCCGCCGGTCGCGATAGACGACCAGACACGGCGTGGGCATCTCGCCGATCGACCAGACCTTGCCGTTGGTGACGGCCGGACCGACCGCTCCCGCCCAGACATCGGGTCGATAACCTGAGGCCGCTCCTTCGGCGTCTTTGACGTTGCGGGCAGTGAAAAAGTCGCCGTTAACCGCCAGCTCGAACTTTTCACGTTCGGCCACCTTCGTCGGACGCATGAGCGTCGTTTCCCACTCGCCCGAGCCGTCCGGGTCCGGCCCGCCTGGAGCCACGCGCAGCCGCACACGCGGGTTGCTCACATCCACCTCGGCCACGAACAGGTGCAGCGGCGGGTCGCGTCGCACCTCGACGTGGTAGGTCACGCCCGCATACGGGCGCGTCGTCGGATACCGCTGGGCCAGAGCGGGCATCGCCGCCGCGAAGAACGAAGCGATGATCAGACACAGGCGCGGGAAACTCATACGGCTCTTCTACTCCATCCTTGAATCGGGTGGTAGCGCCGAACCGCGGGGAGCGGACACGCTTCGCGTGGCGTAATGCTGAATCGGAGAACGACGTTCCCATGACCGACGGCGCATCGGCCCGCTCAGGCCGGCGAAGGCCGCCGCCGAAAAAAATTTTCATAAAACCACCCGCACGACGGCGATTTCTTCTTGACCGCGCACCGCGATGCAATAACATAAACGTGGGCCAAGCATGACGTTGTGCCGACGGCTGCCCTCAAGCTCGTCGGCATTTTGCTTGGAGCCCCGGCATGCGGCGCGGGGCCAGCACGATCACGGCCGGAGCCGAGGTCTCTGAATCCAGCGCACTCGAACTCAGGCGCGAAGCTCCGGTACACGGGAACACACCACAGATGGGTAAGCTGCAGCATTCCGTATTCAGCGGCGACGCGATGCGGACCTGGTCCATCAATGACTCGATGGACCTCTACAACGTGCGAAACTGGGGAGCGCCGTTCTTCTCCATCAATGCCGCCGGCAACGCCTGTGTCCATCCCCAGGGTCCCGCCGGCCCCACCGTCGATCTCAAGCAGGTCGTCGATGAACTCCAGCGGCGCGGCATCGGCTTGCCGATCCTCATCCGCTTCTCGGACATTCTGCGGGCACGGGTCGAAGCCCTGAACGAGGCGTTCAAGACCGCCATCAAGGACTACGGCTTTCGCGGGCAGTATCTGGGCGTCTATCCGATCAAGGTCAACCAGCAGCGGCAGGTCGTCGAAGAGATCGTTCACTACGGCGGCCCGTACAAATTCGGTCTGGAGGCAGGCTCAAAACCCGAGCTGCTCGCCGTGCTCGCCCTGCTCGATTCCACCGAATCGCTGGTCATCTGCAACGGCTACAAGGACCAGGAATACGTCGAGATGGCCCTCCTGGGCACCAAGCTCGGCAAGCAGGTCATCATCGTCGTCGAGAAATTCAGCGAGCTGCCGCTCATCGTCGAGAACGCGCGGCGGCTCAACGTGGTCCCCAAGATCGGCATGCGGGCCAAGCTCGCGAGCCGCGGCTCGGGCCGCTGGGAATCCTCCGGCGGCGACCGCTCCAAGTTCGGACTCACCGTCCGCGAACTCGTCGACGCCGTGGAACTCCTCAAGAAGGAGGAGATGCTCGACTGCCTCGAGCTGCTGCACTTCCACCTGGGCAGCCAGATCACCAACATCCGTTCGATCCGCGAGGGGCTGCAGGAGGCCGGCCGCATCTACGCCGAAATGCACAAGCTTGGCGCGCGGCTGCGGTTCTTCGACGTCGGCGGGGGTCTGGCCGTCGATTACGACGGCTCACAGACCAACTTCGCCTCGAGCACCAACTACTCGATGCAGGAATACGCCAACGACATCGTCGGCGGCATCATGGACATCTGCGACCGCGAGGAAGTGCCGCACCCGATCATCGTCTCCGAGTCGGGCCGCGCGATCACCGCGCACCACTCCGTCCTGGTCTTCAACGTCCTGGGCACCAGCAGCATGGGTGGCGAACTGCCCGTCCCCGCCGAACTCCCCGAGGAAAAGGCCGACCCGCTTCGCAACCTGCTCGAAGTGCACAAGAACATCACGCGGAAAAACTTCCAGGAGGCCTATCACGACGCCCTGCACTACCGCGATGAGTGCATGAGCCTCTTCCGCTACGGCCTGCTCAGCCTTGAAGACCGCAGCCTCGCCGAGACGATCTTCTATTCGTGCGCCCACAAGATTCTGCGGATCGTGCGCGATTCCGAATACGTCCCCGACGAGCTTGAAGGCCTCGAAAAGTCGATGGCCGACACCTATTTCTGCAATTTCAGTTGCTTCCAGTCGCTGCCCGACTTCTGGGCCGTCCAGCAGCTCTTCCCGATCCTGCCCATCCACCGCCTCCACGAAGAGCCGACGCGCCGGGCCATCCTGGCCGACATCACCTGCGACTCCGACGGCAAGATCGACCGCTTCATCGACCTCAAGGACGTCAAGAGCACGCTCGAATTGCACCCGGTCAACGGCGAAGACTACATCCTCGGCGTATTCATCACCGGCGCCTACCAGGAGATCCTGGGCGATATGCACAACCTCTTCGGCGACACCAACGCCGTCCACGTGCGCCTTGACCCCCAGGGCAACGGCTACCACATCGAGCACGTCGTCAAGGGCGACACGGTCAAAGAGGTGCTCAACTTCGTGCAGTACTCGACCGACGAGCTCACGCACAAGCTCCGCCTCATGGTCGAGTCGGCCGTCCGCGCCGGCACCATCTCCTTCGAAGAGGCCGGCCAGTTCCTCACCAAATACGAGCAGGGCCTGGCGGGCTACACCTATCTTGAACGAGATTGACCTGTCCACTGATGAAATCGATTGCCACAATGGCCTGGGGCCATGTGCACACTGGAGCGATGAGCAGTGGCCAACACAAAAGACTGCGATTGGCTCGCGGAGCACAGTCTGGATCTGGCCATCTGGTATCCTGGCAAATGGATCGCCGTTCGGGATGGCCGGGTCATTGCCGTCGGCGACACGCTGGCGGAAGCCAACAGGGAAGCGATCCAGAAACGGCCCGAGCACGATTTCATTCTGGAACAGATCAGCACCGACGTGGACATGCCGCATGTTGATTAGCAGGTGGCGTGTCCGCCCCCACCTCTATTTTGGCGCGGTTCACGTGCCGATCATCGAACTGGAGATCAGAAGCCCGGCCGGTATCTGCTCGGCGTTTTCGTTGTGCGTCGATTCAGGGGCGGTGGTCTCGTTGCTGCCGCGTTCGGCCGCGGATGCGCTGGGCCTCGATCTGACGACCGGGCGGCCAATCCAGTTGGGCGCAGTCGGAAAACAGCCGATGGATGCCTGGATTCACGAGCTCGATCTCAGCATTGCCGACCTGCCGCTGTTGAGGGCTCACCTCGCGATTGCCGTTCACGAACATGCGCCAGCTCTGCTGGGCCGGTTGGGCGTCTTCGATCGCCTGGAAATCACCTTCGACGCCGCGCGGCGCGAGACCCGGATCCGGGTGGCGTAACGGACCTCGTCCGGAGTCGGTCGTACGGAGCGACCCGGCATTCCTGTCCGGCCAGCGGCAGGGATGAAACACGGGACAGGCCCGCCGAGGGATTCCGTGTCGATCCACACGGCCTGTGGGTGATGCGGATCACGGGCAGATGCGACGCAACAGCACTCGTCTTCTGTCCGCTGGGCTCGAACCTCCGGCTTTTCCCTTCCCGATTGTAAACCTTTTCTGCTTGGGCGTTTATGTGCTGTGAAGGCCCTGATGGTCTGGATGCGCTTGAAATACGACATCTAATGTTGTATTATTAGTGTCATGAAAGGCGCCCTATCCATCACCGAGCTTGCTGATTCGGCGGGCGTGAGCCGCAGAGCGGTACGTTTCTACGTCGCCCGGAAGCTGCTCTCTCCGCCGGAAGGCCGGGGCCGGGCGGGGCATTACACCGCGCGGCATCTGGAGCAGTTGCGGCGGATTCAGGAGCTGCAGCGCGCCGGCCATCCGCTGGATGCCATCCGTCGCATTCTGGAGGGCGGGCAGGCGGCTCCCCCCCCCGCGCCGGCACCCGCACGCGTCGGCCGCATGAGACCGGGAATCCAGGCGTCGCTCTGGACCCGCATCGTGCTGGGCCCCGGGGTCGAGCTTCATGTCGATACCGGGCGCCATGAGTTGACGGCTGAGCAGATTCTGTCCCTTCGTGAAGTCGTTCGAGAGATCCTCTCACCAGAGGCTCCGCTTGACGTAACGCCGCCGCCCGACGGGGAAATCGATCCACAGAGGAGGATTTCATGAGCTCAGGGGTGATCGATCTCATTTGCGCAGGCAGACATCAGGTCGCCCTGCGGGGCATCCGCGTTTGGTCACGCCTCACGTCCATGGGGCAGCGAACGATCGTGGAGCAGACATTCATCAACCTGGAGCCGGAAGCCATCGAGGTTACCTACGCCTTTCCCCTTCCCGAGCGGGCGGCGGTCTGCGGTTTCGAGGTCATCACCGGCGAGCGCGTGCTGACCGGGCAGATCGAGGAGCTGGAGAAGGCTTCCGAGCTGTATGAGGAGGCGATCGGGCGGGGCGATGCCGCGTATAACCTGCGCGAACATCGCCCGGATGTGTTCAGCATCGATGTGGGCAACCTGAAGCCGCAGCAGATGGCGCTGGTGCGGCTCACCTATGTCTCCGAGCTGGAGGTTGTCGATGGCTCCATTCGACTGGTCTACCCGACGGTGGTGGCGCCGCGATATGCCACGGCCACGGCGACCGACCCGATCGAGGCGCTGCGAGACGCTCACGCGCTGAACCCGCCGCACCTCCTCTCGGTTCCGTACGGTCTTTCGCTGGATGTGGAGGTTTCGCTGGGACGGCCCATCCGCTCGCTCGCCTCGCCCAGCCACCGGATCGTGGTCGAGAACCGGCAGAACCACGAGTACCGCGTGACGCTGGCCGGCGGGCTGAGCGAAACGGATCGCGAGATCGTGCTGAACTTCGATCTGGGGGAGGAACAGGAACCGCGGGCGGAAGCGGTGCGCGGATCTGACGGCCGAGCCTACCTGGCGGTCACGTTTCTGCCCGAGCTGGAAGAAAGGGCGGAGCCGGTGCCGAGCGAGGTCGTGTTTGTCCTCGACTGCTCGGGCTCGATGCAGGGTCTGCCGATCGCCCAGGCCAAATCGGCGTTGGACCTGTGCCTGCGTCACCTCAGCGAGGGCGACTGCTTCAACATCTGCCGCTTCGGCTCGAGCTTCGAGTGGATGAGCGCCGAGCCGCTGCCCTACCGGCAGGAAACGCTCGAACACGCGCTCCGCTATCTGCGGTACCTCGAGGCGGATCTCGGTGGGACGGAACTGTACGGCCCGCTCGAGAGTTTCCTGAGCCGCAGGCCCTGTCTGGGTGGTATGCGGCAAGTGATCCTGCTGACGGACGGACAGATCTCAAACGAACCGGCGGTCATCGGCCTGGCCCGCCGGTACCGCTCCGGCAACCGCATCTTCACGTTCGGAATCGGGCCAGCCTCGAGCCGCCATCTGGTTCGCGGGCTCGCCGAAGCGACACGCGGCGCGGCGGAATTCATCACCGAAGGCGAGCGGATCGAAGAGAAGGTCCTGCGGACATTCAGCCGCCTGGCGACACCCGACCTGACGGATCTGGTCATGAGATGGGACGGAGGCGATGGCCTCGAGCAGTCGCCGACGACGATCCCGCCGATCTTCAACGGTGATGCGCTGACGGTGTATGCCCGTTGTCCGGAGGCGCGTGTGCCGGGACGTGTGGCGCTCAAGTGCATGTCGCCGGCCGGTGCGCTCGAGTGGGCGGTCAACGTGCCCGCTCCTGCCTGGAGCGGTCAGGAACTCCCGCTGTTCTGGGCCCGCCGGATGATCCAGTCGCTCGAGGATTCGGAGGCTCACGATCCGACCGCCCGGCAGCGATGCATCGAGCTCTCGAAGCAATTCGGGCTGCTCTGCCATCACACCAGCTTCATCGCCATCGAGCATCGCAGTGCCGAGGAGCGCAACAACGGCCAGCCGGCCACGCGGCGAATCCCCGTGCAGATCCCGCGCGGCTGGCATGGCGTCGAGAGGTTCTGCCTGGCGGCGCCGCCGGCCGGCGGGGTGGACAGGATAGAGAGGTTCCTGTCGGAGGGCGTGTTCCAGATCGCGAATGACTTCCGGCAGGCACCCAAGGTTCACGGGATGGCGAATCGGCTTCACTTCTGGCGGGATGCAGACGTGCTGCAGGCCACGTCCCCGCTCAGCCCTTTGATGCAGCTCCTGCAGCGTCAGCAGGCCGACGGCAGCTTCGAGGCGGATGACACGGCGGAGTGGAGACGTGCGCGGGAACTCGCGCAAGGATGGATAGGGTCGCTCCCGAGGGCCGGCTCGGAGGCGCTGTCGGAAAGGGTCGTTTTCACGATCGCTGCGCTCCTCCTGCTGAGCCATCAATTCGCCGATGAGCAGGCCCTCTGGCGGCGGGCCGCGGCCAAGGCGTATCGCTATCTGAGCAGGACGCTGGCCATGCCGCAGGAGACGCTGCGGTCGAGCATTGAGGGACTTGCGAACACCTGGTGAGCGACGACGAGTGCAGGCTGCTCGCGACATCGCCATTTCGGCCGCCACCCGCCACGGCGGGCAGGCTCAGGGCGGCCGCTGCAGCGCTACTGCCGTTGGACGTACACGTAATACGCCCCGCACAGATCCTTGCCTGACTCGTCGTAAAACCAGGTCTGCGCCTTCACCGGGCCTTGTTTGAGCGGCAGCTCGAAGCGGGCGAACTTGTCGTCGGGATTCACGTTCCGGGTTTTCTCCAGCTCGCCGACGCGGAGTTTGGCCTTCGCGATGGGCAGGGCCTTGCCGGCGGGCAGACGGCCGTCGACCCCTCTGAACGGCGGGGCGTCGGAGGTCAGCGGCAGGTCCGCCTCCCGCGGATAACGCCGCAGTTCAAAAACGTAGTTGCCGTCGCGCGCCACCTCGAGGCCCCACGGGCCGCTGCGGGCCGTCGCATCACGCACCTGCCGCTGCTGATCGAGGAAGACATCCTGCCAGTCGGCGGCCGAGAGCATCGTGACGGGCTCGGCGTCCGAACCGATCGTGAGCGTCACGTACTCGTTGACGCGCGGCTCGATGTCCGCCCACCAGCGCTCGTAATGGGCGCGCATCTTTTCGACGATCTCGGGCTTCTTCTCGGCCAGGTTGTGCTCATGACCCGGGTCCGTGGCCATGTCGTACAGCTCGGTGCCTTTGATCAGGCGCCACTTTTTCCACAACACGGACGCCTCGCCCTGGATTGGCACCTGATGATCCATGCGGCTGAACTGCACGACCAGCATGCGGTCGGGCAGTGACTTTTCCTCGCCGCGCAGCAGCCGGGCCAGGCTGGTGCCGTCAAACTGTGGGGCAGGCGGCGCCTTCAACCCGCACAGGTCAATCAGCGTGGGCAGAAGATCCTGAATCTGCGTCAGCTCGTCGATGTCGCGCGGCTCTCCGAGTTTTCCGGACGGCCAGCGGATGAAACAGGGGACCCGGTGGCCGCCCTCCCACAGCGTGATCTTGCGGCCCTTCATGCCCGCATTGAAGGTCTGCACGCCCACCGTCCCGCCGTTGTCGGTCATGAAGATCACAATGGTATTGTTGCGCAGCCCGGTCTCTTTCAGCATCGCGTCGAGCCGCCCCATGTTCTCGTCGATATTGGCGATCATTCCGAAGAAGCTGGCCACGTCATTGGGGAGCGATCGGTACGGCTCGCGGTACTTGTCGGGCACCCAGAGCGGCCCATGGGCGGCGTTCAGCGGGAGGTAGGCTAGGAATGGCTCGCGCGCCGCGGCCCGCTCCCGGATCCAGGTCAGGGCCTGCTCGAAGAAGACGTCGGTGCAGTAGCCCTTGTACTGGCGTATCTGTCCGTCCTGGCTGCGCAGATGCGGGTCGAAGTAGTCGTTGCCCCAGTAGTCGGGGGCGGATGGGATATGAGAGGAGGGGAACCAGAGCGAGCGCTCGAATCCGCGGTCCTGCGGCCGGTGCGGATACACGTCGCCCAGGTGCCACTTGCCGAACTGCCCGGTGCGATAGCCCGAGGCGGCGAAGATCTCGGCGATGGTCGGCATGCCGCGGCGGATCATGCTTCGCCCGCTGCTCACGTTCATGGCTCCATTGTCGAGGGCATCGCGCCCGGTCATGAGCTGCGAGCGCGTCGGCGTGCACATGGGAGTTACGTGAAAGTCTGTGAACCGGACGCTCTGGGCGTGCAGCCGGTCCAGCTCGGGCGTTTTCAGGACGGGATTGCCGTGGCACGACAGATCGCCGTAGCCCTGGTCATCGGTGAGCACGATCACCACATTGGGCTTCGCCGTCTCAGCCGGTGCAATCGCGGCGTCTGAACCCCAAACTAGGAGGCTGTAGAGCAGTGTCCTGCCCAGAACTTGAGCGTTTGGCATTTTGTGTCTCCGTGGAACGGCTCCGGAGCACAATACCAGACTTGGCCGGCTTCGACTACGACCGCTGCCGGCTTTCGACGAGCCGCGTTAAGGGTATCCCCGTGTCTCGAACCGCAACGGGGTCGCGATGCCCTGTCCCGTCCGGTCTGTGTCATGGTCCGGCCGGGGTGAGCTGGACAGGATATTCTCAAGGCGGGCGAGTCGGGCCTCAAGCGCGTCGATTCGGCTCTGCTGGGCGGCCAGTTGCCGATTGCTCTCGGCGATCTGCCGGGCCTTCTCCGCACGCAATTCAATGATCTGCCCTTGCTGGGTCTCGATAAGCCTCTGCTGTTCCTGAATCGCCCCAATGGCAGCAACGCTCAAGCCGGCATAATCCAGCGTCCTGGTCCCTTCGGACCCGTGCACGAGGGACGGGAAGAGCGGCTGTACTTCCTGCGCGACGAGCCCGATGTTGCGGTCCGGCTCCCTTGCGCGATCCTGGTTGACGAGGTAATAGCTCACTGGCCGCAGCGAGCAGACACGCTCGAGCAGATCGGTCAGCGGCTGGATGTCACACTTCAGGCTGCGATCGCTCGCCGTGCCCCACGAACCATTGTCGTTGAGCGCGGCATAGCCGGGTGAGACGAGGTCAGCGCGGTTGGTGAGATAGAGTTGGCCGGAGCCACTGACGAGGAGCCCCGCTTCGCTGGCGACCGCATCGTTCTTGATCCGGATGGCCCAGGGGCCGGCCGCGGCGTTCCGAATGCGCAGTGAATCGCTGGTGCCTCCGTTGACCTCGATGCGCGCGGGGAAGGCCGTCCCAACCAGGGGTCCGGTCAGCGCACTCGCCCGCAGGATGCTGGTGCTCAGGTCAGATGTGGGCGAAAGGCACCAGTCGGCCCGGGCGTCCGCACCGAGCGTCCAGCTCGTGCTCCCCGAGGCTGTGTAATAAACATTGATCTTCATGTAATCGACCTCCACGGTGCCGAAAGAGACCGTGGTGGCCTTCAACTGAACGCCGAATGCGCTCGAGTTGATCTGATCCGGGGTCCAGGCCAGACCCCACGAATCGCCGGCCGCGCCGTAGGTGCGCGGTGCAAAAGTGCCGACCGGCCAGACGATCCCGGTCTGGGCCCTGTTGGCGGACGGTCCGCTTCCACCGACGAGGGTGACCTGGAGGTCAGTGAAGCTGGCAGGCGTGACCGATCTCTTGCCGATCTCAACCATGATGCCGGTGATGGTGGCCGAGGCTGGTATCGCAAAGTTGAAGCCAGTCGCCTGCAGAGTGGCGCTGGGTCCTTCGATGGTCGCGGTAGCGCCGCTGTTGTTCTGAGTCAGGACGTTGTTCACGTTGTTCCAGTTCGCGCCGCCGTCGGCGATATTCGCGGCTGCGGTGGGGAGATTGGCCGGCGAGGGCGTCCACGCCCATCCGGCATCCATCCTGATGGCCAGCGGCGGCGTGGTCGGCTGTGACAGGTGCAGGCGCTGCGAAGGCGAGGTGGTACCCATGCCGACGTTGCCGGCCGTGTCGATCGTCAGGCGGGCGGGGCCGTTCGCGGTAAACAGGTGAAGAGGATGTGCCGTGTAGGTGCCCAACCAGCCCCCTCCGCCCACGTAGGTCGCCAGCGACTGGATCCCATCGGTATGCATGATCCCATAACCGGCGCCCATCACGGTCAGTGGGTATATGGGCGTGGATGTGTTGATGCCTACGTTGCCGGCGGCATTGACGTAGACGACATCGGTTGGGTCGCCGTCAACCGCGTCGAGCGAATGGCCGTCGCCCCCACCGTTGAGCGCGTGCAGGGCGTACGGCGCAGCCGTCAGCGGCTGGCGAGGCGAGAGCGGAAAGCCATTGACGCCGATCTGCAGCCAGCGCGCCTGGCCATTGAATGCATCGGGGCCAAACTGGCCGGCCGCGTTGAGTTCGACGCTGAACAGGCCGTTGGTCACCTGGACGCCGTTCATCGTCTGGACGGCGCCAAGCTGCGTGCCGGCCACCGGATCGTCCCACAGACTGAACTTCAGTTCCACCGTTGCGTTGACCGCGGAGCCGTTCTGCTGGAGCCGGCCTTGGTACGTAATGCCCGTGCCCAGCGGCGTTTGCGCCGCCGCGGACACCGCGATCACCGTCGCCAGCGCCAGCCGCAACACCGCAGCGGCGGCCGGGCCCGTCCGTGAGCCGCCTGAACGGCATCCGGCCAGCGCCACGGGAACCGCAGATGCGCAGGATCGAGTCATTTTTGCCCTCGCCTTCAGTATTCTCATGGCCTCTATTTGCCGGGGCCGATCGCGCGCCATCGCGCAGAACGCCGATCAGGCCTGGCCATGATCCATTCCAGTTTGCCGGCCGGAACCGCGCAGAGATGCTCGCCGTCTGCCCCTCCTTTACCAGAGGAACTGCGATGGCCCAGAAAGTGAGCTTGCTGATTGAAATGCCGGTCCTGAAACCAGTTTAGCTCTTTCTGTACCCGTAAATCAATGGAAAAAGGGCTGTCCTGCCGCGTGGCGGGTGTCTTGGTAACGAATGGCAGGGCGCAGCGCCGCGGACGCTTTATGGGCAGGGAAAGCACCCGGCCAGAACTTGCGTGACGTTGTCGGGAGTGAGCTTGCCGGGTGTCACCGTGCCGGCGCCTGGCAGTGTGGCCGTGCCGGCGGATGGATTGAGTGACGTATTGGCCGCGCGGCTGGTTCCCACAAGCACCGAGCCCCGCTGATCGCCGCCGGGCAGGACGATCCAGCCGGCCTGGTAGAAGTCGGAGCCGACGGAATTCTCAAAGAGATACAACCCCGCCTCTCCATCTGCCCGTACCGCTTCAAAGAGCAGGAGCGTCCCGCCACTCAGGACGACTCCGCCGCTGGCCGTGTCGGCCTCAATGTCGGCCGTGAGCTGGACGCCGCCGCTGAGAGAGAACAGGCTGAATTCGTTCTGAAAAATGGTACCTTCGAACCATTCGGAAATGGCGAGTCGCCCGTCGCCCGCGCCGTCGGTCACGTATGCCCGGACGTCCCTTCCGTTCGTGACGATGGCCACGAACGCATCCGAACCGGCAAGCCGCCCCACGTAGGTGCCCGCATGCTCCTTCTCGAGCGGCGGCGGACAGCCGACCAGGACCATCGGCAGCAGACCAAGCCATATTTGCCGCAAGCATCGCCACATGACGAGACTCCCTTGCCAGAGGCACCTTCCATCCTACCAGACCCGCTGCAGCCGACGGCTTCTGGCCCGGCAGGTTCTTCCGAGGCAGCCCAGTATCGCCATCGGCACGAGGGGCGCGACGCCCACGCCGCAGACGCCCGCCGCCGGCGGCGACGCAGACGGTTCTTCCTCGTCGCCTGAGGGATCACCGACCTCTTCCCCGATGAGCAACGTGTTGCTGGCTGCGTCGACGATGCCGTCGGCGTTGCCCCGGGGCGAAACGGACGTTCGCGTTTCGTCGACGATGATGGTGTTGCTGGTGCCGTCAGCGATGCGGCCGCGCGGGGTCTCGACCGACGGACGTGTGTTGCCTTCTTCCGGGCGGGTTGTCGGGGTCTCGCCGACGAGGATGGTGTTGCTCGTGCCGTCGGCGATCTCGGAACCGGTGATCTCCTCCGTGGCCACCACATTGCCGGACTCATCGAGCGTCCGCACGCGCGTCACCGTCATGCGCACGGCGCCGTTGGGGGTGAGCGCAAGCGCTACCTCGGCCCGTGCGGCCGGGTGTGCCGTATCGCGATCGCCGGGAACATCGATAACGGTGCTGACGGCGCTGAGCTGGCCGGTGATCTGCCCGGTGACCTGCAGGAATTCGACGCTGTCGCCCGGCCTGGGCACGAAGCCATCGATGAACCGCAGGTCGAGAATGCCGCCGAGTGTCGCGCTGCCGGTCACTTCCAGCACGTCAAACCGCCCGGGCTCCAGGCCGCCCACTTCGATGATCAGACGGCCGCCGTCCTCCTGCACATAGTCGCCGTCAATGGTGATCCTGCCGGGCGAGAAGCCCGGACTGATGCAGGCGCTGTTCCTGACCTTTGGAAGACTGACAACTCCCGTCCCCTGTAGACATCCGTTGGGATTTACCACGATGCTCCCCGTTCCCTCGATCCGGGCATCCGACAGGATGACTGCTCCTCCGGCAGACCCGCCGTTGGGGCTGCCGATGGTGAGGGTCCCGTTGATGTTCAGTCGAGTATCTCTGTCTGCCAGAAGAATCTCGCCCCGGCCGGCGTCCAATCCAACCTGCGCGTTGCCGGAGATATCCAGTTTCGCGTCGTGCCGCAGGATGATGGTCCCGGTAGCCGCGGTCACCGCTCCGCCGACCAGGAGCGTGTCGCACTCGACCCTGCAGTCAAACCCGCTGGCGCCGACGGTCAGAAGACCCTGGCCGCCCACACCGACGGAAAGCGTCCCATTCACGTCCAGCCGCGAGGAGTGGTCGAGCGATACGGAACCGCTGGGCACTCCAGCCCCCAGTCCAATCTGGAAGGCGCCGTTGCTGGTGACATCGGAGAAAGACTCGGCCTGGAGAATGCCCGTGCCGCCGACGCCGATCTGCGTTTCGCCGTCAATGACCAGATGGCTGGTGTCCGGCCCCGTGGTGTTGGATATGACCACGATGCCCTGCGCGCCCTGACCGACGGTCAGCCCCCCTTTGAGCTCGGCCCGCGCGCCGGACAGAATGTTGAGCTGACCCGGCGCCGTCGCACCGATCTGGGCGACTTTTGCGGACTCGGCATCTCCAGGAACATCCAGCACATGGAGCGAGGTCGGAGCGCCCGAAGCATTGCGACCGCGCAGCGTGAGATCGGCCGCACCCGGCTGCAGCACATTGCGACCCAGAATCAGCTCCTGCGTGATGATCTTGCCGCCATCTCTGGCCTCGATCTCGACACTCTGCAACGCATCCACGACCAGACGATTCAGAGCCTGCAGCAACGCACGGCCGCCCTGACCATCGAGAACGATCTGGCCGCCACCCGTCACGGAGATGACGGGCGCTTGAACGCCACCGCCGTTCGCGACGGTCAATCGGCCTTCGCCCCCGCCCAGGCCGCAGCCCGCACTGATCGTGTCCGAGACGGTCAGGGTGGCGAAACTGTTGAGATCCGATAGATCGCCCGGATTGGAGCTTCCTGAGACCAGAACCGTACCTGACCCGCTGCACCCAATCTGGCATGAATTGCCTCTCGCCGCCGCACCATCGAGGATCTCCAACAGGCCGGTTCCCTGGTCGTGGCCGACCAGAATCCGCTCGCTGATATCCGCGAATGCATTCTGGCCGGTTGGGGACAGACCTTTGACGCGCACGCTGCCCGAGCTGCCGGAGGCGTTGCCGATCCGCAATTCCTCGGCGGTCAGGAACCCCCCATTCTCGACGCGCAGGTTCCCGACACCGGATGGGGCGACTTCAAGAACGTCGTCATGCTCCCAACTGGAGGGTGTACCCTCTCCGGATTCTCCGAGGATCGCGGCGTTGCCCGCCTGACCAATGGCGCCGTCAATGGTGGAAGGATCGCTCGTATTCAAAGAGGCGCCATCGCCGATGGTGAGCGTTCCGGCCGCCGCGGTGTTGCCAATCTCGATGCCCGATGCCGTCCACGAAGCAGAGGGCCCGTGAAGCTGCAATACGCCCGCGGCATTGCCGGATGATCCGCCCAGAATCACACCGCCGCTCTCCACGGAGGCGTTATCGATCTCCACTTCCCCCACATTCTTGACACCGATCTGCACAAATCCCGGGTTGATCCAGGTCGTGCCGGCGTTGGCAATGCCGAGTTTCGACGTGAAGAGGCCGCCGGCGTCCCCGACTTTCGTGTTCACTGAAGTGAGCGTTCCCGCGATGTGCCGGAGCTGCCCTGTG
>CAZQEN010000054.1:0-28290 GCA_964591605.1 uncultured Planctomycetales bacterium
GCTACACCATCACCGCCCCGTCGCGCGACGTGCGGCTCCTCGACGTCGACATCACGGTGGCCGCGAAGGTGGATATTCACATCAGCAGGACGAACCACTCGCTGTTCGGCGTCCGCGTGGCCCGCGAACTGGCCCCGGTCGGCGGCGGGCTGCTGATCAACGGCAACGGCCAGATCGGCGAAAAGGCCACCCTGGGGCTGCCGGCCAGGTGGTGCGGCTACCAGGGCCAGCGCCTGGGGATCACCGAATCGATTGTGGTCATGGATCACCCCGGCAACCCCTGGTCCCCCGATTGCCCCTGGTTCACGCGCGATTACGGCAACATCTCGCCCACGCCTTTCCTCTGGATCGACGAACAGAAGGGCTGGGACCTGCCGGCCGGCAAGTCCATCCGGTTGCGCTACCGCGTCGTGGTCGCCAGAGGCGGGATCGAGAAGCCGTTTATGGACCGTCTCTGGGAAGCCTTCACCGCGGCATGATTGGGACGCTCCGCACGAAAGGCACATGACGCCGCAAGAGAATCGTCAGCAGCCCGACGCTGGCCGTCACCCGATCTGAACCCACCGGTCGGAACCGCCGAATGTCAGCGATCCATGAACGGCAGATCGAAACATCTGTTCCCGGGAGCAATGGATATGAAACGGACGCTGTTGCCGATCGTGATGGCCGCTCTACTTCTGTGCGCCGAGCCGCTCGCCGCCGCGGCCCCGGTCGCACGCAGCCGGTCAAACCCCAAGCTGCTGTCGTTCAGGGGAAACGACCATCTCAAACTGGTCGGCTACGATTACTACGATCTCCTGAATACGAACCACATCCCCGACGACCTGGACTGCCGGAGCGAAGCCGACAGGCAGCGCCCGCTGTATGAGTCGTTCCTGGACATGCTGGTCCGCCATCGAGTGAACTTCACCCGGTGCTTCGTATGGTGCGGCTGGGCCAACGATCTGTTCTGCTGGAAACGCGTGAACACCCCCGACGACCCCGTCAAGCAGGGCCGGCGCTACGCCCGCGTGGATCTGGCGCAGTTCGACGAACGCTTCTGGGAGCATGCGGTCAAGGCCCTGGAGTATGCGTCCCGGAAGGGCATTATCGTGGAGGTGACGCTCTACGACCGCTGCAGCATCGATTCCGATGCCATCGGTCCGCGCCGCTGGAGTTTTCACCCCTGGAACCCGGAGAATAGCCTCCCCGGCACCATCGGTTTCGACCTGCTGCCCCGCGGCAAGCAGAGCGGCATCCCGTTCGCCTTCGACCTGAACCATCCGAAGATCCGGGCCCTGCACGAGGCGTACCTGAAAAAGTGGGTCGAAGCGACGGCCCACCTCGACAATGTGATCTTCGAGATCGAGAACGAGGGGTACGTGGGCTACGAATTCAACAACTGGGTCGCCCGGCAGTTGAGGCACACCCTCAAATGCCCCTTCCTGATCGCCGAGAATTCGTTTGCCGAGCGGGACCGGTGCCATGCGATACCCGAGGTCGACATCATCGCCGAACACGGCGAGAAGAGCCCTAGAGAAGTCGATCAACTGCTGGCGGAGTGGTCGCGCTTCGGCAAGGTCATCGTGATCGACACCGATGGCTGGCGGACCTCCGAGCAGAACTACACCAAATCGCTGCAGGTGGCCCAGCACGCCCTGGACCTCGATCTTCACTTCAACCACAAGGCGCGCTCCAACCGGCCCTGCGGCGACACCGGCAAGCGTTACATCGAGTGGATGGCCGGTCTGCAGAGCGATCCATCCGGGCCCGCACCGTTCCGGCCGGATCCTCTCAAGGCGGACCAGCAGTCGGTGGACATTGTCCTGGACGAAAGGAACGCCGAGAACGGCCTGAGGCTCGATCTCCCCTGGGAGGGCTCGCCGGACGGATGGACACGGGTCGTCGAGCGGCAGGGCCGGAACGGCCGGGCGAACGCCAACGGGCCCGGCGGCCGAAAAGGCCGCACGGTCTTCTTTGATGTCGATGACGGATTCATCTTCAAGGGTCAGCATCCCAAAGTGCAGATCGAAGTGGAGTTCTACGACGCGGCCGCGGGGGAGCTCACCCTCGAATACGACGGGGCCGGCGATGGCGATGCACACCGCAAGACCGCCGAGGCCCCGTGCGCCGGCACGACGGATTGGCAGCACGCCACATTCAACCTCACCGACGCCTATTTCGGGAATCGCTGCGGCGAGCACGCCGACTTCGGTCTGCGCCGGGGCTCCGACGGCGCCGAAGTCATCATCCGCCAGGTCTGGGTCAGGAAAGTCAGCGGCTCATGATGGTTCGACGGTTTCTGCACGCGGTCTCGCCTGAGTCAGTCCGGCGTGAGTAGGTCTCCCGGCGCGCCGGGACCGGGCCGGACCTGCGATGAGGAGAGTGCGTGGCCCGTCCAGATCCCGTTCGGCAGCCGGGACCTACCCAAGCGGATCCCGAAAGAATGGCCACATCCCGACCTTCGGCGCTTCCGTTGAGGCTTCAACCGAAGGCCCCATCGCGGTTAAGCTGCCTGCAGGGCCTCGCGTCGAACGCTGGGGCGGTCTCGGGGCAGACACGAGGGGCCTGAGCCGCGGAGCGCGATGGGGCGCTGATCTGTGCATCCGGCGAGCGTGCTCTGAGGCAGCCCACAGGGCGGGCGGTTGCATCGGTGGAGAGTCCGGACGACATTCTTCCGCTCATCACATCCGGCGATCCGCTGGCCGTACAGGCGTGCATGGATCGATACCGTGGCCTCGTCTGGTCGCTCGCCCGGCGTGTCCTGGGAGCCGGGACGGATGTCGAAGACGCCGTCCAGGAAGTGTTCATCGACCTGTGGAAAAGTGCCGGTCGTTTCCAGCCGCAGGTCGCCTCCGAAGCGACGTTCGTCGCCACAATCGCACGGCGGCGTCTCATCGACCACCGCCGCCGGCGGACGCGTCAGGCGGATGTCCAGGCTGCCGTTCCTGTCGAGGAGATCGATGTCCCTGACGATCACGAAGAGGGCGGCGGCATGGAGGTGGCGGAGGAGGCAGCCCGTGCGGTCGCCGCCATCCGCGAACTGCGACCGGACCAGCAGGCGGTCCTGAAACTGTCCGTCTACGAGGGCTGGTCACACCAGCGGATCGCCGAAGAGCTGAAAATGCCGCTGGGAACGGTGAAGACGCATGCACGCCGCGGCCTGCAGCGCGTCCGGGAGATGCTCGGCCGGCCTCAGCCGCCGACCGGCCGAAATGAGACTGGATAACCTTCACCATGGGAACGGCGTTGCCCCTGGAATCCAGCGGGCTCCGACGAACGAATACATGAAGATGTTCGATGGGGTGTTGAGGGCCTGGCCATGGATCAGTCAGCAACAGCCTTGAGTCGTACGCTCGAAGGGCTTTCCCGGGCGCTGGCCGAGTGGACCGTCAATCGCCACGCGGAGCAGGATACGACCCTGCCGTATCGTTATGGCGCCAACTGGCGCGCCTCATGGGTCGCCGCCGTGTGTGCCCGTCTGGAATACCTGTGCCAGTCGATCGCGGTTCGTCGCCCCGCCCTGTTTGCCGGAATGATGTCGTGGGAGGCGTCCGCCTATCGGGCTCGCGATGCCTCGCTCGACGACCTGTCCCGCAGCCTGGAATGCCTGCGCTCGGTGGTCGCCAGTGAACTTCCTCAAGCCTCCCCCACAGTTGAGCCCCACCTGCACGCGGGACTGGCGGCCATATCGACGCCGCCCTCTGACGCTGATCGGCTTGCCGGTGAGGGAGGGCCCTGGACGGCCGTCACGCTGGCGTATCTCGAGGCCATCCTGGACTCGCGCAGTGGCGATGCGCTTCGGCTGATTCTTCAACAGCTCCAGAACCGCGCGCCCGTGAGGGATCTCTACCTGCACGTGCTGCGCCCCGCGACGTCCCGGATCGGACACATGTGGCATCGCGGCGAGATCACCGTCAGCGATGAACACATGGCGACGGCCACTACGCAACTCGTCCTCTCCGCTCTGCGCATGCACTTCCCGAAGGATGTGATGCGCCACGGGTCCCGCGTGGTCCTGGCGACCTTGAGCGGTGATTATCACGAAATCGGCCTGCGCATGGCGGCCGATCTGCTCGAGATGGACGGCTGGGAAGTGCGGTATCTGGGCACCAATATGCCGGGCGACGAAATCATCGAGTATCTGCAGCGTGAACCCTCGCATCTGCTCACACTGGGTGTCGGTTCATGCCTGAAGCTTCGCGCAACCGGCGAGATGATTCAGAGTCTGAACGCCGGGTTGAGTGATGCCCGCCCGCGGGTCCTTGTGGGCGGCCCCCCGTTCGAGATGGTCGACGATCTGTGGAACGAGATCGGTGCAGATGGATGTGCCCACGGTCTCGAAGACGTCCCCGTCGTCGCCCGCCAATTGATCGCCGGCCATTCCCGATAAAGAAGCCTTTCTTCGCAGTCCAGCCCTTTGACATCAGCGTGAGTTGCGGCCCAAAGGCCTGCTGACGTCAGGCGATACAGCAGACTCGCGAGGGATGCGGTATCCGTCCGGCGTAAAAACGAAGCGGAGATCCCTCGTGACCTTGGGATCTCCGCCCGCACAAACCTCCCCAGTTTGTCAACCGTCAACGGAAATCAAGGCATTCAAAGCCGGTGTCCCGTTCAGAAGCCCGACAGCGTAGATCGTGTACACCCGTCCGACCTCGACCGTCACGTCGGAAAGCGTCAGCACCACCGCCGTGCCGGTTTCATCGCGGACCTGCAGCGTGTAGGTCGCCCCGGGCACCTCGACGTAGCCGCCGTTCTCCTTGAAGGAGATGTCGTTGAACAGCGTCGTGCCGTCCGGGAGGGTGATATCCACCGTCGGTGCATCCGGACTTGCGTGCACGAAGCGGACCTTGGCGTTGCCGGCGGCCGGCGCGGAGTTGTCATCCAGCAGCACGAGCGGCTCGATCGCGTCGAGCACATTCAGGGCGACGATCGTCGTGTCCGTGTCGGCCGCGAACGTGAGGGGTGCCGCAATCACCCCGGCCGAACTGCAGCCCGCACCCGCCGCCACGACGTTCACGTCATACGTGCCGGCATCGACCGTGGCGTAGTTCGTGGCTGCGGGGAACGCCGCGTTACTGAAAAGCGTAGCCCCCGAAGCGCACACGTCCACGCTGGGTGCGTCCGGGCTCGCGTGTACCGCTCTGACGCGGGCGCTCGACTTGTCATCGTTGGTCATCAACGGACAGCCGGCGATCAGCACAGCCAGCCCCGCCATCGCGATTGTGATCATGCTCTTCATGTCTCGTGTCTCCTTGGGGTAAGCGTCTGAAAAACAAACGACTCGAACTACGAATTCCGCATGGCCAGCAGTTGCATGACCTCAGTCCGCTCGGCCGCTTGGTCTTTGTAGAGCCCCCGCGTCGCGACCGTGACGGTGCGGCTGTTGCACTTGCCCGCCCCGCGAACGCGCATGCACATGTGCTCGGCCTCGACCATCACCACCACGCCGGCGGGACAGAGATGCTTGACCACTGCGTCGGCGATCTGGTCGGTCATGCGTTCCTGCAATTGCAGGCGACGCGCAAACGTGTCGACGGTCCTGGCGATCTTCGACAGACCCACGACGTACCCGTTGCCCGGCCGATAGGCCACGTGCGCTTTGCCGAAGAAGGGAAGCAGGTGATGCTCGCACAGGCTGGCGAACTCGATGTCCCGCACGATCACCAGCCCGTCCGTGGCCTGTTCGAAAACCCGGGAGAGATGCACGCCGGCCCGCTCGCTGGTCCCCCTGAGCATCTCTGCATAAGCCCGCGCGACCCTCATGGGCGTCTCCCGCAGGCCTTCACGGTCCGGATTCTCGCCCACCGCCACGAGCAATTCGCGGATGGCCCGATGAGCACGGGACGCGTCAAAACCACTTCGGTCCCGGCTTCGCCCGATCGCCCGGCGTTGGCCTTTGACGGACGGGCGCTCCATCACGGCCACAGCGTCCGCGGGGTCTTCAAAGGCCAGCTCGGTCGCAGCATTCATGTGCATGGGTCGCTCCTTTTTGTTGGCTCGTCTCGGATGACTCGCTCCTGCATTCGCCCTCCGGTGGCGCCCGGATTCAGCCAGTCAGTGCCTTTTGTCGTTTTGTTGAATCTGACGGATCACTCACCACGAACTCACCCCCGACGACGCAACGAACGGATTTGTGGCCATGACCAACTACACAGCTCAGAGCCGGATCGGTGCACGGGGGACGGTCCTGCTGACCGGGGCCACCGGCTACGTGGGTGGCCGTCTCGCGCCCCGACTCCTGCAGGCCGGCTATCGGGTCCGGTGTTTGACTCGTTCCGCCCGCAAACTGGTTGCTCGCCCCTGGGCGTCGCAGCCGGGCGTCGAGATCCTCGAGGGAGAGCTGACGGACGGTGATCGCGTCCGGCAGGCGATGGAGGGCTGCTGCGCGGCTTACTACCTCGTCCACTCGATGCTGGCCGTCGAATCGGGATATCGCCAGCAGGATCTGCGGCTGGCACAGATCTTTGCCCGAGCCGCCGCCGAGATCCATTTGCCGCGCATCATCTACCTGGGCGGGCTCGGCGAAACCGGCGAAGGACTGAGCGAGCATCTGACCTCGCGGCGCGAGGTCGAGCACGCGCTGGCAGCCGGGCCCGTTCCAGTGACCGTCTTCCGGGCGGCCATGATCATCGGTTCCGGCTCCGCGTCATTCGAGATTCTGCGATACCTCGTCGAGCGCCTGCCCGTGATGATCACGCCGCGCTGGGTGATGACCGAGTCGCAGCCGATCGCCATCCGCAACGTCCTGGAATACCTCGAGCGGTGTCTGGAAGTGTCTGAGACCATCGGGCGCACGCTGGACATCGGCGGTCCTGAAATACTCACGTACAACGAGCTGATGCAACGGACAGCCGTGGCACTGGGCTTGAGGAAGCGCTGGGTCCTGCCCGTGCCTGTGCTCACTCCGCGGCTCAGCTCGTTTTGGATACATCTCGTGACTCCTGTGAGTCATCGGATCGCACGCCCTCTGGCCGAGGGCCTGCGCAATCGCGTGGTCTGCCGCGACGACCAGGCCAGCCGGCTCATGCCGCAGCGACTGCTCACCGTACGCGAGGCGCTCGACGCCGCACTCGACCGGCTGCGATCCGGGCAGATCGAGAGTTCCTGGTGCGATGCGGGAGTGATGCCCGGCGATCCGGAGTGGGCGGGGGGCACGACGTTTTCGGATCAGCGTTCGATCGAGATCCACGCTGCGCCCGCCCGGGTGTTCACCGTCCTGAGTCGCATGGGCGGCCAGCGCGGCTACTACGCCGCGAACGGACTCTGGCGCCTGCGGGGCGTTATGGACCGGCTGGTGGGGGGGCCCGGACTCCGCCGCGGCCGTCGTGATCCCGAGCGACTGGCCTATGGTGACGCCCTCGATTTCTGGCGAGTGGCGGACGCCACGCCCAACCGTCGGCTCGAATTGAAGGCCGAGATGCGCCTGCCCGGCGTCGCCCGTTTGTGCTTCGAGCTCGAGTCGGTTGACGGCGATCCGGACCGAACTCGGCTGACGCAAAGGGCGCTGTTCAGGCCGCTCGGCCTGCTGGGCGTGCTCTACTGGTACGCCGTCATGCCCCTTCACGGATGGGTATTCAACGGTATGATGCGCGGCATCAAGGCGGCTGCCGAGCGCCTCGATCCGGTCAAGCGGACGCGATCACAGCAGCCGCCGGGCATCACTGCAGAGCAGAACATGCGGGCATCCCCCCCGGCACTTCGATCCCGACAACCTCGTTCCAACTGCTTTACTTCATCAGGAAGCGCAACATGTTGACCAAATCCTCGACCGCTTTGTTGAATGTCATGACGGTGTTCGCATTCTGTGGCAGTGCGGAATTCGCCTGGGCACACCTGCCGCTGTTCGATGACGGCACCGCGGTCGACGCCGACCACGCGCTGGTCATTTCCGACATCAGTCTGTCGCAGGTGGTGTACCACGAAGGGGCCGAGCCGACCCGGCCGCTGTGGATCGGCTTCGACGCCGCGGCGGGTCAGGAGCTGTACTTCAATCCGGGCGTGCCGGCCATCGATCGCCTGAAAGACTATCGCCCGACGTTTGTTCTCGTCGGGCCGGGCCTGCCGGCCGCGGCCGGACTCCCCTTCGAGATCCCGGCCGACAACGGCGCGGAAGTCTATCCGACAGGCGACATCCAGGACCCCGAGTTTTTCCATGAGCCGTTCAGCGGAACCGACTCGTGGATTCTCTTCGAGAAGACGGTGACGCTGCCGCAGTCCGGGCGATACTACCTGGTGGGCTACGTCCCTTCGGGGCAGCCGGGCAAGTTCTGGATTGCGGTCGGCAAGCGCGAGCAGTTCGGACTCAGCGACATTGCCGGGCTTCCTCAGGAAATCGCACGCGTCCGTGCGTTTCACGAGTCGAGCGCCACGGCACTTCCGTGCTTCCTGATTCCGGCCGGGCTTGGGCTCGTGCTCCTGTGCGTCGGAGTCATCGGGCGCAGGATCACCCGCGCCGGAAACGTGAAAAGCCCATGCTGACGAGCGAATGGCTGATGTCGAGCCGGTATCCCTCGCGGCCGGCCATTGCGCCGCTCGCCGCAAATCGAGTGGGTGACGCGCGATGACGATCCATCCCAACGCTGAGCGTCCGGTTCGTCCCTCGCGGGGAATCACCCGTCTCGAGCGCCGGCTCGATCTGCCTGAGCCGATCGAGAGGGTGTTCCCGTTCTTCACCGACGCCTTCAATCTGGAGCGGATCACCCCGCCGTTCTTGCGTTTCCAGGTGCTCACGCCTCCGCCCATCCGGATGCAGGCAGGGGTGCGAATCGATTATCGCATCCGGCTGCGCGGGATCCCCCTGCGATGGCAGAGCGAGATCACGGTCTGGGAGCCGCCGCACAGGTTTATCGACCTGCAGATCGTGGGCCCCTATCGCTGGTGGCACCACGAACACCGCTTTGAGTCCACGGAGCAGGGCACGCGGGTCATCGACGAGGTGGAGTATGCCGTCCCGGGTGGCCGACTCGTGGCCGCTCTGTTCGTTCGCCGTGACCTCAATCGCATTTTCGATGATCGCCGCCAGAGACTGCTCGAAGTGTTCGCCCCCGCCGCTGCGATGCAGAATAGCGTATAGTGCCACCAATGCTGAGATCCTTCCCGCCCCGCGCGACTCACGGGAGCACCATCTCAAATCCCAGATCTCGGATTTCGGATCGATGAGGGGCAACGCCCGCGCCGGAAATCTGTCCTGACCTCTGCAAATCGCATCCTCGTTGAATCCAACACGTGTTTTCCGGCGAAATCTGCTCTGTACCGGCTGCATGGAAGCTGGTGAATCGGGTTCTGCAAGAGCAGGAGATCAAGTGATGAACAAGCGACTGATGACGATCGTGGGCCTTTCGTTCGCGGCCGGCTGGGCGTCCCTGGCGATGGCGGGCGAGACGTGTTCGATGGCGAGCGGCAAGAAGGACATCGTGGACACGGCCGTCGCCGCAGGCCAGTTCAAGACCCTGGCTGCCGCCCTCAAGGCCGCCGATCTGGTAGACACTCTCAAAGGCAAGGGGCCGTTCACGGTGTTCGCACCCACCGACGACGCCTTCGCGAAACTGCCCAAGGGTAATGTCGAAGATCTGCTCAAGCCTGAGAACAAGAGCAAGCTCCGCTCAGTCCTCACCTATCACGTCGCGCCAGGCAAGCTGATGGCCAAAGAGGCGATCAAGGCCGGCCGCACCGGGACGGTCAACGGCCAGCGCGTCATGATTCAGAAATCTGACGACAAGGTCATGGTGGGCAAGGCCCAGGTGACCAAGGCGGATGTGGATTGCTCGAACGGCGTCATTCACGTGATCGATGCGGTGATCCTGCCGTCTCAGAAGAATATCGTGGAGACGGCCGACGGTGCCGGTCAGTTCAAGACGCTGCTGGCGGCGGCCCAGGCCGCGGGCCTCGTCGACGCACTCTCGGGTGACGGCCCGCTCACCGTGTTTGCCCCGACGGATGCGGCCTTTGCCAGACTGCCGGAAGGAACGGTCGAGAATCTCCTCAAGCCGGAAAACCGCGGTCAACTGGCCAACATCCTCAAGTTCCATGTTGTCCCCGGACGCCTTTTCTCTGACGAGGTCGCCGGCAAGGGCAAGGCCAAGTCCCTGCTGGGTCAGGAACTGCAGTTCAGTCAATCTGACAGCGGCTTGAGCGCGAACGGTGCGAAAATCGTCAAGGCCGACATCGATACGACCAACGGCGTTGTCCATGTTCTTGATCGTGTGATTCTGCCCAACTGACGATTCCTCGAAAGTGCAACGGATTCGACGTCTTTTCTTCAAGAGGAGAGTGACCATGAAAGCGTTTGATGTGATCGCAGCGATTCTTTTGGTGGTGGGGGGGCTCAACTGGGGACTGTGGGGCTTGTTCGAGTTCGATCTCGTGGCCGCTCTCCTGGGCGGCAACATGACCCTGCCGGCGAAACTCGTATATATCCTGGTCGGGGCGTCCGCGGTTTACCAGGCCGCCTCCTTCAAGACGATCCAGCGCCGCTGGCATTGTGCCCCAATCGGAGTCATCTAGCCTGACTCGGGCTGGCATCCTGCCCCGCCCGAAACACATGTTGAAGTGAGATGTGTGGGGAAAGACATCGGCGGCGCGAGGATCTGACTCGTCGCCGCCGATGACGTTTTGACGCAACAACTCATCACTGGCAGATTCATGATGTCTCTCCGTCCAGGAGCGACCCGGTCAATTCAAATCGTCCATGCGACGGTTGGCCGCCATCCCGAGGCGAGATTCGGATCCTGATGTCATCGGTCGGATGGCCCATTTGATATATCTCATTCGCTATCTGATGCTGAGTCCATATCCTCTGCCCGGCTTCCTCGATTTCTTTCGTGCGTGGCTCATGCCTGCGACAGCGGGGCAACCGGAGGTGTCCCGCCGTGTCGCAGTATCTCTGGTTGCGGAGATCACTTACAAATTCCACGTGGAGTTTGAGGTGCATCTCAAGTGCATCAGCACCTGTTGACCCTGCTATAGCTCTAACGTTAGGCATCGCAAAGCGAATGGGACTCAGAATCAACTGCTGACCTGCATTGGCGGTCATGGCCTGCGCTGAGAACGGGCCGGACCCCTCCGGCCGGAGTGCATTGAACGATATATTTACAAAAAAAGAGTTAGTGCTTGACGCGGGCCTCGTCTTGGGTTAAGTTATCACCAGCGTGAGGCGCATCTCATAAGGTGCGACGTGCTTGACACCGGAAACAGGAGGTAGCAGACCGCGACAGCGAACAACTGACCCCTTCAGGGCGCGAGCAGGACATCCCCTTGGTTCTCGACCCAGTGCGCTGGGATGTCCGTTCAAAGGCAGGTTGTTGGCGCTGGTGTGGACTCTCGATAGGCAACATCGCCCGAATGGAGGCGCCTGGCCGTGCAGCAGACGGCCCTTCGCGTTTCCGGTTGTGTGGGCGAAGTGCAGAGAAAACCGCGCCGGAGCGTGCGAACGAAGCCGCAGGCAATGTTGTACGGGGAACGAAGCTCACGTCAGGGGTGTCTTACTTCTTTCGAGTCGTATCGGAATGCGCAGCCGTCGTGCTGCCTCTGGTCACCATGACAGGGGGCGATGCTCCCCGGTACCGGGCGCATGACGGAACTGCGTGAGGGGACTTGAACGCTTGTCCAATCATTGAGGGTCATGCAGGAGTCCAGCAAGCAGCGGCAGAGCTTGAAATACGCGCACGAAAGCCGCAACAGCTCATGCAGCCGCCCTTTGAAGGGAACTTGGCCCGTGACGTGCCGGGACCCTGGAGAATGGGTTATGTGATGAAAAGGAGACTCTTATAAAAAAACGGGAGTTGGCCAGTGTACACGATTGCGACTCGGTGACTGGCCAACTCCGGGGAATAGGGCGGGCAACGTAAGGCACCCGCCTATCGCATCCATTATAGTCCGGATGCGCATGCCATTTCAAGGTGGGCCGCCCTGATTCAGGGTGATTCCCGCCGAGACTTGGGCGTTCTCGCGCTCTACTCCCCCCGCTCGACTTAACCGAAGAGCTTCGTCAATCGCCTTCCCCGTGGATCGGCGCCGCGGACAATCGGTCCGCGCCCGTCGCGTGGTGAAGGGGGTTGCATCGCTGTTTTTTAAACAGGGAATCTCAGTATCCATGCCGTATGCCCCTGCGAGTCTGATGTGCGAAGACACCCAGCCGATCGGCGACGACGAAGCCGATCTGGCAGTCAGCGATGAATCCTCGTCCTGGCTGCAAAGCGTGCCGGGGAGATGGTGGTTGGTGCATACGAAGGCACGCAACGAGAAGGCTCTCGCCACCGATCTCACAAAAAAACGCGTCCATCACTTCTTGCCGTTGGTGCGTGTGAAACGCCGGTACGGCGGACGCACGGTGTTTGTCCAGATTCCGCTCTTTCCGAGCTATCTGTTTATCTGCGGCGGACCGGATGAGCGCTACACGACCTTGATGACCCATCGGGCTGCAGCCGTGTATCACGTGGCCGACCAGGATCGCCTCAGAACCGAGCTGCAGCATGTCTACCTGGTGACGAAGAGCCCCGAGCCGGCGGATTTGTACGCCGGGCTCCGCCGCGGCCGACGCTGCCGTGTCATGCGGGGGAGTCTGGCGGGCCTCGAAGGCGTGGTCCTTCGGCGACGCGACGTCTGCCGGATTTGCGTTGGGGTTGAGGTCCTCGGACAGTCGGCCGAGCTCGAGATCGATCCCGCAATGCTTGAGCTGGTCGACTAGCGGGTTTGCACATAACTCATTGTAGTTTAACCGGTTGCGATCCGAGATGCATGCAGCCGACAGGGACGGGGTGCATCCGTATCCGCTTCGCCGGGACCGCCATGAGCATCGCGATGAGATCCAGGCGCGCAAGCGGCCGGAATCGAGAGAAACGGCAGTGGCCGGTTTGACCGGCCTTTGCCTCGAAGCCCCCGGCGTTCACTTCCAGATTCTCTTCCATGATTTATTGCAGTGAGTAACCGTGGCCGCACAGCTATTACCCGATGACGTGTGGGAATTGATCGAAGCCAGATTGCCCGCGCGTCCTTCGCGTCCCGCCGGCGGCCGCCCGCCGCTCTCACATCGGCAGGCGATGACCGGCATATTGTTCGTTCTGAAAACGGGCATCCCCTGGGTTGAGCTGCCGGCGGAGCTGGGACTTGGCAGCGGCATGACCTGCCTTCGCCGCATACGAGACTGGCAGCTTGCCGGGGTCTGGGACGAGATCCGTGGCATTCTGACCGACAAGCTGCCGTATGGCCCTCGAATCGATTGGTCACGTGTCTCTCAAGACGTGGAGGGAGTACGCCAGCCATCGCCGAACGAAGCAATCCCGGAGGCGTCCGCGGTTGGGTGCGGGGAGGGTACGAGCCATGGCCGTACAGTCGGCAACTGAGAGCAGCGTTCTTGCGAGATCGGCCCTGCGATTGAGTCAGGAGGGATTCACCCCGGATCGAGTGCGCGGTCTGATTCTGGCCGGCGTTCACGCCTGTTGTGAATCCCCCGCTCAGCGAAGGATTTCAGGGCCCCTGGCGGAGATCCTGGGGCGCCCCCTCATCGTGCACACGCTTGAGTGGTTGCGCAGTGCCGGCATCGGCGGGGCAACGATCTGTGCAAACAGCGATACGGCGGCGGTGCGGCACCTGCTGAGGGACGGGCGCGCAGGGGGGATCTGTCTGGACTACTACGAGGACATGATGCCGCGCGGGCCGGCCGGCTGCGTCAGGGATGCCTCGACTCGCCACGATTGCCACGCCCTCGTCGTGGTGGAGGGCACCATCCTGCCGCAGGTCAACCTGCGTCATTTGCTGGAGTTTCATACCCGCACAGAAGCGTCCCTGACGATCGTATCCTGTTCGACCGCCCCTTCGACGCAAGCCGGTCATCCCGATCTGCGGCCGGTGGGCATTTACGTGTTCTCGCCCCGTGCGGTGAAATGCATCCCGGAGGTGGGATACATCGATATCAAGGAAGTCCTCATTCCGCGGCTTCATCAGGCCAGTGAGTGCGTTGCCGTCTATGTGACGGAGGCCGGAGAGATGCCCCGGCTGCTCAGCTCAAGCTCGTACCTGAGCCTGAGCGACTGGGCCGTTCAGGAGGCAGTGGCGGCGGACATGCCGCAGGAGGGTTACGTTCGCTGCGGAAGCGCGCTCGTTCATGAATCCGCGGGCATCGGGGATTCGGTCCAGTTCGTCGGGCCGGTATGGGTGGGCGCCGGATGCCGGATTGAGAACGGGTCGATCATCATAGGCCCCAGCGGCGTCGGAGCGCGGTCCATCGTCCGGCGACAGGCGGTGGTCAATCGCTCAACGCTCTGGGGCGCATGCCGGGTTGATCCGAAGGCCGTGGTCGATCGATGCGTGCTCCTCGACGAAGCGGTGGTCGCCGCCGGCGCTACCGTGCGAGATGCACTGATCGTGCCCGGGGGACGTTGGCGGGACAAGCAGACCGATCCACTGCTCGCTGATTTCGCGGACGAGCCGTGCCTCTGGGCCCACGGACCGCGCGTGACCGCACACCCGCCCCTGCCCAGACAGCCTGACCAGGGCTGCTGGACCGGCGGGCCGTATCCAGCCCCACCCGCGAGCTTTGCCAAGTTGCGAAAGGTGACCGTGTGAGCAGCGATTCAGTGCATGGCCGCAACGGGGACGCCAATCCGGCAACAGCTGCCCGGGAGGCTGACGGATTGTCATCGCTCGCGACGGCTGATGGGAACGGCCTGTTGTCGCCGTCGCCCCTGTTTGAGGCGGACTGGCCGGCGCCGGCGCCTGCCGGCCCGCGGCGTCACTCGGTCGGCGCCATGCTGCTTCGCAGCAAATGGCTGATCCTCGGCATTTCGCTGGGTCTCTCCGCCGCGGCCGTCCCGCCCATCTGGCTGTTCCTCAAACCCAGATACGAGTCGACCGCCGTCATCCGGGTGGCGCCCGTCGTCTCGCGCATCGTGTTCAAAACGGAAGACAACGGCATCGTTCCGCTCTATCAGTCCTATCTCAACACCCAGGTCTCGATCATCCGGGGTCCGACCATCCTGAACCGGGTTCTGGATCAGCCATGGATTCGCGGGACGCGCTGGTACAGGGAGGAAGGCCGGTCGTGGCTCCGCGAGCCTGCGCCGCCGCTCGAGCGTCTGCGGGACGGTCTGGCGGTCCAGCCCCGTCCTCAGACGGAGCTGATCGGCGTTTCTCTGAGCACGCTGGTGCCCGGCGAAGCCAAACAGATCGTGGACGCGGTGGCTGATGAATACAAAAAGTCCGTTGATGAAACAGCGAGGTCCCAGGATGCCGAGTTGATGGGAATCCTCCGGAGTGATTTCTCCGAGCGACAACGCAGGATTGACGGGCTCATCGAGACGAAGTTTACGCTGTCCAAACAGGCCGGCGCCGTCGATCCGGATCAGCTCCGGTCCCAGCTCAGCACGGATCTGAGTCGCCTGGAGAGCGAACGATCCGCGGTGGAGCGATCGCTGGCCATCGCGCAGTACCAGCTCGAACGGCTCACACCCGCTTCCCGCCCGAGCAGTTCCGCCCCCTCGGGGATGACGGAGATGCCGCCGACCACGGCCCCCTCTCTCGCCTACGCGAGCGATCCGGAATGGCTCAGGCTCAACCGTGAAGTCACCAGCGCGCAGCACGCTCTGGAGAACGCGAAGGAAGTCTACGGTGAACGCCACACCAGGATGAAGCAGCTTCAGGGCGATCTGGAATTCAGTCAGAGGCTCCTGAAGGAGCGCGAGACGCAACTGGACATCCAGGGGATCACTCCGGCCAACTCCACTTCCCCCGCAACGGGCGATACGCCGCTCGCCCATGACCGGCGCGGCCTGGAAGCGAAGATCCACGAGTATGAACGGACACTCGAACTGCTGGCCAAGGAAATCGAGGGGCAGCAGGCCAAGGTGACGCAGGTCGGCGAGATTGCCCAGCAGATTGCGGTGGTGGAGGAGCAGATCCGGCAGAACCGCGAGATCAACGATGACGTTCGCCAGCGGATCGAAGAGAAGGAGATGGAAAGCAAGGCGCCCGCCCGGATCCAGATCTCCTCCTACGGCATGGTCCCTTCAGAGCCCGCCAAGGATCAGCGGATCCTCCTGACGCTCCTCGCGGTGGCGGGCGCCGTCGCCGTGGGGGCGGGCGTAGGCTACCTGAGGTGCAGCACGGATACCCGGATTCAGAATGTCGGCGATCTCACCGATGCCGTTCAGGTTCCCTTCCTGGGCCATCTGCTGATGCTGCCCAGGGTGACCGAACCGCTCGACGAGCACAGCCCCGCCCTCGACGAGGGGACTCGCATGATCCGCACCGCCCTGGTTCGCCGGCTGCGCGATACCCGTGCGCCGGTGGTGCTGATCACAAGTCCGCTTTCTCAATCGGGCAAGACCACCATGGCGGTGCTCCTCGCCAGAAGTCTCGCCCTGCTGAAGAAGCGGGTCCTGCTGATCGAGGCGGACCTGCGACGGCCTTCGCTGGCGGGCAGGCTCAGGATCGACGCGCCGCTCGGGCTTGCGGCCATACTGGCCGGAGCGGCCACCGACGAGGACGCCATTCTGCGCTCGTCAGATCTCAAGATCGACATTCTGACGGCCGGCAACAGACCCACCGACTTTGCGCCGGACTCTCTGGCGGATACCGCATTCTCCGACTGCCTGGAGCGATGGAAGAAGTCGTATGATTTCGTGATTCTCGACGGTCCCCCCGTGCTGCCCGTTGCCGACAGCCGGATCCTGGCCAGCCAGGCCGACGGCACGGTGATGGTGCTCAAGTCTTCTCATTGCCGCAGAGCCGACGCGGCACAGGCCTACGCCTGCCTGGGTATGGCCGGGGGCACACTCCTGGGAACGGTGCTGGTGGGAGGACGCGGCGAAGGATCGGATGGCTATTACTATTACGGTTCTGACTATCAGCTCAGTTCTCACGTCGAGGAACAAGCGACGAGCGTGATGGCATGAGCCTGTCACTCTTGATCATCGACCGCCGGCCTGTGCACTGGAATGAAGCGGATGGGGATGGCTCGACCCTCCTTCTGCCGGTGGGGGTCACTTCTCTGCTCGATCATATCGTCTCGGCCATGCAGCGGGTCGTCGGCGGCCGCGTGGCCGTAATGCCGATGTTCCCCCTCAGCCTGGGATACGAAGCGGAGATACACACCTCGACCTCCGCAGCCGTCACGGTCATCGCTCCGGACCAGCTCCCGGCATTCATGGCCCGGTGCGAGCAGTCGGACGCCATGCTTACGGTCGATGTCGCCAGGTTTCCCCTTGAAGCCTCCTGCCTGCTGCGTTTCTGTCAAGCCTGCCTGGACTATCGCGGTGCGTCGTTCCTCATTGCCCTGCGCGGCGATGGAGATCGGGTGCGTGAATGGGTTGAGTGCGACGGCCAGGCCGAGGTGAAGCGGATCCATCGGTCTTACGACAGCATGGTCTGGCCCGAATCGACCGACGCGGCCACCGTCGCGCTCCTCGCACCTGCTCCGGTCATTCGCCATGTCCGATTCACGTGCGTCAACGACCTGCGCCCGACTCTGGGTTGCCGCGGCGTGCTCAGCCAGGACGTTCCCGTCCTCTCGGATCTTGTCGACCTGACGGATCAGGAGGGATTTCTCGCGTTCCAGGAGGCCATGCTCGCGGGCCTGTTCTCCGGCTCATCGCCCTCAAAGCCTTCGGGGCCGGCGCCCCTCGTGTACGTGGGCGAACAATGCAGCATTCATCCATCGGTCCGGCTGGTCGGTCCCGCGGTGATTCAGTCGCATACGACGCTCGAGGAAGGCGTCACGGTGGTCGGCCCGGCCGTCATCGGCTCCGGGAGCCGGGTCGGTGCAGGGGCGACGCTCGCGACCGCCGTGGTGCCGCGTCACGCGACGGTGCCGGGTGGGGCGACTTTCTGGCATTCCGTGGTCACCAGGCCGGGACCGCAGTGGTCCCAGGGCCGGCGGGCCGGCTTGGCCTGCGCTCCTGCCCTCCGGGTTCAATCATCGGGGAATGTGCGGGCCAGGCAGTCCATGCGCGCGGTCGAAGCCCTGTCGGCGGGGCGGTGCCGATGGCTCCATGTCGGCCTCAAGCGTGCTCTGGATTTTCTGCTGGCGCTGGCTTCACTCATCTTCCTCTCGCCGCTGCTGATCGTCGTGTCCGTCCTGGTAAAGCTCGATACTCCGGGACCTGTGTTATTCGCCCACCAGCGGGAACGCAGGAACGGCAGATCCTTTCCATGCTGGAAGTTCCGGACCATGGTTCAGGATGCCCATCGCCAGCAACGGGAGCTTTATGCAAACAACGAGGTGGACGGGCCCCAGTTCAAGATCCGCGATGATCCGAGAGTCACCCGCGTCGGGCGCTGGCTGCGGACCACGAACATCGACGAGCTCCCGCAGTTGTTCAACGTTCTGCTCGGCCACATGAGCCTGGTGGGCCCCCGGCCGTCGCCGTTTCGAGAGAATCAGATCTGCGTGCCATGGCGAAACGCCCGTCTGTCCGTGCCCCCGGGGATCACGGGCCTCTGGCAGCTGTGCCGGGACAAGCGGATCGCCGGCGATTTCCACCAGTGGATTTACTACGACCTGGTCTACGTCCGTCACTTCTCGATCTGGCTCGATGTCAAGATTCTCCTGGCCACCGTCCTGACTCTGGGCGGGATGTGGCGGGTCTCCCTTTCCTGGCTGATTCGTGACCCCTGAGCGGCCGGCACGAATGCACCACTCCTGGAACCGCGAACGCCGTCGAATCGAGTGGCCTTTTGCCCAATAGCAGCCTGCCCACTGCCAACGCGCATGACCGGGTCAACCCGCCGAGAGGAATCATGATCACGGATTGCATCTCCGCTCCCGCCGATCGGTCGTCACCGGCTGCCAGGCGGATCGTCGACGAGATCCGGTCCATGAGCATCCGTGCGCTCGAACGCATGTACCGACCGGGCGAACGCCTGTTCTGTTTTTGCCTCAGGCGCAAGGACGGTTGCGAAGTCCAGGAAGGAATCAGCCATCGCTACACGGCCACGGTCCTGCTGGCGCTGGCGGACCTGGATCACGCGATGGCCGATCGGGTGCTGCATGGGCAGCCTCCTGAGGAAGTCTGCCGTTCACTCATCCGCCGCGTGGAGGGCACCCGCGATCTGGGAGCCGTGGCGCTGGTCCTGTGGGCCGCCCGTGCGCTGAATCACCCGGGTGCGGCCGACGTATTGCGGCAACTCCAGTCTATGCAGCCGGATGTCGCGGTCTATCCGACGGTCGAGGTCGCCTGGTCGTTGACGGCCCTGGTGGTGCCCGGCCGCAGCGTCGGAGACGACGCACTGGCCGACCGTCTCGCACGGCGCCTGATCACATCCTGTCATCCCCAGTCGCACCTGTTCTCACACCATCCTCATGACACCCGCCCGTCGCGGCTGAGGGGTCATGTCGCCTGTTTTGCCGACCTGGTGTACCCGATACACGCGCTGTGCTGGTATCACCATGCGACCGGCGATCGCGAAGCGCTCCAGGCCGCCCGCCACTGCGGGAGCCGCATGTGCGAGCTCCAGGGACCGGCCGGCCAGTGGTGGTGGCACTACGACGTCCGCACCGGACGGGTCATCGAGCGATACCCCGTGTACTCGGTACACCAGGACGCCATGGGCCCGATGGCGCTGCTGGCCCTCAAGCGCGTGGGCGTCAGCGGCCTGGACCAGGCGCTGGCTCGAAGCCTGCAGTGGCTTGAAGATCCGCCGGAACTGGAGCACTCGCTGATCGATCGGGAGCGGGGCGTCATCTGGCGGAAAGCATATCGTGCCGAACCGGGAAAGTTGGTGCGCACACTCCAGGCGGGCCTCAGTCGAGTGCATCCCCGGCTGCGAGTGCCCGGAGTCGACCTCCTGTTCCCACCCGGCCGGGTTGACTTTGAAAGCCGCCCATATCACATGGCCTGGATCCTCTACGCCTGGTCAGCATAACGAGAGGCGGGCTCCCACATGCGCGAGCAGTTGAGGGGACTTGTCGGAGGCACAGATGCCCGTTGGCCGGTGTGCCCCGTCTGCGGCGTGCTGATTCATTCACTCACCATGAATCAGGTGCTGGGTGTGGTGAACGAGACGATCGTGCGGCACGGCCGGCTGCTGATCGGCGTCGTCAACGCGGCAAAGATGGTGAACCTGCGAAAGGATCCCGAACTGAGGGGCGCAGTGCTCTCATCGGACCTCGTACTGGCCGACGGAATGTCCGTGGTGTGGGCCTCGCGACTCCTGGGCCGGCCGTTGCCCGAGCGGGTGGCGGGCATCGATCTCATGATCCGCATGCTCGAGCTCGCCGATCAGCAGGGCTACCGCGTGTTTCTCCTGGGCGCGACGCAGGAAGTGCTGGGTGGCGTCCGTGAACACATCGCCAGCACTTATCCGGGCGTCGAGGTCGTCGGTGCGCGGAACGGCTACTACACGCCGGCCGAGGAGGAGTCGATCGCCCGGGAGATCGCGGCGACCCGGCCGCAGATGCTCTTTGTCGCCATGACCTCCCCCAAGAAGGAACGCTTCCTGGCCCGCTGGTCAGAGCTCATGGATGTCCAGGTCTGTCACGGCGTGGGCGGATCGTTCGACGTGCTGGCCGGCCTCACCCGGCGGGCCCCGCGGCGATGGCAGGCTCTGGGATTGGAGTGGCTCTATCGCGTGCTGCAGGAGCCCCGACGCCTGTGGAAGCGGTATCTCGTGACGAACACGCTCTTCATGGGGCTCGTCTTGCGCGACCTCGTCAAGAGGCCGGGATCACTTCGAGGCGGTTGATCAAAGGTAAAGACCCGTGAACCAGCCTGCTTTGAGGAATTCCATCGCTTCGAGTGACCTCGACCGCGATCAGATCGCCGTCGAGCCCCGCGGGGATTCAGCCCGTGACACGAGTTGCGGCCGCCGACGCCGGCCACTGCCCGGATCCGGATGGGTGTATCGCGGGCTCCAGGAGCCCGGGCGACTGTGGAAGCGATACGTCCTCGCGAACGCTCTGTTCGTCGGCCTGGTCCTGCGTGATGTTTTGACCGGCGACGAGCGACCTCACATGGGTGATTGACAGCGATCGGCTCGTCGTCGGGCAGCACGTTCAGCAAAGTGCAGCATCTCATCCTGCTCCACGGAAGCACACCGGATAGAAGTGAGTCGCCGGAGGAACACCCTATGGCAAAAGTGTTGGTGACGGGCGCAGCGGGGTTCATCGCTTCTCATCTGTCGGAGCGGCTGACGAACCTGGGCCATCAGGTGCTATTGATCGACAACTTCGACGATTTTTATGCGCGAGCCGACAAGGAGGCCAACCTGGCGGAGCTCGCTGCCCGCGGGTGTCCTGAATGTGTTGAACTGGACATCAGGGACAGGCGGGCCATGGCTGCCCTCTGGAAAGCCCATCGATTTGAGGTCGTTTGCCATCTCGCCGCTCGCGCGGGGGTACGGCCGTCTCTGACGGACCCGGACCTGTACTGGGATGTCAACACCGTCGGCACGCTGGGGCTGCTCGAGCTGGCCCGCGAATACCGGACCTCCAGGTTCATCTTCGCCAGTTCATCCAGCGTGTACGGCGATACCTCCGAGGTTCCCTTCCGCGAGACGGATGCTGCCGACCGCCCGATTTCGCCCTACGCCGCCAGCAAGCGGGCCGCCGAGCTGCTGTGTCACACCTATCACCATCTCTACGGGATGGATATGACCTGCCTGCGCTTCTTTACGGTGTACGGCCCGCGGAACCGCCCCGATCTGGCCATCGCCAAATTCACGTCGCTGATCGACTCCGGTCTTCCCGTGACCGTCTACGGCGACGGCACCTCCCGTCGCGACTACACGTACGTGGATGATATCGTCGACGGGATCGTTGCCGCCATCGACCGATGTCGTGGCTACCACGTCTACAACCTGGGGCACTCGGATCCCGTGGAACTGCTGCATCTGATCCAGGTGATCGAATCCAGCCTCGGCAAAAAGGCGGTGATCACACACGGGGACTGGCAGGTCGGCGACGTCCGCATCACCTACGCAGACATCAGCCGCGCCCGGGGGGACCTGGGTTTCAACCCCACAACGCCGATCGAGGTGGGAATCGAGCGGTATGTGCGGTGGTACCGCGACTCGCGTGCGTGCAGAGTCCGAGTGCCTGTCTCCGGCCTTTCCGTGGTATGAGGCGTCCGCGCGCGCCATACGCATCTTCCATGTCCATGGCTTTGTTCGATCTGAAGGGCGAGAGCCCGGTGGCGATCGGGTTCGGGCCAGCCTGCTACGAGGCGACGGAGCCGTTCTCGCCCGCGTGCGCCTTTCCCGAATACCCGTTCGCACGCAGCCTCGGCGAGAAGAACCCGGCGTATGAAACGGTACGTGAAACGCTGGCCCTGCTGGGCCTGGATGCGCAGCGGTTCGACACAGCCGGCTGGAACCCACTGCGCGACATCGTTCGCCCGGGCGACACGGTGGTGCTCAAACCCAACTTCGTTCGCGACTTTCGCGACACGAATCCGGATCCGGCCGACTGCGTGATCACCCACGGGTCGATCGTCCGGGCGATGATCGATTACGTGTTCATCGCCCTGGGAGGTAGGGGCCGGATCATCATCGCCGACGCGCCGCACAGCGACGGTGACTTCGAGGCCATTCGCCGCCAGGCAGGCCTGGATGAGATTCAGCACTTCTACCAGCAGCAGGCGGGATTCGGCATTGAGGTCTGCGATCTGCGGCCGGAGAAATCGGTCAAGATCGACGGGGTGATCGTCGGACATACGCCGCTCACGGGCGATCCGGCCGGCTACGTGAAGATGGATCTGGGTACCGACTCGGCGTTTCACGAGATCAATCACCTGTGCGACCGGCTGTACGGTTCTGAATATGACATGGGCGAGCTGCATCGCCACCATTACGGGCAGGTGCACGAATACCTCATCTCGAAGACGGTGCTGTCGGCCGACGTGGTCATCAGCCTCCCCAAGCTCAAGACGCACAAGAAGACCGGGTTGACCGTCAACCTGAAAAACCTGGTGGGGATCAACGGGAACAAGAACTGGCTGCCGCATCATCGGGAAGGCACGCCGTCGGAGGGCGGCGACCAGTTCGCCGACGACCGGCCTCTCCGGCGGATCGAGCGGCGGACGATGGCCGGCTTCCGGCAGGTGTTTCCGCTGCTGGGTCCGCTGCGACCGCTGGTGGCCGGGCCGATCAAGGCAGCCGGAAAGCGGCTGTTCGGCGACACCAACGGGGGCACGATCCGTTCGGGCAACTGGTACGGCAATGATACAACGTGGCGCATGTGCCATGACCTGAACCGGATCCTCATGTACGCGGACGCGCAGGGGGGTTGGCACGACACTCCGCGACGGCGGTTCTTGAGCCTGGTGGATGGCATTATCGCCGGGGAGGGCAACGGTCCGATGGATCCGACGCCCCGGCCGGCGGGCGTGGTCGTGGCGGGGCGCAACCCCGTCGCAGTGGACATGGCCTGCGCGGCGCTGATGGGATTTGACTACCGCAAGATTCCATTGCTCCACCGAGCGCTCGATCCGCACCGGCGGCCGCTGGCCCGGTTCTCGCAGGATGAGCTCGCGGCGGTGTCGAATCAGGCGGCGTACCTCGGCCCGCTCGCGGGCTTCGGAGCCTCGCTGGCCTTCCGGCCCCATTTCGGGTGGAAGGGGCATATAGAGCTCGCAGCCACTCATGAGAGGTTTCGAGAGGTGGCAAGCATGGATTCTGCGACGTGAGACGTGAGATGTTGGGCTCCTGGATCGACGGCACGGGTACTTCGGAATCTCTCGCATGGCCGCAGCGCCTCCGCGGTGGATCCTCGGGATCAGGTTTCCTCCGACCCAACGCAGTTGATCGCACCGGCCGGCTCGCGGGCCGGGGCGGCCGCGGCCGGGGCGTGGACGGTCAGGTCGCCGGCCGCCGGCGCCGGGATGCATTCGCCCTGACGCAGCCGCCGCAGCCGCTCCAGTTCGTGCATCGCCCGATACAACCTGTTCTGCAGCGCGGTTTCGTAGCGCCCCACGGACTGGTTGACCTCGTGAATGTTCGCGGGAGTGAGCGCGCATCGCACGACCGGCTCGGTCTTCCCGAGCATGCCGGCCTCCATGGCCAGATACTGGCCCAGAGGATCCCCCAGGACCTGGTTGTCCTGGATCTGCCGGGTCAGAAGCAGCGTCTCGATCTCGACCGCCCGCCGGCTGCGGACCATGAGCATGGCGATGTCGTCCACCAGCCAGCGTTCCACCGGGCCCATCGGCCCGTAGTGCTGGTGCAGTTGCCGGGCCAATTTCGCGTGCGCCGTCCGTTCCCGCCCGATCACTCCCGCGGCCAGCAGACCGTGCCGGGTGGCGTTGCGGCTCGTGGCCCGGGTATCACGCGGGCCGGTGGACGACTGGGAGTTGCGTCGATTGGCGGCGCTCTGTTTGTCTGAACTCATTGCCGACTCCTTTCTGAATGAGGTTCCGACGGACATTTCCGAACACTATCGGACGCGGCGGGTAACGGTAAACGGGCTTTCTCTGCCAACCTGTGCGTAGACTTCAAGGTGGGCCGCCGAGGGACCTCGAAAAGGCCCGTCTTTCCAGGCGATTCTGCATCATTCCGCTCGCGCGCGACCGTGCCCATCCGGGGCGCCGAATTGGCTTCGTTTCGTAATCGGGGGGTCCGGCGTTCGGGGTGGGTTTCAAGCTGGCAGTGTAAATAATGCAGTACCAACGGAACCTCATCCGCGGGCAGGCCCGGCCGCCCATGCCCGGGCGCGACCTGAGCACCCTGCGTCGTGCGCAATCGGGCTGGTGAAGGGTATGTCGATCCGAATCACCCTGCTGACGCTCCTGGTCATCGGCCTGGCGGTGTATGCCTGGCGCGACTGGTTCGTCGCGCTGTGCGGGCTGATCCTGCTCATGGCGGTCATCGAGCACCCGGACATGCCCAAGAACATCGCCGGCATCCAGGGGCTCAACCCGTGGAACGTGCTGATGGCGGTGATTGTGCTGGCGTGGCTGGCCGCACGCCGGCGTGAGGGGCTCGTGTGGGACATGTCGGCGCACATCACCGTCATGCTGCTTTTGTACCTGGCGGTGATCGTCGTGGGTGTGCTCCGGATGCTGGCTGACCGCAGCCATCTGGGTCAATACACGACGAGTTATCTGGTCAGCGAGACATTCATCAACTGTGTCAAGTGGGTCATCCCGGGGCTGCTGCTGTTCGACGGCTGCCGGACGCGAAAGCGCCTGAACATGGCGATTGCGTCCATCCTGGGTCTGTATGTGCTGCTGGCCGTGCAGGTCATCCGCTGGATGCCGGCGAGCGCCGCCGTGAGCGGTGATGAGCTCTCGTACCGGGCGCTCAAGATCATCCAGAACGAGATCGGCTACAGCCGGGTGAACATGTCCATGATGCTCTCGGGCGCATCCTGGGCCATGCTGGCGGCCGTGCCGCTGGTGAAAAGACCCTGGCATCGGCGGGGGCTCGTGGGACTGTTCCTCCTGGTCGCCTACGCGCAGGCCCTGACCGGCGGGCGCATGGGGTATCTTACGTGGGGGGTGGTGGGCCTGGTGCTGTGCCTGGTGCGGTGGCGACGGCGGCTGGTGCTGGTCCCGGTTGCGGTCGTGGTGATCTGTCTTGCGGTCCCTGGCGCCGTGGAGCGGATGATGCAGGGCTTCGGGGAAACGGACGTGGCCGGCGAGAGCGCTACCGATGATGCCGAGGTCACGTCCGGCCGGACGCTCATCTGGCCGTATGTGATCGAGGAGATCCGCAAGTCCCCGGTCATCGGGTACGGGCGGATGGGCATGCACCTGTGCGGTTTGTCGGCCCAGGTGATCGAGGGCGATGTGGCATTTCCGCACCCGCACAACGCCTATCTCGAACTCCTCCTGGACAACGGGGTTGTCGGCTTCCTGCTGGTCATGCCGTTCTATGTCCTCCTGCTCGGACAGGCCATGATCCTGTTCCGTGACCATCGCAGCCCGCTGTTCGAGGCGGCGGGGGGGATGACCTGCGCCCTGATGCTGGCGTTCCTGGTGGCGGCCATGGGCAGCCAGACGTTCTATCCACGCGAGGGGGCACTGGGGATGTGGGTCGCCATGGGCCTGACGATGCGGCTCGCTCTGGTGCGATCGTCGATGCCGCTGCCCGCCTCACAGGTCGTCTGGCGGCCGCCGCGTCCTGCGTTCGCGGGCGTCGGCGCCTCGCGACTTGCGGAGCTGCGCCGATGAAGCCGCGCCTGGCCTACATCCTGGCGGCGAGCCATTCGGGTTCAACGCTGCTGGCCATGCTGCTGGGGGCGCACCCGCAAGTTTGCACGGTCGGAGAGCTCAAGGCCACCTCGCTGGGCGCCCCGAACCGTTATCGCTGCTCGTGCCGCGAGCTGATCAAACACTGCCCTTTCTGGGCGCGCGTGCGCGAAGCGATGGCGGCGCGCGGGTATGACTTTGACATCACCCACGCCGGCACCGACCTTGGCTCGGGCAGCACCTCCTACACGCGCCGGCTCCTGCGACCGCTGCACCGCGGGCCGGTCCTCGAGCGGCTGCGGGATGCGGCGCTCTGGTGCTCGCCCGCCTGGCGCAAGGCGCTGCCGGCAATCCAGGCGCGCAACCTGGCGCTGGTTCAATCGCTCCTGGACCTCACCGGCGCGAAGATCGTGGTGGATTCCTCCAAGGTCGGCCTGCGGCTCAAGTATCTGCTGGCGATTCCTGAGCTCGATGTGAAGGTAATCCACCTGGTCCGGGATGGCCGAGCCGTGGCGGCCACATACTCCCGGCCGCACGAACTGGCAGACGCCCGCGACCCGGCGCTGCGGCATGGCGGCAATGGCGATCAGTGGTGCGAGGAGGGCCGGCCCATCCGCGCCGGTGCGCGTGAGTGGCGGCGCAGCAACGAAGAAGCGGAGAATATACTGAGATGCCTCCCCCCTCACCGCTGGATTCAGGTCCGGTATGAACAGGTCTGCACCGACACCGAGGCCACGCTGGAGAATGTGCTGCGGTTCCTGGATCTCGATCCCATACAGCGAAAGACCGAATTCCGCAGCACTTCCGCCCACGTCATCGGCAACGGGATGCGGCTGGATACGAGCTCCACGGTCAGTCTGGACAAGCGATGGCGTGAGGCCATGAGCGTGCCAGCACTGAAGGAATTTGAAGCAGTCGCAGGAGTCGCGAACCGGCAATACGGCTATGAATGAAGTCCCTGAAGTTCTGAATCCAGCGATTTGTCCGCCGGAGCACCCGGAGACGAAACAGCCCGATCTGACCGGGCGTCATCGCGTGGCCTGGAACGTCGCGACGAGCTGGGCGAGCTACGGCGTTTTCATCATCGGTGGATTCCTGATGCCCCGGTTGATTGACCGGAGCATCGGTCAGACCGCACTGGGCATCTGGGATTTCGGCTGGTCTCTGGTGAGCTACCTTGGCCTGGCCCAGTTGGGAGTGGGCTCCTCCGTCAACCGCTACGTCGCCAGATACCGCGCGGCAGGGGATCACCGTGCGACCAGCGCCATGGTCTCGTCCGTGGTAGCGATCCAGTGCATTGTGGCCACGATCGTGCTGGCGTGTACCGCGGTTTTGTCCTGGTATGCTCCATCGCTTGTCAATCCGGGATTGTCAACCCAGAGATCCGAGATTCGGACGGTGGTGCTCTGCCTGGGGGCGGCGCTGGCGATCCAGATGTGGTTCAACCCCTACGTGGGCGTGATGACCGGCTGCCACCGCTGGGATCTGCACAACTTCCTGAACGCGGGCTCTTATGCCACATCCGTGGGGCTGGGCATCCTTGCGCTCTTGGCGGGGTGGGGGTTACGCGGTCTTGCCGTCACATACCTGGTCACTACGGTATTGACTGAGCTGGTGCGGGCCGTCCTGGCCCGGCGCGTCTGTCCGGAGCTGCGGGTCGCGCTGCGACTGGCCGAGTGGCATCATGCCCGAGCGGCGCTGCTCTATGGCCTCAAGACGGTTCTGAACTCGCTGGGGCGGGTGCTGATGTATCAGACCAACAGCATCCTGGTGGCGGCGTATCTGGGGCCGGCCAGTGTTGCGGTCTTCTCGCGTCCCAAGGCCCTGGTGCTCCATGCCCAGACTCTGGTTAACAAGTTCGCACTGGTCCTGACGCCGACTGCGAGTTCCATGCAGGCGACCGGAGCACTGGCCGAGCTGCGCAGTTTCCTGGTGAACACCACTCGTTTCGCGGCGTATCTTGCCCTTCCGATGGTGCTCTTTCTGGCCATCATGGCGGACCCGATCCTGGAGCTGTGGATGGGTGCTCACTACCGCTGCGGGATGCTGCTGGCCGTTCTGGCGGCGGCCCACCTCTTCGAGATGGTGCGACAACCCGCGGTCAACATCCTGGCGGGCATGAACCGCCACGGCCGGGTGGCCGTGATGAACATCATCGCCGCGGCCGTATCGGTCATCCTGGGATACCTGA